>CAYYJN010000049.1:0-15839 GCA_964472275.1 uncultured Solibacteraceae bacterium
TCCAAGAGCTACAACACGCCCTTCAAGGGCTGGCAGCTCCCCGGCAAGGTGCTCGGCACCTGGGTAGCCGGCAAGCAGGTCTGGAACTGATCTCGGAGCCGCCATGCCCAAGAAGCCCAATTACAATTTCGAAAAGCGCCAGCGCGAAATGGCCAAGCAGCAGAAGGCCGAGGAGAAGGCCCAGCGCAAGGCCCAGAAGCGCAGCGGGGATGAAGGCGCGGAAGAAAGCCAAGAAGCCTCGCTGCCCGAAGGGGACGCCTGATCCATCCCGTGATCACCCTTCTCGTGGACGCCGACGCGTGTCCTGTGAAGGAGGAGATCTACCGCGTCGCGCGGCGGCTGGATCTGAAGGTGATCCTCGTCTCCAACAGCCGCCTCGCCATCCCGCGCGAAGATCGCTTTGAGCTCGTCGTCGTCGCCAAGGGCGCCCTCGACGCGGCGGATGACTGGATCGCGGATCGCGCGGACGCGGCGAGTGTCGTCATCACCCAGGACATCCCCCTCGCCGCGCGGGCGCTCGCCAAGGGCGCGAAAGCGCTGGATCCGCGCGGCCGCGTCTTCACCGACGAATCCATCGGCGACGCCCTCGCCACCCGCGAACTCATGGCCCAGCTTCGCGACATGGGCGAAGTATCCGGCGGCCCCGCGCCCTTCACGGACAAGGACCGCTCCCGCTTCCTGCAAAGCCTCGACACGGTGGTGCAGAAGCTGAGGCGCATGCAGGGCTGAACGAAAAGCGACCACGCGGAGGCCGGCGCGCCTCAATGGAATGTGACCATAAGCACAGATTATTTTTTTATCCGATTTGATAAGCCCATGCTGGGAGCTGGCACGGGGGCGGCATGGGCATTCGATCGGTGATCGTTGGCAGCGGATCGGTTCTGCCGGACCAGGTCGTGCCCAACGCGGCCTTTCTCCAGCACGACTTCCGCGATGCCAGCGGCGCGCCCATCCCCAAGCCCACGGCGGAGATCCTGGAGCAGTTCGAGGCCATCACCGGCATCCGCGAACGGCGCTACGCGAAGCCCGAGGAAGTCACCTCGGACCTCGCCTTCCAGGCGGCGAACGACGCGCTCGCGTCAACGGGCCTCGATCCTGAATCGCTCGATGGCCTCATCGTCGCCCACAACTTCGGCGATGTGCGATCCGGCAGCACCCAGTGCGACATGGTTCCCTCCCTCGCCGCGCGGGTGAAGGCCCGGCTTGGAATCCGCAAGGCCGATTGCGCGGCCTACGACCTCATCTTCGGTTGCCCCGGCTGGGTGCAGGGCGTGATGCAGGCCGACGCCATGATCCGCTGCGGCGACGCGAAGCGCGTGATGGTGATCGGATCGGACACGCTCTCCCGCGTCTCCGATCCCCATGACCGCGACAGCCTCATCTACGCCGATGGCGCGGGCGCGGTGATCCTCGAAGGCCGCGAGACGGAAGATGGCATCCTCGCCACCGCCGCGCGCTCCCACGCGATGGAAGGCGCGGGCCTGCTGGTGACCGGGCCTTCCTTCAAGGCGGGCGCCTGCCACGGCGAACGCTTCATCAAGATGGAGGGCCGCAAACTCTACCGCTTCGCCGTCCAGCAGGTTCCCCTCGCGCTCAAGGCCGCGCTGGACAAGGCGGGCGTGAAGCTCGCGGAGATCTCCAAGATCCTCATCCACCAGGCGAACCTCAAGATGGACGAGGCCATCGTGGACGCGCTGTACGCCTCCGAAGGCCTGAAGACGCCCGAAGGCATCATGCCCATGACCATCGCCACCCTCGGCAACAGCAGCGTCGCCACCGTCCCGACGCTGTGGGACCTCATCGCCAAAGGCCGCCTCGGAGGCCACGCCATCCATCCCGGCGACCTCGTCCTCCTAGCCTCCGTGGGCGCGGGCATGCACATCAACGCCGTGGTGTATCTGGTTCCTGAAACTGAGCAAGACTGATAAAAAAACGGCACCTTTCTGATACGGAAGCGATTAGGCTGACGGGACCAAGGAGCCCCTATGGCCACCGAGCAGTCAACTCTCCGGAGCCGCAGTCGCTATTTCTATGTTTCGGGCGCGGTGGTCGCGCTGATCATCATGTTCTGGGGCTTCGCGAAGACTTTCTTCCTGAAGGATGTCTACGGCGCCCCGGCGATCCGCCCGCTGGTGCTGATCCATGGGGTCGTGATGACTCTCTGGTTCACGCTCTTCCTCGTCCAGTGCTGGCTCATCGCTTCCAGGCGGGTGAAGCTCCACATGCGCCTGGGCATCTTCGGGGCATTCCTGGCCGTGACGCTGGTGCTGCTCGGCGCGGTCACGGCCATCTCGGCCGCGCGCCTGGGCCATAGTCCTGGCCCTCCGCCCCTGGTGTTCCTCGTCGTCCCCCTGGTGGACCTTTTGGTCTTTTCCATCCTCGTGGGCTTGGGATTGCACTTTCGCGCCAACCGCGAGACCCACCGCAGGCTCATGCTTCTGGCCGCCCTGAGCCTGCTCACGGCGGCGATCGCGCGAATCCCCGTTCCCGCCATTCACGACCGCGGCATCCTCATGTATTTCGGTGTGAAGGACCTCGTCGTCCTCGCCTTCGTGGCCTACGACACCTGGAAGTCGCGCCGCCTGCACCCGGCCTTCGGATGGGGCGCCCTGCTCATCATCGTCTCGGGGCCCTTGCGCCTGATGCTCGGCGGTACTCACCTTTGGATGCAGTTCGCCCAATGGGTGACGCGCTGACCTATGTCTGTAGTCAGAGATTCAAAATAGAACAGTGTCCTTCACATAAACATATGGCAATCATCATTTCTAGACTTTACTACCGAGGAACCACATGGCAACCAACGCCAAGAAACCAGCGTTACCTGTTGGGTCTCCAACGATCACACCCCAGCAAGGCAAAAAACTGATCCTCATACAAATCTCAAAAGGGGAGGAGTTGTTGGGGAATCGAGCCATATCAAGCGACATATTCGGCAGCTGGAGCTTGGTTACTCGAGATGCTCTTGTAAAAGCTTTCGGAGATAATTCAAGCAATGTTCAGAGCTTTATAAATGCCGGAAGGTATGCGACAATCACAACTCGCATGAGCGAGGCTGACTTTCAACGCCTTCGGCATGAGAACCTTCAAACAAAGCTTTCTAGACTTAGAGCATTTGTCGAGGTGCTCGACAATGAAATTCAGCTCACCAATGAATTAAATGACTCGTCTGGCAATCAAATGTCTGAGCTGGGGAATAAAATATTTCTTGTGCACGGACATGATGAGGCAGCTCTTCATGAAGTCGCACGCTTCCTTGAGCGTCTCAAGCAAGAGGTAATCATCCTTCGCGAGCAGCCAAATCAAGGCAAAACGATTATTGAAAAGTTTGAAAATTTTGCAAGCGTCGGTTTTGCTATTGTACTGCTTACTCCAGATGATAGAGCAGGGCTAAGAGATTCCCCTTACGAAACGCAAAAGTTTCGTGCTCGTCAGAATGTTCTCCTGGAACTCGGCTATTTCATTGGTCGGCTTGGACGATCTCGAGTTTGTGCGCTCCACAAAGGAGACATCGAAATCCCATCTGACTATTCTGGCGTCATATTCATTGCTCTCGACCCGGCTGGAGGATGGCATTTGCAGCTGGCTAGAGAAATTAAAGCGGCAGGTATTCCAGTTGATATGAATAGGGCTGTGTGATTCATCCATCTCTGTGCCCCGTCATCTGGTACATGAGGATCGCGCCGGCGGCGGCGACATTGAGGCTGTCCACGGCGTTGGCCATGGGGATGACGACGCGGCGGTCGCAGCGCAGGAGCCAGGCGGGGTCGAGGCCGGAGCCTTCGGGGCCGAGGAGGAGCGCGCAGCGCCTCGCGGGGATCCAGGCGTGGGCCATCTCGCTGCCGGGGCCGAGCGCGGCGCCGACGATCTCGCCGCCTTTCGCGTGCCAGCGCGCGAGCAACTCGCTCGGATCATCCGCGCGCCAGGCGGGCAGACGCCAGGCCGCGCCCATGGAGACGCGCAGCGTGCGTCGGCTCCAGAGGTCGGGGCCCTTGCCCAGCAGCACGCCGTCCATGCCCAGCGCCGCGGCGCTTCGGAGCAACAGGCCCAGGTTCTCCGCGTCATCCAGACGCGGCAGGACGAGCAGCCGCTCGCAGGCGAGGAGCTGATCCTCCGGCGGCGTGTCCGGCACTTCGGCGCAGGCCAGCACGCCGCGATGAAACGGAAAGCCCGCGAGGGCGTGCAGGTCTTCTTCCGGCGCCACGAGCAACACCGCGTGGGCGGGAAGCTGGGGCCTGAGCTGCTCGGCGAGGGCGGGCGTCGTCGCCACCGAATGCACGATGAGCCGCCCCGCGCGGCCCGCCGCCAGCAAGTCCTCGACGAGGATGCGGCCCTCGGCGATGAAGACCTCGCGCTCGCCGAATTCGCGCCGACCCGCGGCGCGCAGGTCGCGGTAGGGCGCCCAGAGCGGGTGGTCCGTGGAAGAGGGCATCAGGCCATTTTGCGCCCAACCGGTTCGAAGCGCACGAGCAGGCAGCGCGCGCCCGGAGACAGGCCCCTCACTTCGGAGGCTTCATCCTCCAAGCGCGCAGCTTCGATGGGTGCGAGTTCCACACGCTGCGGTTCAAGTTCGCAACGCCCGGTCAGGGCGATGATCCAGGCAGGGGACGCGGCTTGGATCGAAACCGGCTCCGCGCCAAGGACCAGCACCCGGACCTCGTGACGGATGCGCGCGCGGTCGCTGATGACGCCGAAATCACGCACCGGACCGCGCGGAAGCGTCGCGTTCGCCTCCCAATCGCCGCTGAAGGCGAAAGGTCGGAAGGACTCGTCGAGCCGAACCATGCCGTGGGTTCCGAAATCGAGGTCGAGCCCGCCGCCCTCCAGCATCAACAAGGTGCGGTCGTAACCCTCGAAGCGCGAAAACGGCCCCGACCGCTCCACCCGCGCCATGCTCAGGCGCCACAGGAAGCCGCTCGCCAGCGTGGCGTCCGGCGGCTCGATGGCGATCTGCTCCGTCACGCCGCCGCCATCCTTCCACGGCATGGCCAGGTAGTCGCGGGGTCGCAGATGCTGGAAAGCCATGCTCAAAAGTATTCCAACAATCGCGTCTTTTCCTTTGCGTCCTTCGCGTCTTTGCGGTTCAACAGTGAAATGACCCGCAAGCTGCCCCGCCACCTCACCTGGCTCGAAGCCTTCGCGGCGGCCGTGGAAACCGGGTCGCTGGAAGCGGCGGCGCAGCACCTCGGCGTCGCGCGTTCGGTCGTGAGCGAGCATCTGAAAGCGCTGGAGGATTCCCTCGGCGGCGGTGAGCCGCTGCTGGAACGGGCCGCGGGCAAGCGCCTGCGCCTCACGACGCGGGGCGAACGGCTCTACGAGGCGGCCGAAGGCCCCCTGCACCAGCTCAATCTGCGTCGCCTGCGGGATCTCGCCTCGCCGGAAGCCAGCCTGCGCCTGGGCCTCAACCCCACGCTCTCGGACTTCCTCCTCGCGCCCCTGGCGACGGAGCTGGCGTCGAAGCGCATCAAGCTGGAAGTGAGCTTCGGCGGGGCCTTCGAGTTGGTTCGCCAGGTGCAGACCCACCAATTGGACCTCGCCCTCGGCTTCACCCCGCTGCCGCCTCATCGCGGCGTGGAGAACCGCACGCTGCTGCGCCTGCCCTTCGTCGTCCTCGCCGCGCCGGACGCGCCGCTGCCGAAGAAGGCCAAGCTCCGGGTGGCGGATCTCGCGGGCGTTCCCTTCGTGGATTGGCTGCGGGACGATCCCTACGGCGGCGCCAACAGCGCGCGCTTCGCGGCGGCGGGCATCCAGGCGAAGGAGGCCGCGCGGGTGGAGAGCTTCCTCCACCTCTTCGCCGTGCTGCGGGCCTACAAGGGCTGCGCCATCGCGCCCGATCTGCGGCGCCTCGGAGCGTTTCCCAAGGACCTTCGCGTGACGCCGCTGATGGAGCGGGAACCCCAGGCCGTGGAGATCGTGGCCCTCTTCCCGGCCAAAGGCGCCTCCCCGGCGGCGGAGCTGGTCCTGAAGCGACTGGCCCGGCATCTGAAGACTCGTCGGTAAAACGACGATCCAACCCGATATTTTTGGAATTCCGTCATTGGCTTTCACGCCCTACCTTGGGATGCGAGGCCGACATGACCCCGACCGAACGCGCCATCGCCAAGCTCCCGAGCCACCTCCGCCGTTTCGTAGTGGCCCAGGACTACGGCGCCTACACGCCGCGGGACCAGGCCGTTTGGCGCCACATCCTGCGCCGCCTCACGGGCCATTTGCGGGACAAGGCCCATCCGGTCTACCTCGAAGGGCTCGCGGCCACCGGCATCGGCCTGGAGCGCATCCCCAGCCTGGACGAGATGAACGAGAAGCTGGAGGCGCTCGGCTGGTGCGCCGTGGCCGTGCGCGGCTTCCTGCCGCCCGCGGTCTTCACGGAGCTGCAGACGATGAAGGTGCTGGCCATCGCCGAGGACATCCGCGACCACAGCCACATCGCCTACACGCCCGCGCCGGACATCGTGCATGAGAGCGCAGGCCACGCGCCCATCCTCGCCAGCGCGCGCTACGCCGACTATGTTCGCCGCTGCGGGCAAGTGGGGTTCAAGGCCATCGCCTCGCTGGAGGACCAGGAGGTCTTCGAGGCCATCCGCAACCTCAGCGTCGTGAAGGAGGACCCCACCGCCTCGCCCGAACAGGTGCGGGCGGCGGAAACTCGCCTCACGGCCGCGGGCGCGGCCAAGCGCTTCACCAGCGAGAACACGAAGGCCAGCCGCCTCTACTGGTGGACGGCGGAATACGGCCTCATCGGCGACCTCGCTTCTCCCAAGATCTACGGCGCGGGACTCCTCAGCTCCATCGGCGAAGCCGAGCACTGCCTCACCAAGGCCGTGCGGAAGCTGCCGCTCTCGCTCGCCTGCGTGGACACGGAATACGACATCACGACCATGCAGCCCCAGCTCTTCGTGGCGCGGGACTTCGACCATCTCTTCGAGGTGCTGGACCAGTTCGAGGCGACGCTGGCCTGGAAGCGCGGCGGCGATTTCGGACTGGAGCAGGCGCTGGAGGCCCGCACCGTGAACCACCTCGTTCTTTCCGACGGCACGGAGGTCACGGGCCTCGTCACGAAACTGGACAAGGCCGAACGCGAGCACGCGCCCGGTCTCCGCACCGTCGCGGCCCACCTTCGCGGTCCCATCCTCGTCTCGAAAGAAGGTAAGGCGACGGGCGCGCCCATCGAAGGCGACGCGGTCGTGCTCTTCGGCGATGCGTCGCTGCACGAGGGCATCCGCCCCGCCAATGGCCTCGTCTTCACCAGCGCCGCCCTGTCCTCGGTCGCGGGCGGCCCCGCCGACCCCGAGGCTTGGGACGCGGCCTTCGGCGCCTTCAACGCTTTCGCCACCGGCGACGCCGAGGCCCGCGCCCGCGCCGCCAAGGCCGAGGCGCTGCCGCCAGACATGGCCGCCCGCTACGCGGAGTTGCGCCGCCAGCGTGAATCGGGTCAATTCGATCACGCCGTTCTGGCGGACATCGCCAAGGCAGCCGCGGCCCACCCCGAGGAATGGCTGCTCCGCGAAGAGCTCGAAGAACTGCGCGCGCCGGTTCCGGCCTAAGGCGTTAATCTTGCCTCCGCGAGGCGAGCCATGATCTTCGAGCAGCTGAACGACGGAAACTGCAAAACCTATCTCGTCGCTGACGGCGCCGACGCGGCGTTGGTGGATCCGCTGCTGGGCCGCGAGGACCACTACTTGCGCGTCCTCACGGAGCGCGGCCTGAAGCTCCGCGCGGTGGTGGACACGCATGTGCATGCCGACCACCTCTCCGCCTGCGCCCTGCTGCGGGACCGCACAGGCGCGGACCATGTGGTGCATGCCGCGTCCCGCGTGGCCGAAGGCAACGCCCGCGTGGAAGAGGGCCGCCGCATCCTGGTCGGCGCGGTGCCCATGGAGGTGATCCACACGCCGGGCCACACGGCGGACAGCATGTCGCTGCGCCTGCCGGACCGGTTGCTCACCGGCGACTTCCTCTTCCTTGGCGAAGGCGGCGCGGGGCGCACGGACCTGCCCGGCGGCGACCCGGGCGCGCATTGGGATTCGCTGCAGAAGCTGTCGGACCTCGACGGCGCCCTGCTCGTCTTCCCCGGCCACGACTACCGCGGCCGCAAGGAATCCACGCTGGCGGATGAACGGAAGAACAATCCGCGCCTCCAGCCCAAGAGCCGCGAGGCCTATGTGGCTTGGCTCCAGGGCCTGCAGATGCCGCCCGCGGAGTGGATGAAGGCGGTGGTGATGGCGAACCTCGCCTGCACTCGCGATGGCAAGGGCGTGGAGATTCCCAGCGGCGGCGCGGTGTGCGAGGTAGGAGCCGGGTGCGCCACCGTGCCGCAGATCACTTGCGAAGAATTGGTGGCCCTGCCGGAAAGCGCTCTGCTCGTGGATGTGCGCCAGCCCGATGAGTTCACTGGCCCACTAGGCCATCTCAAGGGCGCGCGCCTCATTCCGCTCGGTGAGCTGGCCTCGCGTCTGGATGAATTGAAGGCCTTCAAGGACCAGCCCATCGTCGTCAATTGCAAGGCCGGCGGGCGCTCGAACAAGGGGACCGAGGTGCTGATGGAGGCGGGCTTCACGAAGGTGCGTTCGCTTTCCGGCGGCATGGGCCGCTGGAACGAGCTCGGCTATCCCGTCGAACGCTGACATGGCGGAGCTGAAACTGGGTTTGCGGGCCAACGCGCGGCCCTTCGCCCTGCTCGTCCTCGTCAACGCCTTCGTCGGCGCCATGGCGGGCATGGAGCGCAGCATCCTGCCTGCGCTGGCTGAACAGGGTTTCGGCCTGCGCGCGCGCACGGCGATCCTTACCTTCCTCATCGGCTTCGGCCTCGCAAAGGCCGGGGCCAATGTGCTCGCGGGGCATCTGTCGCAGCGCCACGGCCGTAAACCCATCCTCGCGCTTGGCTGGATCATCGGCCTGCCCGTGCCGCTGCTGCTGGCCTTCGGGCCGTCCTGGGGCTGGATCATCGCGGCGAACCTCCTGCTGGGCCTGAACCAGGGCCTGTGCTGGTCCACGGCCGTCATCATGAAGATTGATCTCGCGGGTCCGAAGAATCGCGGCCTCGCCATGGGGCTCAACGAATTCGCGGGCTACGCCGCCGTGGCGCTCATGGCGCTGCTCACCGGCTGGATCGCGGCGCGCCACGGCCTGCGCCCCTGGCCTTTCTTGCTCGGTTTCGCCTTCGCGTTGATCGGGCTGGTCCTCTCCATCTTCGCCGTGGGCGAGACGAAGAACCACGCGGCGTTGGAGGGCGGCGCGCGATCCGAGCTTTCGTCAGGGGAAGTGATGCGCCTGGGCAGCTACGCCGATCCCGTGCTGTCCACGCTGTCCTGGGTCGGCATGGTGAACAACCTCAACGACGGCCTGGCTTGGGGCCTGCTGCCGCTCTTCTTCGCGGCGAAAGGATTGGGCCTGTCGCAGATCGGTCTTCTCGCCGCGCTCTATCCCGCTTCCTGGAGCGTCGCTCAGCTCGGCACGGGATGGCTGTCGGATCACTGGGGACGGCGACCGCTCATCGCCTGGGGCATGATCGTCCAGGCCCTCGCGCTCGCGGCCCTGCCCTGGTCGCACGGGATGGCGGCCTTCGCCGCCGATGCGATCCTCCTGGGCCTGGGCACGGCCATGGTCTATCCCACCCTGCTTGCGGCCGTGGGCGACCGCGCGCACGCGGGCTGGCGCCCCATGGCCGTGGGCGTCTATCGCCTCTGGCGCGACGGCGGCTATGTGATCGGCGCGTTGCTGGCGGGCGTCGTGGCGGACTGGATGGGCCTGGGCGCCGCGATCCTCGCCGTCGCGGGCCTCACGGGCGCCGCGGGCGTTCTGGCCGCGCGGCGGCTGGAGTAGGCTGGAGCCAGGAGACCGACATGAGCTGGATCGAGCGCGACAAGGCCCTGCATCGCGAAGTGAAGACCCCGGATTTCGTCACCGCCTTCAGTCTCGTCGCCGCGATCACGCCCCTCGCCGAGCAGGCGGGCCACCATCCCGACTTGGAGCTGGGCTGGGGCTATGTGCGCATCAAGCTCACCACCCACGACGCGGGCGGCGTGACGGAGAAGGATCACGCGCTGGCGAAGCAGATCGATGGGCTGGTGGCGAAGTTCGGGCTGTAAAGCGATTCAACGCGAAGGCGCGAAGAAAATCAGGAACTATGATGAACGCTGATGGACGCTGATAAGTCAAAAGGAAGCGGTATCAGCGTTCATCCCCGTTTCATTCCCTTCGGGTTCTTCGCGTCTTCGCGGTTCAACCTCTCGCCCAGTCCGCCACCAGCGCCTCGAAGCGCCTTTGCCGGGGCACGGAGCTTGCCAAGGGACCATCATGTTAGTTGGTTGCCCCTACTCTGCGCATGAGCTTGCTCCAAAGCCAAGGTAGCGCAACAAACCACTGAAAGTACCCAAGAAGGAAGGTCATTCCCCAGAACTCGGTAATCCAGGCGCGGGGGTGCATATGAAACCATGGACTAAGCCCCGGCAAGCGAAAGTGATCCAACAGGATTGCGACAAACCCCGCAGGCAGGTTGGGAACCATCAACCATGTCCAAATGCGAAACAACCACCCCATCTGCGCCGGAACGCTCGACGGCCAGGCCATCTGCATCCATACGAACAGCATCAACATGTAGCCCAAGTAGGCGGCCTTCAGCCCTAGGGCCCAGAAGCGCTTCCCCGCCTTCTCTGAGTTTCCTTCCGTTTTCGCATTCATGAGTGTTCCCACGCCGCCACCAGCGCCTCGAATCTCCGTCCGCGCTCTTCGAAGTTCTTGAACTGGTCGAAGCTGGCGCAGGCGGGGCTGAGGAGGATCTGGTCGCCGGGCTCGGCCAGTTCGAAGGCGCCGTTCGCGGCGTCGTCGAAGCCCCAGATGGTCTCGTGGGGCAGGTCGCCGAGGTCGCGCTCCAACTGGGGGATGGCGTCGCCGAGGAAGACGAGGCGGCGCAGCTTGCCTTCCAGCGCCTCGCGCAGCGGCGCGTAGCTCGCGCCCTTGTCCGTGCCGCCGAGAAGCAGAACAAGCGGCCCCGGCAACGCGCGGATGGCGATGAGGGTCGCGTCCACATTGGTGCCTTTGGAATCGTTGTAGCAGCGCACGCCGCCCTTCTCCCCGCAGAAGGCGATGCGGTGCGCGAGGCCCGGGTAGGTGCGGAGGCCATCGCGGATCGCCTCGGCCGACGCGCCGCCGTGGCTCGCCAGCAGCGCGGCTGCGAGCGCGTTCTCCACATTGTGAGCGCCGGGGATCTTCAGCTCGGAACGCTGAAGCAGCGGTGAACCATGGAGATGAAGCTGGCCCGCGTCATCGCACCAGGCTTCGCAAGCTCGCCAACCGAAGTGGACTGGACGGCCCGCCCCCGGCGCGCCTTCCGCCAGTTCGGGATGGGCCGCGGGCAGCACGCGGAGATCGTCCTTCCCCTGTCCACCGAAGATGCGGAGTTTCGCGCGGCGGTAGGTTTCGAGATCGCCGTAGCGGGCGAGATGATCCGGTGTGAGGTTGAGGAAGGCCGCGGCTTCGGCGTGGAAGGTGTCGAGGCTTTCGAGCTGGTAGCTGCTCAACTCCAGCGCGAAGACGGTCGGTCCTTTCGCTTCCGCGACGGCCTGGAGAAAGGGGATGCCGAGGTTGCCGCAGGCGGCGGTGGGAATCCCGGCCGTTCGCAGCAAATGGGCGACGAGATCCGTCGTCGTGCTTTTGCCGTTGGTGCCGGTGATGGCGAGGATTTTGGAGCCGTCCTCTCGGGCTCGGAGCGCCCGGTGCGCGAGTTCCGCTTCGCCGATGATCTCGATGCCGCGCCGCGCCGCTTCGGCGACGAGGGGCGCGGTGCGGGGTATGCCGGGGCTGAGGATGACTTGAGCGCATTCGTCCAGCAGCGACAGGGGATGCCCGCCCCAGACGCCCTGGATGCCGCGCTTGGCCAGTTCCGCCGCGTCCTCTGGCGCCGAGCGCGCATCGTTCAGGATGACGACCCTGCCCTGGTCCGCGAGCCAGTGAGCCGCCGCCCGCCCGGACGCGCCCGCGCCCATCACGATGGTCCAGTCCGCCATGGAGCCTCCAGCCCCAGCCTACCAAGCCATTCCCGGGGTGGCGCAAATCCGGCGGGGCTGTAATCTGTCCCAAGCCCCACATGGAGATCCGATGGAGCAGTCGCTCCTCACGAAGATTCTCGCGGATGAGATCCAGCTCGTCCCCGTGACCCAGCCCATCATGAACCTCCGCTCCATGCGGCTGGAGGCGCGGGAATACCTGACCCATTTCGTGGATGAGGCGGGCGTGGAGCGCAGCTCCGGTGTGCTGCTGGCGGACCTCTCCCTGCCCGAGCCGCAGCGCATCGCGCTGGACCTGAAATGCCTCGCCCGCACCTTCGACACGCTGGCCCTGCTGCCGCCCGCGCTCTCCCACCTGCATTTCGTGAACCTGGAACCCCGGACGCTGGAGAACCCCCATTTCTGGGAGGTGCTGCCCAGCTGGCTCGAATCCCTCTCGATCCGTCCCGATCAGATCGTGATGGAGTTCACCGAGGCCCAGAGCGTCCACAACCTTGATGACTTGAAGGACTACGCGCGCCGCTTGCGCGTCATGGGCCTGCGCATCGCGGTGGATGATCTCGGCTCCGGCGTGGCGAGCCTTTCCCACATGGCGCGCCTCGCGCCGGACTTCATCAAGGCCGACCGAAGCCTCGTTCAACAGGCTCACCGCCGCCCCTATCAATCGGCGCTGCTCAACGCCCTCGCCCACTTCGCCCGAGCCATGCGCGTGGGCTTCATCGCCGAAGGCATCGAGACGCCCGAAGAGCTGACCGCCATCACCGACGCCGATGTGCCGTGGGGCCAAGGCTATGTCTTCGGCCGCCCCGTCATCGGCGTGCCCGAGATCGCGCCCGCGAACCAGGCAGGATGAATCATCGGAAGCACCGATGGACGGCGATGGGTGTGACGCGCATTCGTGGGATGGGACTTCACCTCGCGTGAGGCGCCAGGCCAAATCACCAGAGGACGACAACCGCCGGGACGCAGAGAGCGCAGAGTAGGCACAGAGGGTCACAGAGGTCCGCCATCGCACGGCCAGTGGAAGCCGAGGGTTGAGGGCGCGAGGCCTGGAGGTTTTTGAAGACCTCCCATCCTCGCGCCCTCAACCTGCCGCGCAGCGCCAGGCCCGCCTGCGGCGGGCGGCTTCCATCGCCGTCCATCGGTGGTTAAACCGCCTCACCTCAGTTTCAGCGAGCTGAGGGCGAGGATGCTGCACACGATGGCCGTGATCCACAGCCGGATCACGACCTTCGTCTCGGCGAGGCCGCCCAGTTCCATGTGGTGATGGAAGGGCGCCATGCGGAAGATCCGCTTGCCGCCCCGAAGGCGGTAGCTGCCCACTTGGAGGATGACGCTCACGGCTTCGATGACGAAGAGGCCGCCAGCGATGACGAGCAGCAGCTCCTGCTTGATGATGATGGCGACGACGCCCAGCGCGCCGCCCAGAGCCAGGGAGCCCGTGTCGCCCATGAAGACTTCCGCCGGGTGGGCGTTGTACCAAAGGAAGCCGAGGCACGCGCCGCACACCGCGCCCATGAACACCGCCAGCTCGGCGCCGCCCGGCACATGGGGCACCACGAGGTAGGCCGCCAGCTTCGCGTTGCCCACCACATAGGCGAGGATGGCGAAGGTGACGGAGACGACGAGCAGCCCGCCCGTGGCGAGGCCGTCCAGTCCATCCGTCAGGTTCACCGCGTTGCTGGTGCCCACCACCACGAGCCAGATCCAGGGGATGAGGAAGATGCCCAGGTTCGGCGAGAAGTTCTTGAAGAAGGGCACGGAGAGATGACTCGTGTCGTGGCCCCGCAATCCGAAGTGCAGCGTGAGCCAGGCCACGCCCAGGGTGATGAGCGTGAGCAGGACCATCTTCTGCCTGCTGGTGAGGCCGAGGTTCTGCTTCTTGAGCAGCTTCTTGGCGTCATCGAAGGCGCCCACGGCGCCGAAGCCCACGAGGGCGATGAGCGTCACCCAGATGCCGCCGCTGTGGAGGTTGCACCAAAGCAGCGTGGAGATGAGGATCACGACGATCATCAGGAGCCCGCCCATGGTGGGCGTGCCCGCCTTGCCCTGATGGTGCTTCGGCCCTTCTTCGCGGATGTGCTGGCCCATCTTGAGCCGCCGCAGGGTGCGGATCATCCAGGGACCGAGCAGCAGGCTGAGCAGCATCGCCGTCGCCGCGGCCATGGCGGCCCGGAAGGTGATGTAGCGCATGACCCCGGCGCCGGGGACATGGTCGCGGAAAAGCTCGAAGAGGCGCGGCAACATGCGTCCATTGTGGCCTAGATCGGCGCTCCCAGGCCTCTGGCGGGAAGCCGGTAGCCAGACCGGATTTCACCGGAAATTCCCCATCGCCATTCCAGAGCGGGTATGCTTGCCGCGAAACCCCTCTCGCCCGGGTGCGGACATGCCCAGCGCTCCCCAAGCCATCGGTCGGTATCAGGTGCTCCGCCTTCTCGGCGAAGGCGGCATGGGCGCGGTCTACCTGTGCCAGGACCCGCTGCTCAAGCGCCAGGTGGCGGTGAAGACCGTGCTCGCGGGCCGATCCGATTCGGCCGACATGCTGGAGCGCTTCCAGCGGGAATCGGAAATCAGCGCGCGCCTGAACCACCCGAACATCGTCACGGTCTTCGATGTGGGCGACGATCCCGGCGTCGGCCCCTTCATGACCATGGAGTTCGTGGATGGCTCATCCCTCGCGAGCCTCATCCAGGCCGGTCCGGTGGACCCTACTCTCGCGGTGGACCTGCTGGGCCAAGCCTCCCTCGCCCTGGGCGCGGCGGCCAAGGCGGGCGTGATCCACCGGGACATCAAGCCGGAGAACATGCTCGTGAGCCGGGAAGGCGTGCTGAAGCTCACGGATTTCGGCGTGGCCAAGGAGGAGACGAGCACGAGCCTCACCACCACCGGCATGCTCGTCGGCACGCCGACCCACACGGCGCCGGAGCTGCTTTCCGGAGACAAGGCCTCGCCGGACACCGACCGCTACGCCCTCGCCGTGACAGCCTTCCAGCTCTTCAACCGGGGCCTGCTGCCCCACAAGGGCGCCACCATCCATGCGCTCATGAGCCACATCGTGAATTCGGCTCCGGAACTGCCGCCGGATCTTCCGAACCCGGCGGCGCGGGTCTTCCTCAAGGCGCTGCACCGGGAGCCCGACCGCCGCTACACCACCGGCGCGGCCTTCGTGGAGGATCTGGCGGACGCCTATGGCGTCACCGCGGCCCTACCCGCACGGGCGCAGGAACGCGTCGCCGTGGGCCATCCGGGCGACATGGTCACCCAGGACATGCCGACGCCCACGGACTTCTCGCCGCGCACCTCCGCCAGCACGCCGAGATCCCGCTCCCGCGCCAAGGACGCCAGCGGCGCGCGGCTCCAGGGGCCGCCCTCCGACCTTTTCCAGAATGGCGCGGGCGGCGACGACCTGCCGTCGCCTTCGGAACTGGCCAAGCAGATCCGCGTCGGCCTCGCCGCGCCCACGGCCCAGGCCAACGCGGGTCGCGTGAACCTGCCCCATCTGGCTCCCGTCCAGCCGCGCAGCCACAAAGGCCTGCTCACCGCCATCCTCCTCGTCATCGCCGGGCTGGTGGGCTGGAACTACTACCGTTCCCGCCAAGCCGCCGAAGCCGCCGCGGCCGCGGCGGCGGCCCCGCCGCCCGCGCTCACGCCCGCGGGATTCACCACCGTCGTCACCGACCCGGCGGGAGCGTCCGTCTTCATGGGCGGCCGCCAAGTGGGCACCACGCCCATGGACCTGCTCGCCATCCCGTCCTCCGCCAAGGAAGTCCGCATCGAGAAGCCCGGCTACAAGCCCTGGACGGGCAAGCTCGGCCCCAGCGATCCGCTGCCCGCGCT
>CAYYJN010000050.1:0-15617 GCA_964472275.1 uncultured Solibacteraceae bacterium
GTGGTGGTTCCTCTCGGACTCGAACCGAGGACCCGCTGATTAAGAGTCAGCTGCTCTAACCAACTGAGCTAAGGAACCTCAAGGAATCCAGTCTATCCGAGTCCAGGGCGAAGGCAAGGGGGAAGGTTCCGGCCTCAGGGCAACTTCATGGCCGTCCGCACTTCCTCCATCGTGGCGGCGGCGACCTTGCGGGCGCGGGCGCTGCCGTCCTGGAGGATGGTTTCGATCTGATCGGGATTGGCGAGGTTCGCCTCGATCTTCTCCCGCACGGGCTCGACGCGGGCGATGATCGCCTCCGCCACCTTCTTCTTGCAGTCGAAACAGCCGATGCCGGCCTTGCGGCATTCGGTGTTGACCATGTCCACCGTCTCCTTCGGGGAGAAGAGCTTGTGGAATTCAAAGACGGGGCAGATGTCGGGGTTTCCGGGATCGGTCCGCTTCACGCGCGCGGGATCGCTGGCCATTTCGCGGGTGCACTTGTGCAGGATCTGCTCGGGCGTGTCGCGCAGGAAGATGCAGTTGCCGTAGCTCTTGCTCATCTTCTTCCCGTCCAGGCCGGGCACCTTCGGCGTCTGCGTCAGCACGGCCTGGGGCTCGGGGAAGAGTTCCGTCTGGTAGAGGAAGTGGAAACGGCGAAGCACTTCGCGGGTGAGCTCCAGGTGGAAGAGCTGGTCCTCGCCCACGGGCACCTTGGCCGCCTTGTAGATGAGGATGTCCGCGGCCTGCAGCAGCGGGTACCCGAGGAAGCCGTAGCTGCCGAGGTCGGCGACGGCGTTCTGCAGCTTCTCCTTGTAGGTGGGCACGCGCTCCAGCCAGGAGAGCGGCGTCATCATCGAGAAGAGCAGGTGCAGCTCCGCGTGTTCCTTCACGAGGCTTTGCACGAAGAGCGTGGAGCTGGTGGGGTCGAGCCCGGCCGCGAGGTAGGTTGCCGTCACCTCCAGCGTCGCGGGCCGGATCTCCTCGACCTTCTCGTACTTCGAGGTGAGCGCGTGCCAATCCGCGATCATGTAGAAGGCCTCGCCCTGCCCCTGCAGCCGCGCGAAGTTGTCCAGCACGCCGATGAGGTGGCCGATGTGCAGCGAGCCCGAAGGCTGGATGCCGGAGAGGATGCGGGTGGACATTCCTAGGCTCCGAGAATGAGGTGCGCGACGGGATGGATGATCTGGTTCGCCACCCAGAAGACCGGCGCGAAGACATAGTCTCCGAGGGGCGTCAGCACGAGGACGAGCAGCACGATCACCATCGCCGGCTGAAGCTTGTCCCACTTGGGCAGCATCCCCACGGGCAGCAGGCCGCGGATCACGCCGCCGCCATCCAGCGGCCCCACGGGGATCATGTTGAAGAAGGCGAGCATCAGGTTGATGAGGAACAGCGAGCCCGCGAGCGCCATCAGGACCACCTGCCCCGGCCCCAGGCCGAGCCCGTGGAGGCGTTGAAGGTCGGCGTTCAAGCTCGCGTTGAGGATCGCGGCGCCCATCTGGGGCGATCCCTGCGACAGGCTCTTCGCCACCAGCGCGGCGATGGGGAGGAAGACCAAGGCCTGGATCAAGTTCGAGGCCGGCCCCGCCGCGCTCACGAGGGCGTAGCCGAAGCGTTTGTTCTGGGTGGAGAGGTTGCGCGCGTCCACGGGCACGGGCTTTGCCCAGCCGATGAAGGGCCAACCCGTCATCAGGCCCAACAGCGGGAAGACGACCGTGCCCCACAGAGAGATGTGCGCGGCCGGATTGAGCGTCATGCGCCCTTGGCGCTTGGCCGTGTCGTCCTTGAGCAGATAGGCGGCCGTGGCGTGGCTGGCCTCGTGGACGCTGAGGCTGAAGAGCAGCGCCACATAGAGGATGAGGACGAGCGGCAGCTTATCAATCAGATTCATGCAGGCTCATCCCGTTCCGGTCAGATGACGATGGTCTCTTTGACGAGCGCGCCTTCGCGGAAGCGGCTCCAGCGCAGGGGCGAGCAGTC
Source organism: uncultured Solibacteraceae bacterium (assembly GCA_964472275.1). Lineage (GTDB taxonomy): Bacteria > Acidobacteriota > Holophagae > Holophagales > Holophagaceae > JAFDVN01. The sequence goes on from CAYYJN010000050.1 coordinate 1,960, forward strand.
AATGGTGCGGTACTCGCCGTGGAGGATCAGCTCGGCGAGGCAGATGCCCACCGCCGGGCTTTCCATGGCGCCGTGGCCGCTATAGCCCACCTGGAGCATCAGGCCCTCGTGCTCCGCGTGCCAGCCGACGATGGCGTTGTGGTCCGCCGTGTTCGTGTCGTAGAGGCCGCCCCAGCCGCTCTTGAGCTTGCAGACCGCCGTGCTCGGGATGCGTTCCTGCATGGGCAGGTTCACTTCGTCGCGGTAATAGTCCGGCTCGAAAGAGGTGTCGAAGCTATCCGGCTCGTCGGGCCGCGCCTTGCCGATCATCAGGTTGCCGCTCTCGTGCTTGAAGTAGATGCCCTGGTCCATGATCGTCAGCGGGATCGTGTGCCAGCGCTCGTCCTCGCTCGGATGGCCGGGGAAGTCGGTGATGAACATCATTCGCTTCTGGGCGATGATCGGGCAGAGATCGGAATCGGGCAGGCCGGAGCGCTTCAGCAGCTGGTTCACATGGGAGCCGTTGCAGAGGGCGACGATGCCAGCCTCCACAGTCTCCGCCGCGCCGCCTTCGGGCTTGATGACCACGCCGGTGGCCTTGCCTTTCGCGTCGAAGAGCACCTTCTCCACTTCGGTGTGCAGCTCAACCTTGGGCCTGTGCTCGAAGTCCGCGGCGCACTCGAAGTAGCCCACGGCGGCCTGACTGGGGTCGAAGGCGCCGCAATCCTTGCCGAACACGCCGCCGACGATAGGCTCGAAGCCGAGGAACTCACGGACCTCCTCATCCATGTGATCCACGCCGCACTTCATGCCGGGGATCTTCTCCTCGATCTGCGCTGGGGTGAGCAGTTCGAAGTTGACGCCGTTGCGGGACCAGATCTCCGCGGCGGCCGGGATCTTCTCCCAGGCCTTCGCGTAGTAGGTGAAGAGGTAGCCGCTCTGGTCGAAGCCGCAGCTCACCCCCATGTCCGCCTGGAAGCTCTTCAGCTTCGCGATGCCGAGCGTGCAAAGCTGCTGGTTGATCTCCGTCGTCCACAGGTTGCGGAAGCCCCCGGCGCTGAAGGCCGTCGCGCCGAAGGCGATCTTGTCGCCGCGATCCACCACGAGGATGGAGCCCGTGAAGCCCTGCTTCAGCAGGTTGTAGACCAGCGAACCGGCGCCGATGCCCGCGCCCACCACCACCAGATCGAACCTACGCACGCCGATCCTCCGCGCAAAGAAGCAGTTTACCCCTGGAGCCGCCGCTCTTCCATGGAAGAAGGCGGAGCGGAGCGGTATCCTGGAAGGTCCTGGACGGAGGTTCCATGCAGCTCAAGCCCAACGCGCCCGAGATGGCCAAGGTCGGCAAGACCCTGATCGGCTCCAACTGGATCGGCGGCAAGGAAGTTCCCTCCGAGACCGGCCGCACCTTCGAAGCCCGTTCCGCCGTGGATCGCCGCGACCTCGTCGGCACCTTCCCCGACTCCTCCATGAAGGATGTGGAGGCCGCCGCCAAGGCCGCCCGTGCCGCCTTCGAGAAGTGGAAGAACACGCCCGCGCCCATCCGCGGCGCCATCGTCGGCCGCATCGGCCGCATCCTCGAAGACCAGAAGGCCAAGCTCTCCCACATCGTGACGCGCGAGATCGGCAAGACGCCCCGCGAATCCGAAGGCGAAGTGCAGGAAGCCATTGACACCGCCCAGTTCTTCCAAAGCGAGGGCCGCCGCCTCTACGGCCAGACCGTGCCCTCCGAAATGCCCCGCAAGGAGCTCTTCACCTACCGCCGCCCCATCGGCGTCGTCGGCATGATCACCGCCGGCAACTTCCCCATGGCCGTGCCGAGCTGGAAGATCCTTCCCGCGATCCTGGCGGGCAACACGGTGGTGTGGAAGCCGTCCGAGGACGCGCCGGTCATCGCCGATCTCTTCGTGCGCGCCATGATGGACGCCGGGCTGCCGGACGGCGTCGTGAACCTCGTCCACGGCGGCGGCGCCAATGGCGCGGGTCAGGCCATGATCGAAGGCATTGACAAGGGCCTCTTCCAGAAGTTCAGCTTCACCGGCTCCACCCAGGTCGGCCGTCTCATCGGCGAGGCCTGCGGCCGCCAGCTCCAGATCCCCAGCCTTGAGCTGGGCGGCAAGAACCCCATGATCGTCATGGAGGACGCGGACATTGAGAACGCCGTCAGCGGCGCGCTCTGGGCCGCCTACGGCACCGCCGGCCAGCGCTGCACTTCCCTGGGCAACCTCATCCTCCACAAGCCCATCGCAGAGAAGTTCAAGGCGAAGTTCCTGGAGGGCCTCGCCAAGCTGCCCATGGGCAACCCCGTCGAGGAAGGCAACGGCGTCACCTACGGCCCCATGATGAACGCCCGCTTCGGCCAGCGCTTCCTCGAGCACTTCGAGATGGGCAAGAAGGACGGCGCCAAGCTCCTCAGCGGCGGCGCGGCCTGGGACGAGTCCAACCGCGACACCCGCGTGAAGGGCACCATCGCCCACGGCACCTACATGCAGCCCGCGTTGTGGGATGGCGTCACGCCCGAGATGGGCCTCTTCCAGAACGAGACCTTCGGGCCCACCGTGAACTTCGTGACGGTGGATGATTTCGAGGCCGCCATGAAGGCCGCCAACGGCACTCCCTACGGCCTCTCCAGCTCCATCTACACCGAGAACCGCCAGTGGGTGGACCAGTTCAAGAACCGCATCAGCGCGGGCATGAGCTCCATCAACAACTCCACCACCGGCGCCGAGGCCCACCTGCCCTTCGGCGGCAACGGCTGGAGCGGCAACGGCACCCGCGAAAGCGGCATCTGGGTCATTGACGCCTACACCAAGTGGCACGCCGTCAACGACGACGCCAGCGGCAAGCTCCAACTCGCCCAGATCGAGACCATCTACGGCGAAGTCAAGACCGCGACGGATTGGGCGGCGCTGTAAAAGCAATCATCCGCAGATTCCCGCCGGTTACGCAGATTCCAAACGCAAATCGGCGGAATCTGCGTAATCTGCGGACTTTTTCAGCGCGTCAGCAGCGGTAGGTAGTCCACCCAGGGGCCGACTCCGGCCTTGTAGCGCTTGGCCATCACCCGCGCGATCTGGGCGATGTGGTTCAGGTCGTGGACGACCCAGGTGGCGAGCAGCTGTTCGAGCGTGACACGGCCTAGGCCGGGGTGCAGGCCCGTGCGGCGCAGGTCCGCGGCCGAGAGGCGCATCGCGTCCACCGCCTCCAGGTTCGCGCGGCGCAGGCGCTCGAACTCATCTAGCAGCGCCTCCAGCGTCCAGCGTTTGGCTTCGTCCAAGAAGCCGCGGCGGTCGAAGGGCTCGAAGGGCCGAGCCTCGCCGTGGCCGAGGATGAGACGCGCCCGCGGAATCCAGTCCACGCGCTCGCCATGGATGAGATGCGCCAGCACATCCCGGGCGCTGAAGGTTTCCGGGCCTTCGTCCGCCATGAGCCAGGCTTCCTGGAGCCCCAAGAACCAGGCCCGCAGCAAGGCCGGTGTCCGCGTGAGTTGCGCTTTGGCTTCGTCGAGATCGAAGGGCATGGCCACCTCCGCCAGCACGCTAACAGGGGACACCGAGGGGCGAGGCGGGGGCGGTCTGCTCAAAAAAATGCAACTTTGGGGTTGCACGATTCCCGGATTCGCCCAATATGCAATCTGGAGGTTGCACATGACGATCACGAGCACCGATCGCATCGAGAAGGAAATCCTGCTGAAGGCCCCGCAGGCGCGGGTCTGGAAGGCCCTGTCGGACCCGCGGGAATTCGGGACCTGGTTCCGCATGGAGTTGGACGGCCCCTTCGCGCCGGGGCGGACGATCCAGGGGCGCATCACCCACCCGGGCTATGAGCATGTGCGCCTGGAATTGCGGGTGGAGCGCATGGAGGCCGAACGACACCTGTCCTACCGCTGGCATCCCGGGGCCGTGGACACGACGCGCGATTACACCGAGGAACCCATGACCCTCGTGGAGTTCTGGCTGGAGGCCGCGGAGGGCGGCACGCGCCTGAAAGTCGTGGAATCCGGCTTCGACCGTCTGCCGCCCGGTCGCCGCGAGGAAGCCTTCCGCATGAACGAGGGCGGCTGGAAGGGCCAGCTCATCAACATCCAGCGCCATGTCGAGGGCTGAGGCGCTCTCCCCCGCGAAGCTGCGGGACGCGGCTCCGCTCTTCGCGGCCCTCGGCGACGCCACGCGGCTGGGCCTGCTGGTGAGTCTTTGCGCCAGCGGGCCCGCCTCCCTCACGCGCCTCGCCAACCGCTTCGAGGTTTCGCGGCAGGCCATCACCAAGCATCTCGAAGTCCTGTCCGAGGCGGGCCTCGTCAACAGCAGCCGCGAAGGGCGCGAACGCATCTGGGCCATCGAGCCCAAGCGCCTGGACGAAGCCCACGCCTACCTGGACCGCATCTCCAAGCAATGGGACGACGCCCTGAGTCGCCTCCAGGCCTTCGTCGAAACCGACAAGGCCTGACCCACCCCAACCCCGGGCCACACGGCCCTTTTTTGAAAGGCATCCCCATGCCTCAGCCCTGGTCTGCCCTTTTCCAGATCAACCTGAACCCGCTCATGACGCGGAACCTCGAAGGCGTCACGCAGGCGATGGCCGATCGCACCCCCGCCGAAAGGGTCAACGCCATCACCTGGATCCTGCGCCACATCCTCGACTACCGCATCGAAACGCTCGCGGCGGTGAACGCGACCTTCAAACCTGAGCACCCCGAGCCCAGGAAGGTGCCCGAGCTCGTGGCCGCCATCAGCGATGCCCAGAACGCTTTGGAGCGCGCCTTCGAGGTCGTGGAGGACTGGACGATGGTGAAGAGCCACCCGGCCCTGCCCGCGCCGATGCCGCTGGATCAGATCGTCGGCGCCTTCCTCGTCCACGAGGCCTACCACGCGGGTCAGCTCGCCATCGCGCGCAAGCTCCTGGGCCTGCCCGGCGCGATCAAGGAACCGAAGAAACTGGCCCACGCATGAAGGCACGAAGGCCGCGAAGCGAACCTTCGCGGCCTTCGTGCCTTCGTGCCTTCGTGGTGAATCGCTCTTAGAACTGATTCCAGAGGTACTGGTTCGTGACCTCGTGGTGGAACATGATCTCGCCTTCCTTCACACGGGTACCGAGGGCCTTGGGGCAGCGTTCGGCCTGGGCCATCTTGATGTCCGCGAGCTTCTCGTGCAGCGCCTCGCCCAGCGTCTCGACCATGAACTTGCTGCCCTTGAAGAGGCGGATGGCGTCGAAGATGTTGTCGGGCAGGAAGCGGGTGCGGGCGCGCTTGGCCTCGTCCACTTCCAGCGCCGGGCCTTCGAGGCCGGTGCGGAGCAGCGTGTAGTAGACCATGTAGGGATTGGCGTCCGGCCCGATGGACCGCACTTCGACGCGGGTGGACTTCTCGTTGCCCGTGGGGATGCGGATCATGGAGCCGCGGTCCGTGGGGCTCACCTTGATCTGGTTGGGCGCCTCGAAATGCGGGTCGAGGCGGCGGTAGGCGTTCACGGACGGATTGAAGACGAGGCAGAGATCCGGCGCGCTGGCGAGGATGCGGTTCGTGAAATCCCAGGCCAGATCGGAGAGGCCGTCCTTGCCGTCCTTCTTGAAGAAGAGGTTCTTGCCAGCCTTGGCGATGGAGATGTTCGTGTGCATGCCGTTGCCGTTCACGCCCGTGACGGGTTTGGGCAAGAAGCTGGCGGTCATGCCCATGCGCGCGGCCACTTGGCGCGACAGGAGCTTGTAGAGCTGCACCTGGTCAGCGGCGATGTTCACTTCCGCGTAGGTGTAGTTCATCTCGAACTGGGAAGGCGCCACCTCGGGATGGTCCTTCTCGTTGCCGAAGCCCATGGCGCGCTGGACTTCCGCGGCCGTGTCAATGAACTGGCGGAGCGGGTCGCCGGGCAGGCTGTGGTAGTAGCCGCCGGTGGAGCAGTATTCGAAGTGGCCCGTCTCGTGGAAGTGGCGCTCGGCGTCCAGCCCTTTGAAGAGGAAGCCCTCGACTTCGTTGGCCGCGTTGAGGATCGTGCCGTCCTTCTTGAACATCGCGTCCGTGTAGGCCCGCAGGCGCGCGCGCATGTCGGCGGCGAAGGGCGAGCCGTCCTGGTTCAGCACATTGCCGAAGACGAGCACCTTGCCGGGTCCGAAGACATCGCTGGGCAGCCAATAGAAAGCCGGCCAATCAATGACGAGGCGCAGGTCGCTCTCCGCCTGGGCGCTGAAGCCGCGGATGGAGGAGCCGTCGAAGGTGAGGTTGTCCGAGGACTTCAGCAGGAATTTCTTGTCGTAGTCCAGCATGTGGAGTCGGCCTTCGATGTCCGTGAAGCAGACCGTGACGGCCTTGATGCGCTTCTCGCCTTCGAGGTAGGCCACGCGCTCCTTGCGGATCGTTTCCGCGTCCACGCGATCCAGGCGCTGCTGCTTGGCCTTCAGGTTGAGCTGCTCCAGCTCGTCGTAAGGGATTTCCAGGAAGTCCCGAAGTCCGTTGGTCGCCATGGTCGCCTCCAAGCGGTCGGGCCCCGCGCCCGCCCTTGGATTTTATTTCTACGCCACGGAAATCAAATTCTCAAGAATTTGATCTAAATTTTTACAAATTTATATTCTATGGATGCCCACAAGGTCAAAGCCCAGCATCCAGCAAGGCGGCCCTCAGCCCCCCCGGCGCGCCGTTCATCCTCAGCCGCAGGAGGAATTCCGTGTTGCCCTCCCCGCCCTTGATGGGGCTCGGAGCCAGATCCTGGGGTTCCAGGCCCGTGCCTTCGAAGAAGGTCCAGATGTCCGCGCAGACCCGGGCGTGAACCGCTGGATCGTGGACGATGCCGCCATCGCCCACCTCGCCCCGCCCGGCTTCGAACTGGGGTTTCACGAGCAGGACGGCTTCGGCGTTTGGTTCCAGACTCGCCAGCACAGGCGGGATGGCCAGCTTGAGCGAGATGAAGCTGAGGTCCGCGCACAGGAAGCCGCAGCGCTCGGGGATGGAGGCCGCGTCCCAGGTGCGCAGGTTCGTCTGCTCGATGGAGACGACGCGCGGATCGCTGCGCAGCTTCCAATGGAGCTGGTTCGTGCCCACATCCACCGCGTAGACCTTCAAAGCGCCGCGCTGGAGCAGGCAATCCGTGAAACCGCCGGTGCTCGCGCCCGCGTCGAAGCAGACCTTGTCGGCCACTTCGAGGCCCCAGCGGTCCAGCGCGCCTTGCAGCTTGAGCCCGCCGCGGCTCACGAAGGGCAGGCCTTCACCACGGAGGCGGATCTCCGCGTCTTCGGCCACCGCATGCCCGGCCTTCGTGACGGGATGCCCGCCCACCAGCACCTCGCCCGCGAGGATGCGCGCCTGCGCCTTCGCCCGCGTTTCGCAAAGACCGCGCTGCACGAGGATCTGATCGAGACGGATTTTCATATCATCCGCAGATTACGCCGATGACGCGGATGACGGTGCCCCGTGGCTTCAATCTGCGGAATCGGCGCAATCTGCGGATCATGATGATGTCCTCTGCCGCGCCAGTTCCTTGCGGTAGAGGTTGATGTTCTTGTTCTGCTCGCGCAGGGTCGGCGCGAAACGGTGGCCGCCGAGGCCTGTCGCGACGAAGTAGAGATCCTTCGTCACCGCCGGATGGAGCGCGGCTTCGATGGACTCCGGGCTCGGGATGGCGATGGGCGTGGGCGGCAGGCCCTTCGTCGTGTAGGTGTTCCAGGGGCTCGGGCGGCGGATGTCCTGGGGCGTCGGCGCGGTGAAGGTGAGGTCGCCGCTCATCCAGCGCGCGTACTGGCTCGTGGGGTCGCACTGGAGCGGCATGCCGATCTTGAAGCGCTTGTAGTAGACGCCCGCGACGCGCGCGCGCTCATCGGGCTGATGGGTTTCCTTCTCGACGAGGCTCGCCAGCGTCAGCGTCTGGTAGGCGTCCAGCGGCCCGCCTTCCAGCTTCGGATAGACCTGGCGGTGGAAGGCCTCCACCAGTTCCAGCATCACTTCCTCCGGCTCCAGCGCCTTGTTGAGCTTGTAGGTCGCGGGCGCGACGAGGCCTTCAAGGCTCTTCGCCTCCGGAAAGCCCGCCGTGCGCGCCAGCGTCGGGCTCTTCCAGAGCTTCCAGAAGGCGTCCTCGGGCACAAAGGGCGCGAGGCGCTTCTGGATGGCCCAGGCGTGGAGCCCTTCGGGGATCACCACGCTGGTCCAGTGGATGTCGCCCTTGCGCAGTTTGGCGGCCACATCCGCCAATGACACGCCCGTGTCGAAGGTGTATTCGCCGCGGATGATCTGGAGCTTGCGCGAGCGCGCCCACAGCTTGAACAGGTCCGCCGAGCGGATGACGCCCCGGGCCTGGAGCTCGTCCGCCAGCTGGTTCACGGTTGTGCCCTTCTTCACGACGAAGTCCGCGGGAGCCGAGAGCGGCCCCTGCCCCTTCCACAGCCACCAGCCGATGGCGGGGGGAATGGCCAGGATCAGGACGGCGATGAGGAGGCGCCGGGAGGTGCGGGACTTCCCTCGCTTCGTGGGCTTGGTCTTCGGCATCTCTTCAGGCTACCGGCCCGGTTAGGCTGGTCCAAATCCTAAGGTGCCCCATGTCCGAACCCTCCGGCTACCGCCGCGAATCAGGGCTCTTCTCTTCCACGATGCTGGTCGCTGGCTCCATGGTCGGCTCAGGCATCTTCTCGGTATCGCCTTCGGCGATACGCGAGGCAGCGCCGACCCATCCCCGCCAACTCCAAGTAGGTGGGGAGCGCGCATGACCACGGGCTACCGCCGCGAATTAGGGCTCTTCTCTTCCACGATGCTGGTCGCTGGCTCCATGGTTGGCAGCGGCATCTTCATTGTCAGCGCGGACATCGTGCGGCAGGTGCACACGGCGCCGATGCTGATGCTCACCTGGCTGCTGGCGGGGCTGTTCACCATCTGCGCGGCGCTCAGCTACGGCGAGCTGACGGGCATGATCCCCAAGGCGGGCGGGCTCTATGTGTTCCTGCGGGAGGCTTACGGGCCGCTCATGGGCTTCCTCTACGGATGGTGCACCTTCCTCGTGATCGAGACCGGCGCCATCGCCGCCGTGGGAGTGGGCGCCGGTCAATACCTGGGAGCGCTGGTCCCGGGCGTCAACGACACCCGCTGGATCGGCCTGCACGCGGCGATCCCCGCGCTGCACCTGCCCTTCGGACTCGCGCTCGGACCCTATGACTTCGGGCTCACGGGCACGCGGCTCGTGGGCATCGGGATCATCTGCGCCATTGCCCTGCTCAACACCTACGGCGTGAAGATCGGGGCCTGGATCCAGAACACCTTCTCCGTGGCCAAGCTCACGGCCCTTGGCGCGCTCATCGTCCTCGGATTGGTGATGGCGCCGAAGGTCGCGCCTTCCGCCAACCCGGTGGGGCCTGGACCCACGACCATGGGCGGTCTGCTCACCGTGCTGCTCGTGGCCCAGGTCGGCGCCTTCTTCGCCTGCGACGGGTGGAACTTCGTGGGTAATGTGGCCTCCGAGATCAAGGAACCGAAACGGACCTTGCCCTTGTCCCTACTCATCGGCCCCTCCGCCGTCATCGTGCTCTACCTTCTGGCGAATCTCGCGTACCTGAAACTGCTCGGCCCCATGGGCATCGCCCACGCGCCGGAGGATCGCGTCGGCGCCATGGCCTTGGGCGCGATCTTCGGCCCGACCGGAAGCACGCTCATGGCCGCGGCCATCCTCATCTCCATGATCGGCTACATGAATGGCGCGTCGTTCAGTTCGGCCCGGGTCTATCAAGCGATGGGGGCGGATGGCCTCTTCGGCGCGGGCGCGGACCGGATCAACCGCCACGGCGTCCCGGGCGTTTCGCTCTGGCTCCAGGCGGGCTGGGCCTGCCTGCTCACCCTCACGGGCACCTTCGAGCAGCTGGTGGACTTCACCGAGTTCGCCCAAGTGCTCTTCGTCGTGGCGACGATCTTCGCCGTGATCCTGCTGCGCCGGAAGCGGCCCGACCTGGAGCGCCCCTACAAGGTCTGGGGCTATCCGGTGGTCCCGCTGTTCTATGTCTTCGGCAGCGGCAGCATCCTCATCCTCCTGCTGCGCTACAAGCCCAGCTTCACCTGGCCCGGGCTCGTCCTGGCGTTGATCGGCGTGCCGGTGTACTTCTGGCGAAGAAAAAAATGACTGTTCATCCGCAGATTACACGGATTGCGCCGATTAAAAAATCTGCGTAATCGGCGAAATCTGCGGACGATTTTCAGTTCTTCATCATCTCCACCCACAACGCGTGGAAATGATGGACGCCATTCTCGCGCTTCACGCTGTAGCGGCCGCGATCGTAGGTGGCGGAGGCGAGGCCCCGCTGCACGGCTTCGCAGAGGGCGATGTCCTCCCGCTGCACGAGGTCGCTGAAGGCGAGGTTATCCCGCAGATCGAGATCCTGCTCCGCGAACCACGCGAAGTGGGTGCGGCAGCGGCCCGGGCCCAGCGGCTGGATGAGGTTGAGCTGCACATGGTCGGGGTACACATTGACCATGAGGTTCGGGAAGAGCCAGTAGTAGAGCGCCTCAGGCGCGGCGCCTTCGGCGAGGTCGCGGTGGTAGAGCGTGCCCGCGCCCTTCACCGGCGCGTGCTGGCGGCTGTGCCACCGCCGTGTCTCCACGCGATACGCGCCGTAATCCATCTGGCGGAACAACTCCGGGTGCGCCACGGGGATGTGGTAGCCCTCCAGGTAGTTGTCCACATAGACCTTCCAATCGCAGGCGAGATCGTAGTCGAGGGCGTGGATGGGGCGCAGGGCTTCGAGCGGCCAATGGGCCGTCTCAGCGAGGATCTCGCCGAGGGCTTCCGCCAAGGATGGCGCGGCCGGATCCAGGTTCACGAAGAGCCAGGGACCCCACGCCTCCACGCGGAATTCGGGCAGACGGCAGGCATCGCGATCGAAGCCCTTCACGCCCTCGAACTCCGGCGCGCCGAGCAGGTGGCCATCCAGGTCGTAGGTCCAGCCGTGGTAGGCGCACTTGAGCGTCCGGCCTTCGCCGCCCACCCGTCCCGCGCGATGGCGGCAGACCGCGGAGAAGCAGCGGACGCGGCCTCCCGTGTCCTTCACCAGGAGCAGCGGCTCGCCGCCCACCTCCGCGTGGAAGCGGCTGCCCGGCGAAAGCAGCTGGTCCGCGCGGCCCGCCCACTGCCAGCTGCGGCCGAAGACGCGGCGCCGCTCCAGCTCCAGCACCGCGACCTCGGTGTAGCAGCGCGAAGGCAGCGTCTCGGCGGAGGCCAGTTCAGGATCGAAGGCGAAGTCCATGACAGGTAAGCTTAGGGCAATCCCAGAGGCTTCCATGAACGATCAGGGCTTCCGCCGCTCCCTCGGCCTGTTCTCGTCCACCATGCTGATCGCGGGCTCCATGATCGGCTCCGGCGTTTTTATCGTCGGCGCGGACATCGTGCGCAACGGCCACACGGGCGGTTTCCTGCTGGCGGCCTGGGCGCTGACAGCGGTGATGACGGTCTTCGCGGCGCTGAGCTACGGCGAGCTGGCGGGGATGTATCCCAAGGCGGGCGGTCAGTACACCTACCTGCGCGAGATCTACGGGCCCGCGACGGGTTTCCTCTATGGCTGGACCTTCTTCGCCGTCATCGAATGCGGCACCATCGCCGCCGTCGCCGTGGGCTTCGGCAAATACCTCGGCGCCTTCTGGCCCGCGGTGAGCGAGACGCGCTGGCTCGCGGGACCGCTCCATGTGGGCGCGCTGCACTTCGGCTCCATCACGGTCGGTCCCTACGATCTCGGCCTCACGACGGCGAGGCTTTCGGGCATCGTCATCGTGCTGCTCCTGAGCTTCGTGAACGCCTATGGCGTGAAGCTTGGCGCGCTCGTGCAGAATTTCTTCACCGTCACCAAGATCGGCAGCCTCGCGGCGTTGATCCTGCTGGGGCTGTTGCTCAAGCCCGCCGTCGCGGCGAACCCGGCCCCCTTCACGCCGATGGATGGCGCGACGAGCCTGCCCTTCCTCACCACGCTGCTCGTGGTGCAGACCGGCAGCCTCTTCAGCGCGGACGCCTGGAATTCCATCACCTTCATCGCGGGCGAAGTGAAGGAACCCAAGCGCACCATCCCGCTTTCGCTGCTCATCGGCACGAGCCTCGTGTGCGGGCTCTACATCCTCGCCAACTTCATCTACCTCAAGGTGCTCGGCCCCACGGGCATCGCGATGGCCCCCAACGACCGCGTCGGCAGCATGGCGCTGAAGGCGCTCTTCGGACCCGCGGGCGAGCTGGCCATGGCCGGCGCCATCCTCATCTCCATGTTCGGCTGCACCAACGGCCTCGTGCTCAGCGGCGCGCGCGTCTACCACACCATGGCCGAGCATGGCCTCTTCCTGAAGCCCGCGGCGAAATTGAACGGCAGCGGCGTGCCCGCCTTCTCGCTGGCCATCCAGGCGATCTGGACCTGCCTGCTCACCATGACCGGCAGCTACGGCCAGCTGCTGGACTATGTGATCTTCGCGGCCCTGCTCTTCTATGTGCTCACCGTCGGCGGCGTGATCCTCATGCGCGTGCGCCACCCCGAGCTGGAGCGCCCGGTGAAAGTGCCGCTCTACCCCGTGCTGCCCATCCTCTACCTCATCGGCGCCCTCGCCATCATGGGCGCGCTGCTCATCCACAAGCCCGCCTTCACCTGGCCTGGCCTCGCCATCGTGCTGCTCGGGCTGCCGATCTATTGGGTGGCGAAACCGAAAACCATTTGAACCACGGAGACTCAGAGACGCGGAGAAAACAACTCTGTGTCTCTGAGTCTCCGTGGTTCAAGAGCTTTTCAGCCGATCTCCCGATGCTGCACGCGCAGCCCCGGCGCGGTGTCTTTCAGTTTTTCGGCGAGGGCTTCGATGAGGGCGACGCTGCGGTGCTTGCCGCCGGTGCAGCCGATGGCGAGGGTGTAGTAGGCGCGGCCTTCCTGGGCGACGAGCGGCAGGGCCCAGCGCATCCAATCCTCGGCCTTCTTCAGGAAGGAACCCGCGTCGGCTTGAGAGAACACATAGTCCCGCACGGCGGGGTCGCGGCCCGTGAGTTCGCGCAGGCCCGGCACATAGTAGGGGTTGGGCAGGAAGCGGGCGTCCAGCACCACATCCGCGTCCGCGGGGACCCCGTACTTGAAGCCGAAGGAGAGCAGGCGCAGGTGCGAACTCGTGCCGCCTTCCAGTCCCAGGACCTGTCCGAGGCGGGCCCGCAATTCGCCCAGCGAGAGGCCGCTGGTGTCGAGGACCGCGGAGGCCAGCTCCCGCAGGGGCGCGAGCATCTGGCGCTCGCGCTTGATCGCCTCCGGAAGATCCAGGCCGAGGCGGGAAGCGAGGTGATGGACGCGGCGCGTCTCGGAATAGCGGCGCAGCAGCACCTCGTCCGAGGCTTCCAGGAAGAGCACCTGGATGGGCTGGCTCCGGCCCTGGAGCCGCTCCACCAACGGCTCGAATTCGGAGGCGAAATCCTCATGGCGGCTGTCCATGCCCACAGCGAGGCTCGCGTCCGGGTGGAGCCGCCCTTCCAGTTCGATAAGCGGGTCCAGCATGCGGATCGGAAGGTTGTCCAGCGCGGTGAAGCCGCGATCTTCCAGTGCCTCCAGCACGGAGTGGCGGCCAGCCCCGGATAGGCCCGTGACGATGACGAGATCCATGCGGAAAGGCTAGCAGGGCTTCACCGCAGAGGCGCGGAGAACGCTGAGAAATGATGGCGATCAGGAGCCACCTCTTCTCTGCGCCCTCCGCGCCTCGGCGGTGAATGATCTCTAGC
>CAYYJN010000051.1:0-15371 GCA_964472275.1 uncultured Solibacteraceae bacterium
GCTAGCTTTCCTTCGGCCAGTTCAGGGTGATCAAGATCCTCATCAGGTCGTGGTCCCATTCGATCAAGTGCGGATTGCACTTCGCCATCAAGTGGCGGCGGAAGGCGTGAAGCAGGGGGAGGTCTTCCGGCCGGAGCACGGCGACGGCATCCCTTTCGCCGTCCCCCACTCGTTCGGCCAGCTTCATGAACGGATCAAGATCGCCTTTGTCCACGAAGGCCCTGAAAGCGGCCAAGAACGCTTCCCGCTCGACCTTTGGTTTCCCATGCCGGGGTTCGATCATCCGAGGGTTCTTGCGAAGCCTCGATATGATTTCCCGACCGTTCGCCCCGATCCCAGCAAGGTCCATCGTGCGCAGATAACCACAGGAATCCGCCGTGCCCAGCCTGCACATCATCATCGCCGCCAGGTCCCGCGCAGGGAATTTGGGATCGTCGAGGGCCCCTCTCAGCATGGAGAAAGCCTGCTTCTCGTCCATGCTCTCGACCAGGAAAATCGCGCCGTCATCCTGAGTGATGTTCCATTCTCCATGCTCGGCAAGGTAGTAGTGCGCGCCTTTGTTCTCCATCCACCTGATGGCGCCTTCGCGGATGTCGTAGCCCTCCGCCCCTAGCCCGGCAAGACTCTCAACCCATGCCCTGGCTTCGGTGTCCGCGAGATCGGCCTCGCACCACCATTTGGCCTGCATGGCCTTGTGCGCAGGCGTCGGGTCAGCATGGACAAGCAGCGCGGAGCCGTCGTACCTCAGAGAAGGGGAAGCGGCCGGGTCTTCGACGGCCTGCTCGAGGCAGGGGATGAGCGAAGGATCGGAATCGACGCGAGTCCAGACCGCATCCATCTCCTTGCCTTTCGCATTCATCTCTTCGGAACTGAGCCGCGATGGCCGAAACGCGTAAATTTTCGTCAATTCCGTGCGGAAATCTCCGCAAGGCCCGCCTGCCATCATGGGAATCGTGGAGACTGAAACCACCACGAGAGCACGCCAGATCATGAGCATGACAGCTATTAGAGCACGCGCCCGCGAAGCGGATCAATCGAGCGTCTTGCGGTAGAACTTCACCGCGACGGTCATCACGACGGCGGCGAAGAGGAGCATGGGCCAGGCTTCGGTCCAGAGGTCGGGCCAGCCGTTGCCTTTCAGCAGGATTCCGCGGATGAGGCGATTGAAGTGCGTCAGCGGCAGCGTGCTGCCGAGGGCTTGCGCCCATCCGGGCATGCCGCGGAAGGGGAACATGAAGCCCGAGAGCAGGATGTTGGGCAGGAAGAAGAAGAAGGCGAGTTGCACGGCCTGGAGCTGGTTCTGGGCGAGCGACGAAAGCGTGATGCCCACCGACAGGTTCGCGGCGATGAAGATGAGCGCCGCCGCGTAAAGCGCCGTCAGGCTTCCGTGGATGGGCACGGAGAAGATCGCGAGCGCCGCGCCGAGGATGAGCGTCGCCTGGATCAGGCCGATGGCGATGTAGGGCACGATCTTGCCGGTCATCACTTCGATGGGCTTCACCGGCGTCGCCAGCAGGTTCTCCATGGTGCCCCGCTCCCGCTCCCGCGTGATGGCGAGGCCCGTCATCATCACCATCGTCATGGTGAGGATCACGCCCATGAGGCCGGGCACGATGTTCACCTGCGTCAGGCCTTCGGGGTTGTAGAGGCGCTGGGGCAGGATGTCGAAAGGCGCCTGGCCACCGGCGAGCGCGGCGTAAGGCCCCTTCAGATCGCGGACCGCCACCTGCTGCACCAGCGATGGCAGCGCCGCCAGCGAATTCCCCGTGGCCGCGGGGTCGGAGGCGTCCGCTTCCAGCAGCACGACGGGCCGCGCGCCGCGCAGGACTTCGCGGGTGAAATCGGCCGGGATGCTCAGCACGAACTGGACCTCGCCCCGCCGCAGGGCTTCGCGGGCCGAGGCCTCGTCAGGCATGGTCCGCGTCACCTGGAAGTAGCCGCTCTGCGCCATCACCGAAACGAGGCTGCGCGTGAGGTCGCTGTCATCCGCCATCACGACGGCCGTGGGCAGGTGCTTGGGGTCCGTGTTGATGGCGTAGCCGAAGAGGATGAGCTGCATGATCGGCAGGCCCACGATCATGGCGAAGGTGACCCGGTCGCGGCGGAGCTGGAGGAACTCCTTGATGACGATGCTCCACCAGCGGGCGAAGGAAAATCCGGCGAGGGCCTTCATGCCGCGCCCCCGAAGTTGTCCTCGGACTGGCTCATCAGGTAGATGAAGACATCCTCCAGGCCCGTCTCGATGGGTTCGAGCTGGAAGCCGTTCGCCGCCTCGCGCAGGCTGCGCTCCAGCAGCCTTGCGTCCCGCCCGCTCGCGTGGATGGCTTGCCCGAAGGCGACGGTCTGCTCCACGCCGGCTCGGCCACGCAAAGTTTCCGTGAGGCGGCCGAGGTTCTCGCCATGGATCACCCAAGTGTGGAGACCCTGGGCGGCGACGATCTCCTTGGAGGTGCCGTTGGCGAGCAGCTTGCCGTAGGCGATGTAGGCGAGCTTGTGGCAGCGCTCGGCTTCGTCCATGTAGTGGGTGCTGACGAGCACGGAGATGCCCGTCGCGGCGAGGCGATGCAATTCCTCCCAGAAATCGCGCCGCGCGGTGGGGTCCACGCCCGCGGTGGGCTCGTCCAACAACAAGAGCTTCGGCCGGTGCAGCAGGCAGGCGGCGAGGGCGAGCCGCTGCTTCCATCCGCCCGACAGCGAGCCCGTGAGCTGCTTCGCGCGACCCGCGAGGCCCAGCTCCTCCAGCGCGCGGTCCACGGCCTCCTTGCGATCCGCCATGCCGTAGATGCGCGCGACGAAGTCGAGGTTCTCGCGGATGGTGAGGTCCTCCCAGTAGGAGAACCGCTGGGTCATGTAGCCCACCTGCCGCTTGATGAGCGCGGCTTCCGTGAGGATGTCGTGGCCAAGGCAGGTGCCTTCGCCCGAATCCGGCGTGAGCAGCCCGCACATCATGCGGATGGAGGTGGTCTTGCCGCTGCCGTTGGGGCCGAGGAAGCCGAAGATCTCGCCGGGCCGCACCTGGAGGGCCACATCCTTCACCACGCGGCGGCCGTTGAAGCTCTTGTTCAGGCCGCGCACATCAATCGCGAACTCCGAGCCGCTCACTTCAACACCACGCTCACCGGCTGGCCGGGGTGGAGCTTCAGGCCGTCCTCCGCCGCGGGCCGCGCCTCAACCATGAAGACGAGCTTCGCGCGCGTCGTCTCGCTGTAGATGATCGGTGGCGTGAACTCGGCCTGAGTCGAAATGAAGGTGACGCGCGCGGGCACATCCGGCACGCCATCGGCGCGGATCGCGACGGCTTCGCCGGGATGCAGCTTCGCCACCTCCGTCTCCGGCACGAAGAAACGCACTTTCACATTCCCGGGCGGAAGCAGGCGCAGCACGGGGCTGCCCGCCTGCACCCATTCGCCTTCGCGATAGAGCGTATCCTCCACGAGGCCTGGCTTCGGCGCCGTCACGCTCTTCTGCGCGAGCTTCCATTCGGCCTGCGCGAGCGCGGCCTTCGCCGCCGCGACCTGCGCTTCCTGGGCGCGGATCTGATCGGCGCGGCTGGGGAGCTGGGCCACGGCGAGCTGGCTCTTCATCTGGCGGACGAGCGCGTCCTGGGCTTGGGAGGCCGCGCGGCTCTGATCCATCTGAGATTGCGAAATGAGCTGGAGCTTGAACTGGGCCTCGTCCCGGGCGAGCTGGGATGAAAGGTTCTTCGCCTGGGCTTCGGCCTGGGCGAGCTGTGCTTTGGCCGCGTCCACCTCCGCCGGGCGCTTGCCCTGCTTGAGGTCCGCGAGGGCGGACTCGGTCGCCTTGAGTTGATCCGCCGCCTGCTGCCGCGCCGCGGCCTCGTTGGCGGCCTCCAGCGCGAAAAGCGGCGCGCCCTCCTTCACCAGATCGCCCCGCGCTACGGAAAGCTGATCCAGGCGCCCCGATTGCGAAGTGGCGACGCTGACGAATTCGCCCTCCACATAGCCCTGGTAGGTGGGCGCGGAACGACCGCAGGCGATCAAGGCGAGGCAGGTGATTGGGACGAACGCGCGGAGCTTCATCGGGACCTCCGGGGCGGGCGCAATCCCGCCGTGAGCAAAGCGGTGGCATGGCGGGCGATGGCTCGCGCGTCCAGGTCGCGCGCGCCGGGCAGGCGTTTCCACAGGCCCGCCGTGGCGAGGGGCAGCATGGTGAGGCCGAGGATGGAGAGGATGAAGAGGCGCGGGTCCAGATCGGGATTCACTTCGCCCCGCTTCTGCGCCTTCGCGATCACGGCGCTGACGGCCTCGATCTTCGCCACCGGCAGGCGCGCGAGCACCCGCCCGCGCAACTGACCGCCCTCGCTCAGCACTTCCCGCACCCAGAGCGGCGGCAGCCAGGACTGGCTCCCCGGCCCTTCCAGCAGGCGCTGGACGAGGCCTTGGACCATCGGGACGGCCTCGTCGTCCGGTTTCACGGGCGCCCACACGAAGGCCATCAACGGCCCGAGCCGCTCCTCCACCAGCGCGTCCAGCAGCGCGTCCCGGCCCTTGAAGTGGTAGTGCACCATGGCCGCCGTCACCCCGGCCCGGGCGGCGATCTGCGCCGTGGTCGTGGCCGCGACGCCCTTCTCACCGAAGAGCGAAGCCGCCGCGTCCAGCAGCGCGTCCCGGGAAGCCCCCGGCGCGCTGGCGAGCGGGCGACCCTGGGGGCGGGAGCGGCGAGGCGTGGCCATGGATCGAATTTAATTAATTGATTAATTAAATTCAAGGATCAAATTTTAGAAGCCCCAATTCGAACGCTTCACCTGGTTCCCAAATTGGGAGAAGGGCCACGAAGGCCTTCTTCATCAGCGTTCATCAGCGTGCATCCCAGTTCTTCATTAACTGTGATGCACACTGATGAACGCTGATCAAAAACTAAGCACCGCTCTTCAAATCTGCGTGAATCGGCGGAATCTGCGGTTAAGACTTCAAACCTTGGGCAGCGCGGCGATCGCCTTGGCCGTGTCCCAGGCCTGCGCCATGCGCCGCGCGTCGCCTTCGGTGCCGCCGGCGTGCTGGGCGAGGAGGGCCTTGGCGTCGGCTTCGCGGCCTTCGGCGGCGAGGGCTTCAAGGTCGGCGGCCGCCTTCGGACCGAGGGCCAGGGCGCGGAGGAGGTCTTCGAGCCGCTTGCGCAGATCGGCGCGCTCGGCTTCGACCCGCGCGCGGATCTCGCGTTTGCCCGGCTTCTTCGTCGTCTTCTGGACCATCAGACCTTCATCAAGGCGCGGTAGGCCTCGAGGAAGTGCGCGGGCTGCGGCAGGATCTCGTCCTCCAGTTTGGGCTGGTAGGCGACCCAGGTGTCTTTTGCGGCCACGCGGCGCACGGGGGCGTCCAGGTGGAAGAAAAGCTCGTCGGCGATGCGCGCGGCGATCTCGGAGCCGTAGCCCCAGGAGAGCGTGTCCTCGTGGGCGACGATGACGCGGTGGGTCTTCTTCACCGTGCGCTCGATGGCGGCCCAGTCGTAGGGGTTCAAGGTGCGGAGATCAATGATCTCGACGCTGATGCCTTCCTTCTCGGCTTCACGCGCGGCCTGCACGGCGCGGATGACGGTGCAGCCGTAGGTGATGACGGAGAGATCCGTTCCCTCACGCACGGTGCGCGCCTTGCCGAAGGGCACCATGAAGCCCTCGGGGACCTCGGGGCCCTTGTTGTGGGTCTGGCGGTAGAGGTGCTTGGGCTCCAGGAAGAGCACGGGGTCGTCGCAGCGGATGGCCGTGCGCAGCAGACCGGCCGCGTCCAGCGCGTTGCTGGGGTAGACGACGCGCAGGCCGGGCACATGGGTGAAGGTGCTTTCGCCGCACTGGCTGTGGTAGACGCTGCCGCCCATGAGATAGCCCGCGATCGGCACGCGCATGACCATCGGCGATTTGAAGTTGCCGGCCGAGCGCCAGCGCACATTGGCCAGCTCGTCGCGGAGCTGCTGCATGGCGGGCCAGATGTAGTCGAAGAACTGGATCTCGACGACGGGCTTGAGGCCGCGCGCGGCGAGGCCCACGGCGCGGCCGACGATGGTGGCCTCCGCCAGTGGCGAGTTGTAGACGCGGTGGTCGCCGAAGGCCTTCTGGAGGCCCGAGGTGGCCTTGAACACGCCGCCCTTGCCCTTCACCTGATCCAGCACGGCGCTGCGGGAGGCGTCCGCCACATCCTCGCCGAAGACGAGGATCTTCTTGTCGCGGGCCATCTCCTGCTTCATCACCTGGTTGATGGCGTCAATCATCGTCTTGCCGCCTTCGCGGCTTTCGATGGACGCTTCCGTGTCGAAGGCGGCGGAGGTCGGATCCACATCCGGGCTGTAGAGGTGGTCGTAGTAGGAGCCCGAGGCCGGAATGGGCGCGGCTTCGGCCTTGTCCCAGGCTTCGTCAATCTCGCGCTGCACGCCGTCCTTCAAGGCCTGGAGCTGGGCTTCGCTGAGGTCGCCATCCTTCACGAGCTTCACGGCGAAGGTGGTGACGGGATCGCGCTTCGCTTCGGATTCCCGCTCCTCCGGGGTCTTGTAGAGCTGCTCGTCGTCGGAGAGCGAGTGGCTGTAGGGGCGGATCACCTTCGCGCGAACGAGCGCGGGGCCCTTGCGGGCGCGGGCGTGATCCACGGCCTTCTTGAGCGCGTCGTAGCTGGCGAGCGGGTCGCAGCCGTCCACCTCGTCCACGATGAGCAGGCCGTGGGGCTCGAAGCCCTTGAGCAGCGCGGCGACATTGCCGCCGGGGTATTGGACTTCGGAGGGAACCGAGATGGCGTAGCCGTTGTCCTCGATGAGGAACACCACCGGCACCTTGAGGTTCACGGCGTTGCTGATGGCCTCCCAGAACTCGCCTTCGGAGCACTGACCGTCGCCGCCGGTGGCGAGGACGATCTCGTCGCCCTTGAAGCCCATCTCCGCCGCGTAGCCGCCCTGCTCCGCCCGCAGCACGGCTTCCGCCGCGCCCACGGCCTGAAGGAAGTGCGAGCCCGTGGGGCTGCTGGTGGTGAAGATGTTCAGGCCCTTGTGGCCCCAGTGGCTGGGCATCTGGCGGCCGCCGCTGGCGGGATCGTCCAGCGCGCCGACGGAGCCGAGGAACTGCTCGTAAGCGGTGTAGCCCAGTCCGTAGCACAGCGCGCGATCGCGGTAGTAGAAGAAGAACCAGTCGTGGCTGGGCTTGAAGAGCATCGCCGCCGCGGCCTGCACGGCCTCGTGGCCCACGCCATTGATCTGGAAGTAGACCTTGTTCTGGCGCTTGCCGGTGATTTCCTTGTCATCAATGCGGCGGGCGGCGTAGATCGTCCGGTACAGCGCGACGCGCTGCTCCTTCGTCAAGCTAGGGGCGAAGGCGGACGGGGCTTGGGTCGAGGTCGCAGTGGCCACGGAGCCTCCCATGTGCGGATGGATTCACCGTAGCACGGCGGGGGATGAAGCGAGGGCCTTGGGACAGACTTCCGCAGACCGGGCTTTGGGCTTTCGGCCCTGGGCTTTTGCTGGCGCCGACCCACCCGTTGGCCGCCCAGAACTCGAGCGACCCATGGCATGCCTCGCTCAGCAAAAGCCGAAAGCCAAGAGCCGAAAGCCCAAGGTAGACTGGAGGATCACCGAGGTTTCCCATGCGCACCGTCGCCGAGATCCGCGCCATCCACGACCAGGCCTTCCCGGAACTCCTGTTCCAGGCGGCCAGCGTCCACCGCGCGAACTGGGACCCCAAGGACATCCAGTTCTGCACCCTCGACAGCATCAAGACCGGCGCCTGCTCGGAAGATTGCGCCTATTGCCCCCAGAGCGCGCGCTACGCGACGAACCTCAAGGTCGAGCCGCTGAAGGAAGTTTCCCGCGTCCTCGAAGGCGCGCAGCGGGCCAAGGAGAACGGCTCCACGCGCTACTGCATGGGCGCCGCCTGGCGCGAGGTGAAGGACGACGCCAACTTCGACGCGGTGCTGGAGATGGTCCGTGGCGTCAAGGCGCAAGGCATGGAGGTCTGCGTCACGCTCGGCCTTCTCAACGAGCAGCAGGCGGTGCGCCTGAAGGACGCCGGCTGCGATGTGTACAACCACAACCTCGACAGCAGCCGCGAGTTCTACGAAAAAATCATCCACACCCGCACCTTCGACGACCGCCTGCGCACCCTCGCCAATGTCCGCAAGGCGGGCCTGGAAGTCTGCTCCGGCGGCATCCTCGGCATGGGCGAGACCAACGACGACCGCATCCACTTCCTTCATGAGCTGACCAAGCTGGAGCCCGCGCCGGAGAGCGTGCCCATCAACCAGCTCGTCGCCGTCGAAGGCACGCCGCTGGAGGACGCGGAGCCGCTGCCGCCCTTCGATCTCGTGCGCATGATCGCCACGGCCCGCATCCTCTTCCCCAAGAGCCGCGTGCGCCTCAGCGCCGGCCGCACCGCCATGAGCGACGAGCTTCAGACCCTCTGTTTCTTCGCGGGCGCCAACTCCCTCTTCACCGGCGAGAAGCTCCTCACCACGCCCAACCCCGGCGACAGCCACGACCACAAGCTCGTCGAGGCGCTGGGGATGAAGATCGAGACGGCGGCGGTCTAATTTCTTCACCGCAGAGTCGCTGAGGACGCAGAGTGCAAAGCTGCTTTGCTCAGCGCCCTCGGCGCCTCTGCGGTGAATCATTTCTCTGGAACATCCATGCGCGAGATGGACAAGGCCTTCGACTTCAAGACCGCCCAGGCGCGGTGGTACGCGGTGTGGGAGGAAGCGAAGGTCTTCGAGGCGAAGCCGGACAGCGGCAAGCGGCCCTGGTCCATCGTGATCCCGCCGCCGAACATCACGGGCAACCTGCACATGGGCCACGCGCTCGTGAACACGCTGCACGACATCCTCACGCGCTTCAAACGGGCTCAAGGGTATGACGCGCTCTGGGTGCCGGGCACGGACCACGCGGGCATCGCCACGCAGATGATGGTGGAGCGCCAGCTCAAGGCCGAGGGCAAGACCCGCCATGACCTCACCCGCGCGGAATTCGAGCAGCGGCTCTGGGCCTGGAAAGAGCAGAACCAGGGCGCCATCGAGCACCAGCTCAAGCGCATGGGCGCGGGCGTGGACTGGACCCGCAACCGCTTCACGCTGGACCCGGCCCTCAACCGCGCCGTGCGCCATGTCTTCGTCGAGGCCTACAAGCAGCGCCGCATCTACCGCGGCCCCCGCATGATCCAGTGGGACCCCGCGCTGCAGACCGCGCTGAGCGACCTGGAAGTGAAGCACGAGGAGCGCCGCGGCAAGCTCTGGCATCTGCGCTACCCGCTGGTGGACGGAAGCGGCGACATCGTCGTCGCGACGACGCGGCCCGAGACGATGCTCGGCGACACCGCCGTGGCCGTGCATCCCGACGACGAACGCTACACGGCGGTCGTGGGCAAGCTGCTCCAGCATCCCATCACCGGCCGCCAGATTCCGGTGGTGGCGGATAGCTTCGTGGATCCCGCCTTCGGCACCGGCTGCGTGAAGCTCACGCCCGCCCACGATCCCAACGACTTCGCCGCGGGCCAGCGCCTCAAGCTGCCCTCCCTCACCGTCATCGGCTTCGACGCGAAGATGATGAAGGAGGCGGGCCTCTACGCCGGGCTCGACCGCTTCGAGGCCCGCAAGAAGATCGTCGCCGACTTGGAGGAACAGGGTTTCCTCGTGAAGGTGGAGGACCACACCAACAAGATCGCCCTCAGCGACCGCAGCGGCGCGGTGCTGGAGCCGCTCGTCAGCGAGCAGTGGTTCATGAAGGTGGACGACGCCGCCAAGAAGGCGCTCGAAGCCGTTCGCACGGGCGCCATCGCGTTCACGCCCGAGCATCACGCGGCCGTGTGGGAGCACTGGCTCACCAACATCCAGGACTGGTGCATCAGCCGCCAGCTCGTGTGGGGCCACCGCATCCCCGCTTGGACCTGCACGAAGTGCGGCCATCTGCATGTGGAGATGGAGGCGCCCGCGGCCTGTGCCAACTGCGGCGCGACGGAGCTGACGCAGGACCCGGACACGCTGGACACCTGGTTCAGCTCCGCGCTCTGGCCCTTCAGCGTCTTCGGCTGGCCCGACGAGACGCCGGACCTCCAGCGCTACTACCCCACGAGCGTGCTCATCACCGGCTACGACATCCTCTTCTTCTGGGTGGCGCGCATGGCCATGGCGGGCCTCACCTGGACGGGCGAAGTGCCCTTCCGCAAGGTCTACTTCAACTCGCTCGTCCGCGATGCCAGCGGCCAGAAGATGTCCAAGACCAAGGGCAATGTCATTGATCCGCTCGAAGTGATGGACGAGTTCGGCACCGACGCCTTGCGCTTCAGCCTCGCCATCATGGCCGCGCCGGGCACGGACATCGCCATGAGCCCCGCGCGCCTCGAAGCCAGCCGCAACTTCTGCAACAAACTCTGGAACGCCGCCCGCTTCGTGCAGATGAACCTCACGGACGAAGTGACGCTCGCGCTGGAGCCCAAGCTGGGCGAGGCCGAATTCTGGATGATCGGCCGCCTGCGCGACGAGCTCGGCGCGGTGGACGAGGCTATCGAGGCCTTCCGCTTCCACGACGCCGCCGACCGCCTCTACCACTTGGTCTATGACGATTTCTGCGGCACCTACATCGAGCTGGCCAAGGTGCAGCTCACCAGCGGCAGCGCCGCGCAGAAGGCGGCCATTCTCCACTTCCTCGACCTCCTGCTGCGAGCCCTTCATCCCTTCGTGCCCTTCCTCACGGAGGAGATCCACGAAGCCGTCATGGCCGGACGCCTGCCCGCTGACGAGGCGAAGCTGCTCGCCGAACGCGGCTGGCCCATGGGCGACGCGCTCCTTCAGCGGCGGGGCGGCGACGCCACGCTCATCCCCGCCTTCCAGGAAGCGCTCTCCACCCTGCTCCGCCTCAAGGCCGAGAACGGCGTGGACCCCGCTAAGCGCGTGGCCGCCCTTTGCACCGTGAAGCGCCTCGAACCCTTCACGGAAGCCCTGAAGTCCATCGCGCGCCTCGAAAGCGTCGCCTTCGTGGACGGCGATCTGACCTCACCCACCCGCGCCGTGGCCGTCGTCACTGGTGGCGCCGTGGCGCTGGAGCTCGCGGGTCTCAAGGACCCCGCCGCCGAGAAAGCGAAGCTGGAGAAGGAGCGCGAGAAGCTCGAAAAGGAGCTGCAGGCCCTCCAAAGCCGTCTCGGCAACGCCCGCTACCTCGAAAAGGCCCCCGCCGACGAAGTCGAGAAAGCCAAAGCCCTGGCCGAGGAAAAGGCCACGCGCTTGAATCAGGTCGTGGCGCTACTGGGGTAAGAGCAAGTATTTATCCGCAGATTGCGCAGATGGCGCCGATTCAAGAGCAAAAACAATCTGCGTAATCGGCGTAATCTGCGGACCCATTCTTGTTCTTTCCCTTTGCGTCCTTCGCGCCTTCGCGGTGAACTGGTGGTTATGACGAAGTCCTACTACGCCGGCATGGATCTGGACGCGCCCTGTGGCCGCTGCAAGCAGGAGACGCGGCACCGCGTGGTGACGATCACGGACGGCGTGCCGCTGGATCTCATCTGCATGACTTGCAGCTCCAAGCACAAGTTCCGGGCCGAGAAACCCGTGTCCCTGTCCACGCCCCGTGCCCCGCGCGTGGCGGCGCCCCGGGCCGCGACCGGCGGCAGCCAGTTCCAGCGCCTCATGATCGAGGAGCAGGGCGGCGCCAGCGCCCGCCCCTACGCGGTCGCCACCCGCTTCGACGAAGGCCAGTGGCTGGACCACCCCAGCTTCGGCCTCGGCCGCGTCATGAAGCGCCTCGGCAAGAAGGTGGATGTGCTCTTCAAAGACGGCCTGAAGACGCTGGTGAACGGCTGAGGTTTTCAACCGCAGATTCCGCCGATGACGCAGATTCAAAAGCGCGCCCAATCTGCGTAATCGGCGGAATCTGTGGATGAGCTTTAGGTTTGACTCACTGATGCCGGTTCTTTCGCGCCGCGGATGAGAAGCCAGAGCATGAAGGCGACTTCGCCCAGGAAGACGGGGAAGAGGAGATCATCCACGCGGTCGAAATGCCGCGGCGCGAGGAACGCGAGAACCCAGACAGCCACATAGGCGAGGCCGTTGAGGTTGAGCCACCATCCGAGGAAGCGGGGCTGATAGCGGGAGCGGAGCACAAGCGCCGCGAGCGGGAAGAGCCAGAGGCCCCACATGAGCTGAGAGGCCATCACGCCGTGGTGGTCAATGCGCAGGAACATGTAGGCCAAGGCCTCCCGCTGAGGCCCAGCGAACGCATCCATGGACAACCCGCCTTTGGCAAGCTCCAGCGCCATGCCTTGGGCCACGGCAGTCACCCAGGCGGTGGGAACCTGGATGGCGACGAGCACGACCATGAGCCGTGAAAGGCGCTTGTCCACATCCTTGAATAGCTGGTGGAGCGCCAGCGCCAGCGTGAGGAAGCAAAGGGACGAGATCAAGCCCACGGCCATGTAAGACCGGAAGAGCGTTTCGGACCCGAGCATCCGCTGCACCGTGGCCGCCGCGTCGCCATGCACGAAGAGCTTCGAGGGCGCCACCATGAGGGTGAAGATGCCCGTGAGTGTGACGGACAGGTACCACAGCCCGGCGATCCGCGCCTTCCGCTGGATGGAATTCATGGAGTCTCCGAGAAACAGTCATTCTGCTACGAACGAAATGAAAGGGGGTTTATCCGCAGATTGCGGAAGCTTTTCAATCTGCGTCATCTGTGGAATCTGCGGTTCAAGCTTTAAACTCTTTCCATGGCCACTCCCCGTGTCTCCGCCGCTGGCGGCTTTGCCGCGCTCCGCTATGTCCTGAAGAAGGGCCAGCGCGTGGGCCTGTGGAAACTCTGGGTTCGCATGCGGTCGAAGAACGCGTGCAAGACCTGCGCGGTGGGCATGGGCGGCGCGCGGGGCGGGATGGTGAACGAGGCCGGGCACTTCCCCGAGGTGTGCAAGAAGTCGGTGCAGGCCCAGGCCGGCGATATGCAGGCGGCGATCCCCGAAGCCTTCTTCCGATCCAATTCCATCGCGGCCTTGTCGAACTTGAGCCCGCGGGAACTGGAGGAGCTGGGCCGCCTCGCCTTCCCGCTGATCGCGGAGCCGGGCGACACGCACTACCGCCACGCGACCTGGGACGAGGCGATGGCCGCGACGGCCACGGCCTTCCAGACCACGCGGCCTGAGGAGGCCTTCGTCTACAGCTCCGGCCGCGGCAGCAACGAGGCGGCCTTCCTGCTTCAGCTCGTGGCGCGGGCCTACGGCACGGCCAACATCCACAACTGCTCCTTCTATTGCCACCAGGCCAGCGGCGTCGCGCTGAACCAGGTCTACGGCAGCGGCACGGCGAGCATCGCGCTGGACGATCTGGACAAGGCCGACTTCGCCCTCGTCATCGGCGCGAATCCGGCGAGCAACCATCCGCGCCTCATCACCCAGCTCGTGAAGCTGCGGCGGCGCGGCGGCAAGGTGCTCGTCATCAACCCGCTGAAGGAACTGGGCCTCGTGCGCTTCCGCGTGCCGTCGCTGGCCACGAGCCTCGTCTTCGGATCGAAGATCAGCGACCTCTACCTGCAACCCCACATCGGCGGCGACATCGCGCTGCTCAAGGGTCTGCTCAAAGGCATCCTCGAACAGAACGGCGTGGACCACGCGTTCGTGGACGCGCACACCACCGGGTGGGACGCGGTGCGCGGCGACATCGAAGCGACACCATGGGCGATGATCGAAGGCGCGTCCGGCGTGCCGAAGGCGCGGATCGAAGAAGCCGTCGCGCTGCTGATGACGGCCAAGCGCGGCATCCTCATGTGGGCCATGGGCCTCACACACCATGTGCACGGCGTGGACAACATCCTCGCGCTGTCGAATCTCGCGTTGGCGAAGGGCTGGCTGGGCCGCGAAGGCTGCGGGCTGCTGCCGATCCGTGGCCATTCCAATGTCCAGGGCGTCGGCTCCGTGGGCGTCGCGCCGGGATTGAAGAAAGCCTTCGCCGACCGGTTGAAGGAGCTCTACGGCATCGAAGTCGCGCCCGGCCAGGACACCTACCAATCCATGCAAGCCGCGCACGAAGGCCGCATTCAGGCCTCGCTGCAACTGGGCGGCAACCTCTTCGGCTCCAACCCCGACCGCGCCTGGACCGGAGAAGCGCTGCGCCGCATTCCCTTCACGGCGATGGTGAGCACCAAGCTCAACGAAGGCCACTTCCACGGTCGCGGTCAGACTACCGTGATCCTGCCCGCGTTGGCGCGGGACGAGGAATCCCAGGCCACGAGCCAGGAATCCATGTTCAACCTCGTGCGCCTGTCCGAAGGCGGCGAGCCCTTCCCGAAGGGCGAACTGCGCAGCGAAGTCGCCATCCTCGCCGAACTGGCGGAGCGCATCCTGCCGCCGGGGCGCTTCGACTGGACGCGCATGCGGAGCCACCAGTCCCTGCGCGAAGAGATCGCCCGCGCCGTGCCGGGCTACGAGGAGGCCGCCTCCGGCGCGGAGTTCCAGGTCGCGGGCCGCACCTTCCACGCGCCCGCCTTCGCCACCAGCGATGGCAAGGCTCGCTTCGCCCCGACGCCGCTACCCGAGCCGCTGCGATCCGATGAACTGCGCATGATGACGATCCGCAGCGAAGGCCAGTTCAACACCGTCGTCTACGAGGAAGAAGATCTCTACCGCGGCGTGCGGCGCCGCGACTCCATCCTCATGGCCGCCGAGGACGCGAAGCGACTGGGATTCGCGGAAGGCCAGGCCGTGCGCGTCCACTCCGGACTCGGCGCCATGACCGTGCGCGTCGCCCTCGTGGACATCCGCCCCGGCAACTGCGCCATGTACTATCCCGAAGCCAACGCCCTCGTGCCCGCAACCCTCGACCCGCGCTCCAAGACCCCCGCCTTCAAAGCCGTGCCCGTGCGCGTCGAGGCGATGGACTGAATTTGTATCCGCAGATTACGCAGATGACGCCGATTCCACGAATGGGACCGCGCTTGACTCTGCGGAATCTGTGGATGCAACTTCATTTCAGACGCCTTGCGCCGCCCCCCGATGTGACTACACTTAGGTAAAGTAGTCACATCGGAAACCTTCATGCGAACCCCTTCTCAAAGCCCTGTTTCAGTCCGCGATCTCAAGGCGAACTTGTCGGCGCATCTGGAGCGGGTGGCCGCCCAGCGCGAAGTCCTGACCATCACCAGCCACGGCGAGCCCGTCGCGATCCTCCAGCCCGTGCCCGCCACGGAAAAGGATGCCCTGGCCGCGTTGCGGGCTCTGCCGGGCATTTCCTGGTCAGGCAAGCGCCCCGACCTTCCGGCCGCCGCCGCGCCCTCTCGTAAGGGGATCAAGACCGCCTCCGACATGGTGCTGGAGGACCGGCGGTGATCCTCTACCTGGACACTTCGGCGCTCATCAAACTCTTCGTCCACGAGACCCATTCGGATCAAGTCAGCGCCGCGTCCAAAGCCGCGAAGGG
>CAYYJN010000052.1:0-15240 GCA_964472275.1 uncultured Solibacteraceae bacterium
ACTGTTAATCAGGATGTCGGGGGTTCGAGTCCCTCCACCGGAGCCAACCAAGCCGCCATCCAGGCGGCTTTTTTGTTGGCTCCGGTGGAAGGGCTTGAACCCCCGAGTGGGACCGCGGAGGCAGTCCAGTGGACTGCCGGGAGCGGGACCGGCGCATGGCGAAGCCAGGCGCGGTTCGAGCGCCCGAATGAACCACGATGATCGAAGGAGAACCGGCGGCTTTTTTTGTTGGCTCCGGTGGAGGAGCTCGGACCCCCGAGCCGCCGCTACTCCGCCTTCACCGCGAAGGACTTGATCCCGGCCTTCTTGAGCTTGGCGGCGGTGGCGTCGGCGGTGGCGCGGTCGGTGGATTTGGCGAGGCGCACTTTGTAGACGCCCTTCTCCTTCACCACGGTGGCCGGATGACCGGCGGCTTTGGCGCGGGCGGCGATCTTCTTCGCTTCGGCGGCATCGGGCGTGGAGAGGAGCTGGAGCGTCCAGCGATCTCCCGCCTTCGCGTCGGTCTTGGAATCCGTCTTGGTGTCCGCGTTCGCATCGGGCTTCGGAGGCTCGGCCTTGGGCACGGGCGGAAGCTGGACCGGCTTGCCGGAAGGCGGCGCGGTCTCGAAGATCTGGAGTTGATCAATGAGCGGCTCGGGCAACTCGTCCAAGGGCTCGGCGGAATCCGCGGGCAGGGCGCGCTTCAGGGCCACGCTCTGCTTGCCCGCCTGCACGCCCAGCAGGAACGCGCCCGCGAGCAGCACGGCTCCGGCGCCTGCGGTCCAGAGCAGGTGGCGGCGGGTGCTGGTGAAGGTCTGGTCGCGCATGGTCGTCAGGACATGAGGCTAACGCACCTCGTCCCAGCGCAGCGCCCATTGCCCGCCGAAACTGGAAGGACCGCTGACGAGGACGGAAAGAGCGGGCTCCAGCAAACCGGCGGCGAGGAGCTGGACGCCGGACCCGCCGAACTCGCCCCACAGCAGTTTGGGATGACGGGACGAAGGATCGTCGGGACGAGCGGAGTCGAGCGCCGCTTCCAACCGATCCACCTGGGGATGGCCATTGGCGCCGCCGATGCGGCGATCCGGTTTGCCCGGGTAGGCCTCGGACGCCGCCTGGATCAGGGCCGTGGCGCGATCCTCGGGCCGCGCCGCCGAGCGCTGCACCAACGCGCCGAGCGTGGCGCGGACGCGCGCGCCGCGCGCCTTCGCCGTGTCCGCCCGCTCCAGCAGAATCGCCGTCGCGCCTTCGCCGCAAAGAAAGCCGCGACCGGAGTCGCGTTCGGGATCGCCGTGCCGAATGAGCAGCCCCGCCTCGCCGCACACCGTGCCAAGCATGGGGAAGAGGCCATCCAACCCCACCACCAGCGCCATGTCGCAGAAGCCGTGGCGCAGCCACCGCGCCGCCTGGTCCAGCGCCGCGAAGCCGCCGACCTCGCGCTCCAACTGCGTCGTGCTCGGGCCTTTCAATCCGAACGCAAGCGCCAGATGGCCCGCTGCGGCATTGGCGACGCAGTTGGGAAAGACGAGCGGCGACGCGCCTTCGGGGCCG
Organism: uncultured Solibacteraceae bacterium; assembly: GCA_964472275.1. Classification (GTDB taxonomy): domain Bacteria; phylum Acidobacteriota; class Holophagae; order Holophagales; family Holophagaceae; genus JAFDVN01. Next base: position 1,531 of record CAYYJN010000052.1, read on the forward strand.
CGCTCGAAATAGGGGCGGATGAAGGTTTCGGTGGCCTCGCTTCCGCCGGTCATGGTGGCGGCGGCGATGGCCGTCCGCACGCCGAAACCGGAGGCTGGCTCCAGCCCCGCGTCCTGGAAGGCCTGCGCCGCCGCGACCCACGCGAAACGGCTGCCGCGATCCAAGCGGCGGAGTTGCATGGGCGGAATGATGCCCGCCGTGACGAAGGAAGCGCAGGCCGCGCCGCGACCCGTCCCAAGCGTGGATGGAAGATCGGCGAAGCACGGCGCTCCCGACGCGAGCGAGGCCCGCGCCGCGTCCAGCCCATCGCCCGGCGGCAGGACGAGGCCGAGGCCCGTCACGACGATTGGCGCGGCGCTCACCGCCCCTCCCAGCGCTTCAGCGCGAGCGCCACATTGTTGCCGCCGAACGCGAAGGCGTTCACGAGCGCCGCCCTCAGCGCGCGGGGCTTGGCCTCCTTGGCCGTGCAATCCAGATCGCAGGCGGCATCGGACCGCTCCAGCCGCAGCGTGGGACTCACCACCTGATCCCGCAGCGCCAGCGCCGCCACCATCGCGCCCACGGCACCGGCCGCGCCGAGCGTGTGGCCGAACTGGGATTTGGAACTGGTGACGGAGACCGCGTCCGCCGCCCCTCCCAGCGCGGCGCGGATGGCTTTGCACTCCGCGCCGTCGTTGGCGGGCGTGGCGGTGGCGTGGGCGCTCACGAGGTCCACTTCAGACGGGTCCAATCGCCCGACGGCGAGGGCCTGCGCCATCGCGCGGCAAGCGCCGTCGCCGTCCGGGTGGGGCGCGGTGGGATGGTGCGCGTCCAGGCTCGCGCCGTAGCCCAGCACTTCCGCGAAGATCACCGCGCCGCGCGTTCTCGCCTGCTCCAGCGGCTCCAGGATGAATTGCACTCCGGCCTCGCCCAGGTTGAGCCCGGCGCGATCCGCTGAGAAGGGACGGCAAGCGTTCGCATCCACCGCCTTGAGACAGGAGAAGCCCGCCCAGGTCGTGACGCAGAGGCTTTCCGCGCCGCCCGCGATCGCGAGATCCAAGTCGCCCGAAGCGATGCGCTCCCAGGCTTGGCCCAGCGCCAGCAGCGACGAGGAGCAGGCGTTCATGATGGTGGAGCGCGGCCCTTCCGCGCCGATCTCCGCGGCGAGCGCGTCCGTCACCGTGCACGGCGTCTGGTAGGCCGCCTCGGCGATGCGGGGCGCGGGCTTCCCCTCGTTGATCGCGCTCAAGTAGGCCTCGGGGATGGGCAGGCCCGAAGTGCCGGCGCCTTGGAAGACGCCCATGCGCGTCGGAAGCAGCGTCGGGCCCCAGCCGTCCAACGCCTCCGCCAGCGCGGCCATGGACCAGGCTTCGCAAAGCGTCTGCCGCTTCTTCTTCGGCTCCGGCCACGCGATCTCGCCCGCGAGTTGCGCGGGTTCCTTGGGCAGGTGGAGGCGCTTCAAAGGGCCGAGCCCATCGCGCCCCGCCAGCATCCCCGCCCAGGTGGCCTCGCGGCCGCGCGCGAGGCTCGTGACGGCGCCGAGACCCGTGATGACGACCCGTCTCACCCCATCACCTTGACGAGCAGCTTCGCGACGCAGAGTTCGTTGCCTTCGCAACTCACGCGGCCGTTGACCCGCATGAGCCCGGCGAAGGCCGCGTCGAAATCCACTTCGAGCCGCAGGCGGTCGCCGGGGAAGGCTGGGGCCTTGAACCGCGCGTCCTGCACGCCGGCGAGGAAGATGGCCCGGCCCGCGAGCGGCTCCGCCTCCAGGAAGCCTCCGGCTTGAGCCAGCATCTCCAGCATCAGCACGCCCGGCACGAGGGGCCGGTCCGGGAAATGCCCTTGCAGATAGGGCTCGGACGCCGACACGAGCTTTTCCGCCACCACGCGCTTGCCCGGCTCGCGCTCCAGCACCCGGTCCACGAGGAGGAAGGGGAAGCGGTGGGGCAGGTGATCGCGGGCGTCAGGCATCGGGCTTCGGGCGTCAGAACGCAGAACTCAAGGCGACCAGTCCGGATCCAGCGACCCGACGCCCGACGCCTGAAGCCTGACGCCCACTCATGCTTTTTGATGTTCCCGGATGAATTCCGTGAGCGCGTCCACGCTGCGGAAGGCCTTGAGGCCTGCGGCCTCGTCCTCGATCTTCACGCCGAAGACCTGCTCGATGCCGAGCACCAGCTCCAGGGCGTCAATGGAATCCAGGCCCAGCCCCTCGCCGAAGAGCGGCGCGGCGCCGTCAATCTGGTCGGGCGTCATGCCCTCCAGCTTGAGGCGCTGGATGATCATCTCTTTGACGCGCTGGTTCAGATCGTCCATCAGGGCACTCTCGGAAAAGGAAATTCTAGCCTGAGCGGGGCCTCCGGCCCACCGTCCATCCCCCAGAGGGGCGTCCCCAGGAAGTCGCAGGCCCGCTAGACTGGAAGGCCTGGACGCGCCATGCCGAACCCCGCCACGCCCTTCCTCCCCCTGCTCATCCTGCTGATCCTGGCGGTGGGCGTCGCCGTCGCCATCCTCGTCATCTCCGGCGTCCTGCTTCCGAAGCTGAAGCCCAACAATCCCAACCCCGAAAAGCTCAGCGCCTACGAGTGCGGCGTGCCCGAAGTCCAGCCCGGCGCCCGCCACCGCTACTCGGTGCAGTTCTACCTCACGGCCATGCTCTTCATCCTCTTCGATGTGGAAGCCGCGATCCTCCTGCCCTGGGCCGTGCAGTACAAGACGCACCCGGCCACCTTCAGCGTCATGCTCGCCTTCTTCGCCACCCTGCTCGTGGGCTTCGTCTACGCCTGGGGCAAGGGCGCCTTCGAGTGGGAGAAGTAGCCATGGCCGCGCAGGATCTCGACGAAGCCGTGATGACCACCCGCCTCGACGCGGTGGTGAACTGGGCCCGCAAGAACAGCCTCTGGCCCATGCCCTTCGGCACCGCCTGCTGCGCCATCGAATTCATGAGCGTGATGGCGAGCAAATACGACCTCAGCCGCTTCGGCGCCGAGGCCATGCGCTTCAGCCCGCGCCAGTCGGACATGATGCTCGTCCTCGGCACCGTGACGAACAAGATGGCGCCAGTGCTCCGCACCATCTACGCCCAGATGGCCGAACCCAAGTGGGTCATCAGCGTCGGCGTCTGCGCCAGCTCGGGCGGCATGTACCGCACCTACGCGACGCTGCAGGGCATTGACCGCGTCGTGCCGGTGGATGTCTATGTGCCCGGCTGCCCGCCGCGGCCTGAGAGCATGATCTACGGCGTGATGAAGCTGCAGGAGAAGATCGAGAAGGAAAGCCTCTCCATGCGCAAAGACCACATCCGCCGCTTCTACGAAAGCCTCGACCGTCAGCGTGGCATCCAGCGCGACAAGGGGCTCACCGAGCAGCAGGCCGTGCGCGAGATGGTGCTGGACGCCGCCGACCGCAACCTCGCGACGATCTACTGAGGGGGTGGCGATGATCCTCGACCGTCTCTCCGAACAAGTGCCCGGCGCCGTGATGGAGCGCCACGATTTCCGCGGCGATGTGACCGCCGTGATCGCCAAGAAGCATTACCTCGCCGCGGTGGATGCGCTCTTCAAGGACGGCTTCCAGCAGCTCGTGGACCTCACGGCCGTGGATTGGCCCGAGCGGGAGCTGGACGGCAAACTCATCCGCTTCGATGTGGTGCTGCACCTGCTGAACCTCACGACCCAGGAGCGCCTGCGCCTCAAGGTGCGCGTGGCGGAAGGCGAGTCCGTGCCCACGCTCACGGGCCGCTTCCACAGCGCCGATTGGGCCGAGCGCGAGGTCTTCGACCTCTTCGGCATTGGTTTCGAAGGCCACCCCGACCTGCGCCGCCTCCTCACCTGGGAGGACTTCCCCGGCCACGCGCTGCGCAAGGACTTCCCCCTCGATGGCGGCGACCCCTTCTGCATGGCGGACTCCACCGCGCCCTACACTCACTAAGGCACGCACTGAGGCAGGCATGGCGACCATGGACTCCATCGCGATCAGCAGGCAGCAGCTCGACGGCGACAAGATGATCGTCAACTTCGGGCCGTCGCACCCGACGACCCACGGCACGCTCCACATCGTGCTGGAGCTGGAGGGCGAGTTCATCCAGAAGGCGACGCCCCACATCGGCTACCTGCACCGTGGCGTGGAGAAGCTGGGCGAGAATCTCACCTACAACCAGTTCGTGCCGCTCACCGACCGGCTCAACTACTGCTCCTCCATCATGAACAATGTGGGCTACGCGCTCGCGGTGGAGAAGCTGCTCGGCATCCAGGATCCGCCGCGCTCCCGCGTCATCCGCGTGCTCGTGAGCGAGCTGGCGCGCGTCGCCGACCACATCATCTGCCTCGGCATCAACGCCGTGGACCTGGGCGCCTTCACGGCCTTCCTCTACCTCTTCCGCCAGCGCGAGACGGTCTACGACCTCTTCGAGATGAGCGCGGGCCAGCGCCTGCACACGAGCTTCACCCGCGTGGGCGGCCTCTTCCGCGATCTGCCAGAGGAGTTCTATCCGCTCTGCGAGCGCTTCCTCGTCGAATGCCCCGAGGCCATTGACGAGTTGGAGAAGCTGCTCACCAAGAATCCCATCTGGCACGACCGCACCAAGGGCGTCGGCGCGATGAGCGTTCAGGACGCGATCTCCTGGGGCTACACCGGCCCCTGCCTGCGCGCCTGCGGCCTCGGCCACGATCTGCGCGTGGCCCAGCCCTACCTGGACTACGACCAGTACGAGTTCGACATCCCCGTGGGGACAACTGGAGATGTTTTCGATCGGTACTTGGTCCGCATCGAGGAGATGCGCCAGAGCCTGCGCCTCATCCGCCAGGCGCTCGACAAGCTGAAGGAGCTCGGCCCCGGCCCCGTCATCGTGGACGACTACAAGGTGGCCCTGCCGCCGAAGGAGAAGGTCTACACGCGGATGGAGAGCCTCATCCACCACTTCAAGCTCATCATGCACGGCATGGACATGCCCGTGGGCGAGGTCTACAGCGCGACCGAGGCCGCCAACGGCGAGCTGGGCTTCTACCTCGTCTCCGACGGCGGCAAGAATCCCTACCGCGTCCATGTGCGCCCGCCCTGCTTGCCCATCTACTCCAGCTTCGATTCCAAGGTGCGCGGCCGCCTCATCGCCGACGCCGTGTCGGAACTGGGCGCGATGAATGTGATCGCGGGCGAGCTCGATCGGTAGCCGGAGCCGGAAGCCCACAGCCCCGCTTCACTCCAGCCGTCCCCGATAGTCGTCGCGCAACCGCTCCAGCAGGCCCACGAGCTGCGCCCGCTCGTCGGAGTTCAGGGCGCGGTCCATGTGGGCCATGAGCGCGTCGAGACGCACCCGCACGCGGGCTTCCAGCGCGAGGCCCTGCTCCGTGATGCGCACCATGCTGCCGCGCTTGTCGTGATGGCAGGTGTGGCGCTCCACCAGATCCTTGGTTTCGAGGCGATCCACGAGGCGCGGCATGTCCGCGAAGCGGTAGATGACGCGGCTTCGCAGCTCTTTCACCATGTAGCCCTCGGGCGGGCCGCCCCGGAGGATGCGCAGGATGTTGTATTGCTGGCTCGACAGCCCTTCCGGCTCGAAGACTTCCTTCTCCTGGAGTTGAGCCACATATTCCCGCGTGAGCAGGATCGCCAGGGCCAGCTCGTGGCCCGCGGGCACTTCCTTGGAGATCTTCAGCTCTTCCCGGACATCCATCGTCTTAGTATGCCTTTTCGGAGGCTGGATCAACCCGGCGAGTTGCCTATTATTTCCATGTTTCCACACAGGAGTTCCCCATGGCCGAACCCCATATCGCGCACCGTGGTCCCGCGCACCTGACCCTTGAGCCCGGCACTTACCACTGGTGCGCCTGCGGGCTCAGCGAGAAGCAACCCTTTTGCGATGGCCATCACAAAGGCACCGAGTTCCACCCCTTGAAATTCGCCATCGCCGAACGCCAGGAGGTCTGGCTCTGCCAGTGCAAGCACACCAAGACGCCGCCCTTCTGCGACGGCACCCACGAGACGCTGGCTTAGGGGCCTCGGACCTCGCGGCTCTTTTGCCCGTGGCCCGTGGCCCGAGGCCCGAGGCCCGCTAAACTGGAGGGCCTGGGAGCGCGCCATGAACCACCCTCTGCCGCCGGAGACCGCCGACCACGCGATGGCCCCGGGCGAACGCCTGCCCAAGTCCGAGCGGAAGGAATTCAGCGCCGAGGCCCTGGCCGAGATCGCCGCCATCGCCGCCAAGTACCCGGACAAGCTGGCCGCGACGCTGCCCGCCCTCCACATCGCCCAGCGCGACTTCGGCTTCGTGAGCCTGGACGCCATGAAGGCCGTCGCCAAGGCGCTCGCGATCCCCGAAGGCCATGTCTTCGGCGTGGCGAGCTTCTACACCCTCTACCAGAAGCATCCAGTCGGGAAGTTCCACCTCCAGGTCTGCACCAACCTGCCCTGCGCCCTCGCCGGCGGCGCGCAGTTGCTGGAGAAGGTCTGCGCCCGCGCGGGCGTGAAGCCCGGCGAAGGCGCGAGCAAGGACGGCATGTGGAGCGTGGAGGAAGTGGAGTGCCTCGCCAGTTGCGGCAGCGGCCCCTGCCTCCAGGTGAATTCGGATGTCTACGAAGAGTTCGTGGACGACAAGAAGCTCGACGAGATCCTGGACGCCTGCAAGCGCGGCGAAGTCCGGGAATGGGCGAAGTGAGGGAATGACGATGACCGCCATCCGCACCAAGCCCGACCCTCAGCGCTACACCTTCGTCGGCTACGGCACCGACAAGTACCCGGCCCTGCTCCTGCGCGGGGCGGGCGACCTGGACAACTGGAAGCTCGCCACCTACGAGGCGAAGCACGAAGGCTATGTGGCGCTCAAACAGGCCATGAAGATGGAGCCAGTGGCCGTCATCGAGGAAGTGAAGACTTCGGGCCTCCGCGGCCGCGGCGGCGCGGGCTTCCCCTGCGGCATGAAGTGGTCCTTCATGCCGAAGGACACGCCCGAGAAGAAGCTCACGCGCTACCTCGTCATCAACGGGGACGAAGGCGAGCCCGGCACCTTCAAGGACCGCGCGATCCTCGAATACAACCCGCACCAGATGATTGAAGGCATCGTCATCGCTTGCCACGCCATGCAGGCGAACACCGCCTTCGTCTACATCCGCGGCGAATTCCTCTGGCTCATCGAGAAGCTGGAAGCGGCGATCGAAGAGGCCCGCGCCAAGAACTATGTGGGCAAGAACATTCTCGGCAGCGGCTTCGATTGCGAGATCGTCGTGCACCGCGGCGCGGGCGCGTACATCTGCGGCGAGGAGACGGCGCTGCTGAACTCGCTCGAAGGCCGCCGCGGCGAGCCCCGCGTGAAGCCGCCCTTCCCGGCCGCCAAGGGCGCCTTCGGCCAGCCCACCACCATCAACAATGTGGAGACCATCGCCACCGTGCCGCCGATCCTGCGCATGGGCGGCGCCGAATACGCGAAGCTGGGCACGCCCAAGAACAGCGGCACGCGCGTCTTCTGCGTCAGCGGCCAGGTGAAGCGCCCCGGCCTTTACGAACTGCCGCTCGGCCTGCCCCTCGACTTCATCCTCAACGACCTCGCGGGCGGCACTTCAACGGGCAAGAAGATCAAGGCCGTCATCCCCGGCGGCGCCTCCGCCCCGGTCTTCGACGCGAACGACCTGGACTGCGCCATGGACTTCGACGCCGTGCGCGGCAAAGGCTCCATGGCGGGCTCCGGCGGCATCATCGTCATGGACGAGGACACCTGCATCGTGCAGGCCTGCCTGCGCCTGCTCCGCTTCTACGCCCACGAGAGCTGCGGCCAGTGCACCCCCTGCCGCGAAGGCTGCAACTGGCTGGAGATGATCCTGAATCGCATCGAGCATGGCGAAGGCCGCATGGAAGACCTCGCCACCATCGAGCAGATGACCCCCCGCATCGCCGGCCGCACCCTCTGCCCCCTCGGCGACGCCGCCTGCGGCCCCATGGACTCCATGCTCAAGAAGTTCCGGCAAGAGTTCGTCCACCACATCGAGCACAAGAGCTGCATGGCGAAGGGCTCGAAGCTGCTGAGCGCGGTGGGGAACCACTGATCCGCCTCCCTTGAACATGAAGAAGGGCCCGTGATGCAGGCCCTTCCTTGTTTGGTTGGATCATCGCAATAGCCGAGCTTCTACTTTTTAAGGAGTGGCATTGCTTTTGTCGCGATGAATTTCCATGGCGAGGGCTTTGGCTCTCCTTTGCGCTTTCTCTAGTTGAGAGGAACTCATTTTGGAAGCGAGGTTGTCTCGCATTTTAGATATGAGGGAGTCGCCTGGCTTTTCATTTGAGCTGGCCAGGTTCAACCAGGCATGAGCTTCTATGAAGTCTTGAGTCACGCCTTGCCCTGATTCGTACATCTCTCCGAGTAGCATCATTCCCGAAGAATCACCTTTTCTTGCGGCCTTCCTATACCAAAGCAGAGCGTCTTTATAGCTCTGGGTGGTGCCCCATCCTTCACGATAATTCGAACCTAGTTCGACCATGGCTTGGGCAAACCCTTTGTTGGCGGCCTTCTGGAGCCAGGAGAAGCCAAGCTCTTTGCTTTGCGGGACTCCATCTTCGCCTGTTCCGACAGAACACATCGTTCCCAAGTACCACTGGGCTTCTGGATATCCATTTTCAGCAGCCTTCTTTACCCAACCCCATCCCCTCGGACCATCCTTCCGGACTCCGGGGTGGATCCGTGATCCATCAATAAAAATTTCACCCAATAAATACTGAGCCTTGGGTATTCCCTTCCCCGCCAGTCGAGAGAGCGCTGGGATCGCCCTCAGCCCCGCCCGCTCGTCGTAGGCCTGGGTGGCCATTGCTAGTTCAGACTCGTCACTTGAATGCGGAGATGGTTTTACAGATGAATTAGCGTTTCGGACGATTTCGTCAACCTGCTCAGGAGCGAGAGAGTTGGGCCCACTCCATGACGCTACGAGGCTGTCTGCTAACTTGGGATCGAGGTTCCGCAGCTCCCTTTCTGTTTGCCACGCAGCTACATAATCCCCGGCTTCTTTTTGGCTAATCGCAAGACCGCCAAAAATCGCACGCGATTTCGGGAAGGCTAGCTCGGCTTGCCGGTATGCAGAAATGGCTTCCGCGTAATCTTTGGTCGCAACATACGAAGCCCCTAGGAAATATGCAGCCTTTTCGTCTTGAGGGTTCAGCGTTGTTGCTCGTCTCAAGCACTCAGCGGCTTGTTTAAACTCCCCGAGACTGAACTGTGCAGCTCCGAGAAACCGCCAGGCTATCCCATCGTCTGGCGTCGAATCGGTTCTGGCTTTAGCCAAGGCGCGTAGATCGGTCCACTTTTCTCCTCGCTCCAGATCATTGGCCTCTGTTAGCCACTCATCGGCAGGTCTATGACTGGGTGATTCGCTCTTGGTGCCTACCGAGGTCCCCGGGTGCAGTTGGTCGATCCATTCAACTGGGATTGCGAAATTAAGATTCTCGCCACCGGATGCGTAGGCGCTGGTGATCCCGACGAGCTGGCCTTGGCCATCGAACAATCCACCTCCACTCGAACCGATTGATACCGCAGCCGTCGTTTGGATGATGGGCGGTGGCTCTCCGCGTAGCTGGGATACGATTCCATTCGACAGTGTCAGTTCAAGACCCTCGGGGGCCCCCACAGCATAGACCGACGACCCAACTTTTAGATCCGAAGAATGGCCTGTCGCAATGCCTGGAGCCTTCAACTCGGGTACATCAAGAAGGCATAGATCTAAGTCGGCATCCGAGGCATAGATGGTGGCAGCGAACGCATGATTCCCTTGCGTCACCAGATAGCTTGCACCACCCATGACCACATGGAAGTTTGTCACGACCCTGCCTTGACTGGTCTTCACCCCGCTTCCAAATCTTAGAAGTTGGCCGTCATTGGCGATGACCTTGACCACAACTACCGAGGACTTGACCTTCTCGAAGACTTTGCTGGGCCCTAAATCCTGTGAGTGGAGCGTGGCTCCCAGTGATGCGCCGAGTAGGCAGATGTTGGTGAGTCTCGCGGCCAAGGTTGGCATCACCGCTTCTCCGCAACCATCTTCAACCCGAACTTCGGCCTTAGCGTGAAGAGCGGATCCAGCACCACCGGATGCCCTGCCTTCAGCCGCAGCTTCCACTTCTGGGCGAGGGTCGCCAGCAGGAGGATGCCTTCCATCCACGCGAAGGATTCACCGGGGAAATGTCCTGCGAGAGATAGGGCCTTGGGAGTTGGCATAAGCAGAATCCGAGGCCGATGGTAGACCTCGGATTCTTGTGTGGCAATCATCGAATGGTGTGGCCGCGCGAGTTCTTCCTCTTGCGGACTCCATGTCGCGTTGGTTTAGCGGTCCGCAAAAGCCCTACTTCTCCGCCCGGTAGATCACCTTGTAATTCAGATCCTTCGCCAGGCCGTTCACATGGACCTGGACGCTGAGGAGGAGGCGGCCGTCGGGGAGCTGGGTGAACTCGTTGGTGCGTTCGCCGTCGGCGGTCTTGTAGGTCTGGAGCACGCCGGAGAGGGAGGGCCGTGCGCTCACCTGCATCACTTCGCCATCTTCGCGGGCCCAGGCGACGGCGTGGCCATCCAGCGGCAGGGTCATCGGCTCGCGCTGCTCGAAGCGGAAGGTGGCGGAGCCCTCGGTCGCGCCCAGCTCCACCCGCTGGTAGAGCGGGTCCACGGCCTTCAGGCGGCGGATGAGGTAGTCCCGGCGCGCGCCGGAGGCCTGGGCGGCGAAGGCGGCGATGCCCTTGTCCAGCTCGGGCGCGCGATCGAGGACGAAGGCGCCGTGGGGCAGGGCGCTCATGGTCATGGCCACCGCGGCGGGTTCGGCGGCGAACATGGGCAGGGCGGCGAGGAGGGCGAGGGAACGGGCGGACGGAAGAAGGGACATGGCGGCTCCGGAATGGGCCTTGCGGGCCTTCTCTAAAAATGCGAGCTTTTACTCATATTCGCTACTCGCGTCCATGAAGCCTGCCTCGACCCGCAAATCCCCACGCCAGACGCGGTCCCGCGAAACCGTGGAGGTCCTCCTGACGGCGGCGGCTCGCATTCTCACGACGGAGGGCTTCGAGGCCCTGACCACGAACCGCGTGGCGTCGGTGGCGGGCGTGAGCGTCGGCTCGCTCTACCAGTACTTCCCCCACAAGGAGGCGCTGGTGCGCGCGCTCTGCGAGCGCCACACCCACGGCGTCCGCGACCGCATCCGCGCGCGCTTCGAGGAGGCCTGGCACGGCCCCCACGAGGCCCTGAGCCGCGCGGTGATCCACGGCATGGTGGAGATCCGGCGCCATCAGCCGAAGTTGCACCAGGAACTGCTGCGCCTCGCCCCCGCCGTGGGCGGCCTCCAGGAGCTGCATGCCGTGGAGCAGGAGATCGAGGCGCTGCTCACGCGCTACATCGCCTCACGGCCGGAAGAATTCGGAACGGCGGATCCCGCGCTCCGCGCCTTCATCATCTGCCACGCCGTGCAGGCCTGCGTCCACGGCGCCGTGCTGGAGAAGCCCGGTTGGCTGAAGGACGACGCCTTCATCGAGGAACTGGTGAGACTGGTGGGCCGCTACCTCGTCGAGGGATGACACTCCCTTAATGCTGATTTGAGGCGTGGGGGCCTTGCCGACTATCGTCTCCCATCCGCGGGCGGACCCGCATGGCGAGGAACCCACCTTGAACAAGACCCAACTCATCCTTTCGAGCGTGCTGCTTCTGAGCCTCGGCTGCGTGACGCGCGAAGTCGTCGTCGAACGGCCCGCGCCCGTCTATCACCCCGCGCCGCCACCCCCGCCCCCCGCCGTGGTGAGCGTCTATGTGGAACCGCCCATCGGTCAACCCGAGCCCATCGGCTGCCCCTGGGCGCCGCCGCCGATGCTGGTTGAGCCGCCCCCGCCGCCGCCCTTCTTCGGCGCTGTCTGGATCGGCGGCTACTGGACCTGGGAAGGCACCTGGGTGTGGGCGCACGGCCGCTGGGTCGGCCCGCCTCAGCCCGGCTACGGCTGGCACCCGCCCTACTATGAGAACCGCGGCGGCACGGTGGTCTTCGTCAGTGGATTCTGGGGCGCGCCCGGCGTCTTCTTCCGTCCGCCCGCGCCGGGCATCTCCATCACCGTCGCCGCGGTCGCGCCCGGCATCGTGCCCGGCCCGCGGCCCATGGGACCGGAAGGCATCTTCGTTCCGCCCCCGCCCGGGTCGCGCGTGGGCATCATCGTGCCCGCGCCGCTCGGGACGCCGCCCGCGGTGGTGACGGGCGCGCCGCCGGTCGTGAATGTGGGGATGCGCATCCGCTCCACCGTGAACATCAACAGCGAAAACACGACGGTGAACAACACCCACATCACCAATGTGACGAATGTGACCAATGTGATCGTCGAGGCGCCCGCCAGCGCCACCGCCAATGGGCGCGCCGTGAACACCACGCTCCCGGCCCAGGCCCATCTCGCGGCGGCGGTGAAGCCCGTGGTCGCCGCGCCCGCGCCGGTGCCCGCCTCCACCAAACCCATTCCCGCCTACCACCCCGGCCAGGCGCTCGCGCCGCTGCCCCCCGCCCAGCCCGTGCATCGCGCTCCCACGCCGCGCCCCGAACCGGCGCCCGCGCGGAACGAGGCTCAACCTGAGCGCAAGCCCGCGCCCCGCGAGGCCATGCCCGAGCGGCCCCGCCCTTCCGAGAAGCCCCAGAAGGCGGAGAAGGGCAAGGAGAAGCGGCCCAACCCCCACAAGGTGCGCGAAGAGCAGGACCGCCGCGAGCAACGCGAAGACCGCGACTGACGCTTGCTCGTTGAACGAAGAAGGGCGCCCCTCGGCGCCCTTCTTCATTCCGTGGATCGAGGATCGGACTAGCGCAGCAGGTGGTACAGGATCGCCTTCTGGGCGTGCAGGCGGTTCTCGGCCTCGTCATAGATCTTGCTCTGGGGACCGTCAATGACTTCTTCGGTGACTTCGTAGCCGCGGTAGGCGGGCAGGCAGTGGAGGAAGATGGCGTCCTTGGCGGCGAGCTTCATCAGGGCCTTGTCCACGGTGAAACCGGCGAAGGCCTTGAGGCGCTCGGCCTTCTCCTCCTCCATGCCCATGCTGACCCAGGTGTCCGTGGCGACCACATGCGCGCCCGCGATGCCGGCCTTGGGATCGTCGGTGATGACGAGCTTGGTGCCCTGCGCGGCGTGGTCCGCTTGCGCGCCCTTGATGATGTCGGGGTTACAGGAGTACTTCGCGTCCTTGGGCGTGACGATGGTGCAGTCCATGCCGACCTTGCCCGTGCCTTGCGCGTAGGAGTGGGCCATGTTGTTGCCGTCGCCGATGTAGACGAACTTGAGGCCCTTGAGGTGGCCGAAGTGTTCGGCCACGGTCTGGAGGTCCGCCATGATCTGGCAGGGATGCTCCAGATCCGTGAGGCCGTTGATGACGGGCTTGGTGCCGTACTTGGCGAGGTCCGTCACGGTCTGGTGCGCGAAGGTGCGCGCCATGATGCCATCCACATAGCGGCTCAGCACGGCGGCCGTGTCGTAGATGGGTTCGCCGCGACCGATCTGGATATCGCGGCTGGAGAGGAACTGCGCGAGGCCGCCCAACTGGTACATGCCCGTCTCGAAGCTCACGCGGGTGCGGGTGGAGCTCTTCTCGAAGATCATCGCCAGCACCTTGCCCTTCAGCGCGTCGCGGTAGAGCTGGGGATGGCGCTTGAGGTCGGCGGCCGTCTCCAACAGTTCGCGGATCTCCTGGCTGGAGTAGTCGGCGAGGGACAGGAAGTGCTTCTGGGTGATCATGGGGGCTCCGGGCCAAACCCC
>CAYYJN010000053.1:0-14856 GCA_964472275.1 uncultured Solibacteraceae bacterium
CCGGCTGATCTTCTTGTCCATGGTTCCACTCCAACCCTTGAGTTTCGCACGGCCCGCGCGGCCTTCCTTGACCCTTCTCAGGGCATTCCGCCTTGAATTCCAAGGGGTTTCTGGGAAACTATCCCTTCTGCCTCCCATGGGGGGAGGCTGCCAACGAGAGGGCGCGCCGGGTGTTCCGCGCCGCGCCAGGTAGGAGGAATCCAATGTCCGAAGACATCATCGTCGTAGCCAAGCGCGAGACCCTGGGCAAGGCCGCCAGCAAGCAGCTCCGCAAGAACGGCCTCATCCCCGCCGTGGTCTACGGCCTGAACGAGCCGCCCGTGGCGCTGGCCATCAGCCCCAAGGTGGTCGCCAAGATCATCGCGTCCGAGTCCGGCCTGAACTCCGTGGTCTACATGCAGCGCGAGGGCACGGACATCAAGCGCCATGTGGTCATCAAGGATGTGCAGCGCCACGCCGTCACCGGCCGCCTGCGCCACATTGACTTCCTGCGCGTGGACCCCACCCACAAGATCCGCGTCAAGGTGCCCGTGAAGCTCGTCGGCGTCGCCTATGGCGTGAAGACGCAGGGCGGCATGCTGGACTTCGTCCACCGCCACATCGAGATCGAGTGCCTGCCCAACCTCATCCCCGCCCACATTGATGTGAATGTGGAAGCCCTGAAGGTCGGCGACTCCGTGCGCTTCGACCAGCTCGGCCTGGCCTCCACCCTGACCATCCTGGGCGACGCCCATGAGGTCGTGTGCGCCGTCCACGCCAAGGCCGCCGAGGAAGAGGCCCCCGCCGCCGAAGGCGCCGCCGCCGCCCCCGCCGAGCCGGAAGTCGTCGCCGCCAAGGGCAAGAAGGAAGAGAAGAAGTAGGGATCAGGCCGGAGGCTGGAGACCGGAGGAAGCGGCCCCGCGATGCGGGGCCTTCCTTTTTGACCTCCAGCCTCCGGTCCCCAGCCTCCAACCTGAACTCCCATGTGGACCCTCCTCCCCCTCGGCAATCCCGGCGCGGACTACGCGCACACGCGGCATAACCTTGGCCGCTTGATGGTGCTGCGCTGGATGGAGGACCGCGCCCTCACGCCGAAGGTGCTGCGCAAATTCCCGAGCGGGACGCTCTACAGCCTGAACGACCGCCTCCAGACGCTGGTGCCCGGCACCTACATGAACCTCTCGGGCCTCGTGTGCGCCGAGGCGATGAAGGCAGGCTTCGATCCGTCCCGCCTCGTCATGCTCTACGACGACAAAGACCTGCCCCTGGGCTTCGGCCGCTTCCGCCTGGACGGCTCCCACGGCGGCCATAACGGTGTGCGCTCCGTGCAGGACGCGGTCGGCATGGAGCGCGTCCTGCCCCGCCTACGCCTGGGCATCGGCCCCTTCGAGCGGCCCCTGGCCGACTTCGTCCTCGGCGAATGGACGGAAGGCGAATGGGACCGCATCGAGGCCCTGGACGCCCCCTTCGCTCGCTTCCTGGACCTGCTGGCGGGCACGGAGGGCGCATCCACCCTCGCCAACCAGGTCAACGGCGAGGCGTTCTGGGCGGGGCCTGGAGCGGATAGCGCATGAGGCAGCCTCGCCTATGCTGATCCCATGCGTCTGAACGGACCGCTCATGCTCGGATGGTGCCTCGCCGCGACCAGCCTTTGCGGCGGAGAGAACTTCCACGCCGCGCCCAAGGTCTGTTCCACGACCACCGGCGGGATTCGGGGCCGTTTGATCCACCTGACGGACGACCTCCCGGTGGCGGCTGCCACAGTGACTTGCATCGGGACGAATGGACGCGGCTACAGCTCAACCTCTGACACCCAAGGGCACTTCCGGATAGGCATGCTCCCCCCTGGCCATTACCGGATCAGTGCCACCAAGCCAACCAGCCGAGGCGACTGGATGCTGCTGCCGCCCGGGGACATCGAGGTCCGAGCCGACTGTTGGACGGTGGCCACGACACCCCCGTTCGGGATCTGCGGCAATGGGGCGGATCAGTGGATCAGGCTGGAGCAGGGTCGCACCGCTTTCCGCTTCGATCCGGAAGGCTGGGTCGGCCTGACGCTGGGACCCTGAAGCTTGCCCGCCAAGGGGCGCTTCAGGCTTTTCGCCTTGAGCCTCAAGGCTTATCAGGGCACACTGATCCTTCGCGCCCGTGGAGCGTCTGCTCCCCGCGGTGCCTCCTTGCTCCCGTTCCGGGGGCTTCACATCCACAAGGAGGAACGATGCGTCGCTACGAGACCATCTTCATCGCTTCCCCCACCTTGACCGAAGAGCAGGCTGACGAACTCGTCAAGTTCTTCGAGGGGATCATCGCCGAGCAGGGCGGTGAGCTGGTCAAGACCGACAAATGGGGCCGCCGCAAGCTGGCCTACGATGTGCAGAAGTTCAGCGAGGGCTACTACACCCTCTTCGAGCTCGACGCCGACAACAAGCTCATCGCCGAGCTGGAGCGCCGCTTCCGCAACCACGAGTCGGTGATCAAGTACATGTCCGTCCGCATGGACGAGATGGCGAAGGCCGCCGACCGCTCCAAGGCGCGCTTCGACCGCGAGTCCAAGCGCAAGGCCGCGGCCGGCATCAAGGACCGCGCCCCTGAGGAGGTGCTCTGATGAAGCGCTCCAAGAATGCCAAGGGCAAGCCGAAGAAGAAGAAGTCTTTTTCGGGCCGCCGCTCGAAGTTCTGCAAGTTCTGCGTCGAGAAGCTGCCCTACATTGACTACAAGGACACCAAGACCCTCTCGGCCTTCACGCCCGAGCGCGGCAAGGTGCTCCCCCGCCGCACCAGCGGCGTGTGCGCCGTCCACCAGCGCGCGCTCGTCGAAGCCATCAAGCGGGCCCGCAACATCGCCCTCCTGCCTTTCGCCACGGATTAACCATCCGCTGCTGCACTCTGAAAAAGGGGCCTTCGGGCTCCTTTTTCATGCGCACGAAATAGCTCACTGAGAAACAGGCCGAACATCGCGCTCCAACAGGAAACATGGAGACGAGTCTCTTTGCTTTTGTCATGTGAACGAAAGGTTCCGCAATGGCACACAACTTTAGTGTCGTTGCGATATCAATAGCTCATGCCTGCAAAAAACAACCAGAGCTGAGATCAGGCTTGGGCTCAAGTTCTGCTCAGTTTAGGTCGAGCAGGATCTCATGACACCCACTTAATAATTGGTCCACAAAAAGGCATTGTCGCATTCCTTCCAGGTGCCGTTTGATTGGGGGGTTGTTCTGTTCTTGCACACGCGGAGAAGTGGCGATCGGATCCTAGCGATCCTGCCGCGAAGTCCTGCGTGCTCAATTTCCCTCCCCCCTGCGGACCCGTCCGCCCTCTTCCGGAGCCCACAACCTATGAACCGCATCCTTTCCAGGCTTGGCCTCACCGCCGTCAGCCTCGTCGCAGGGTCGGCGCTCTACGCGCAGAGCTCCAGCACCACGGGCAGCGTGTCCGGCATCGTCCGCGACGGCAGCGGCGCTCCCATCAGCGGCGCCACAGTCACACTCACCTCTTCCCAGGTCACCCGCACCATGGTCACCGGCGCGGATGGCACCTTCCGGTTGGGCCTCCTGAATCCCGGCACCTGGACCGTCAAGGCGTCCAAGGACGGCTTCCAGACCCAGTCGGCTTCCGTCACGGTGTCCGTGAATGACAACCGGGCGATGGCCTTCACCCTCGGCGCTGTCCAGGCCACCACCGTCGAGGTGGTCGGCACGGCCCAGGTGGTGGATACCACCTCCACGAGCGTGGGACAGAACCTCACCATGTCTCAGATCGCGGCCATTCCCAATGGCGACCGCGGTCGCGATTTCACCGGAGTGGCCTTCTTCGCCCCAGGCGTGTCTTCGGGTGGTTTCCAAGCCAACGCGCCTTCCATGTCCGGCGCCTCGGCGGCCGAGAATTCCTACTATGTGGACGGCCTCGATACCACGAACTACCAGTTTGGAACCCAGGGCGCCCAGCTGAAGTCGGACTTCATTGACCAGGTGTCCGTCCAGACCGGTGGCTATGCCCCTGAATACAGCGCGCTGGGCGGCGTCATCAACGCGGTCACCAAGTCCGGTTCCAATGACTTCAAGGGATCCGCCTGGGCTTCCTGGGACGCGGTGGGCATTCACGCCAAGCTCAAGAAGAACCAGTTCTTCCAGGAAAACCCCAACAATGACAGCGCGCGCTACGACATCGGCGCCGAGGTCGGCGGCCCCATCATCAAGGACAAGCTGTTCTACTTCGTGGGTGTGGACGCGCAGGTTTCCACCAGCGTGGCCGCGGCCAACCAGAACGCGCAGCAGACTGCCGGTCTGGGCCTTTCCGGCATCGGTACGCAGAATCTGACCAGCGACCAGATCAAAGACAAGCCCTTCCAGTTCGTTGGCAAATTGAACTGGTACCTCACCCAGGACATGCAGCTGACCTGGTTCGCGAACTACAACGACGAAACCATCACTCAAGGGACGCAGTACGCCTTCCCAGGTGGCGATGGCAACATCGGCATTGACACCACCCAGAAGAACCTCAGCACCAACCTGAACTATGACTGGACGATCTCGCCCTCGGTCGTGCTCTCGGCCAAGGCCGGCTATGTGAAACTTGACACGGCCAACACCCCGGCTCTTCCGAACCAGCCCAATGTGACTGATTACACCGTGGGCGCGGGTTTCGTCAGCGGCGGCCCCGGCCTCTATTCGCCCGATGTGGTCGTGGAATCCAAGCAGCTCCAGGTCGCCCTGGGCGTGTTCGTCGGAAACCACAGCATGAAGTTCGGCGTGTCGCACCTGGAATCGGATTACACCCAGCACGATGCCACTTCCGGCGGATTGCAGTACCTCTATTACGGCGGCGGCACTGGCCAGACTGTGGACTACCACGGCGGCGCGACGGTGAAGGCGTACTACAACGCCCTCTTCGCCCAGGACAATTGGGCGATCACCTCCAGCTTCCGCCTGCTCTACGGTTTCCGCTTCGAGACCCAGGAGCAGGATGACTACAAGGGTGTCTCCTTCGTGAAATTCAACAGCCTGAAGGACAACACCCAGCCCCGTCTCGGCTTCACCTGGGATGTGAACAACGACGGCAAGACCAAGCTGGAAGGCAGCCTCTCCCGCTACTTCGAGCGCATCCCCCAGCGTGCGGCCTACCGAACCTGGGCGCCTGAGACCTTTGTGTATCGCACCTATGGCCCGTCGTCCCCGGGCACCTCATTCACTTGGGCCAATGGCCAGGGGGTGAGCAACCCCAATGCGGTCCCCGTCATTACGGGTGTTCCCAACGCCGCCAACACCACCGACTACTCGACGCCCTTCAGCTACGACCCCGTCGCCCAGGGCCTCAAGCTGCCGCGGCGTGATGAGGTGACCTTGGGCCTGGATCACACCTTCGACAGCGGCTGGACCTTGGGTGTCCATGGCACCTACCGCATGTTGACGGATCCGATCGAGGATTCGGTGCTCCTCCTCAATCCCAGCCAGTACGGCGGGACGCTCTACGGTGTCGGCACCTACAACGATCCGAACCTGGGCACGCCCAATGTTGGTGGCCATGCCATTTGGTGGAACCCTGGATCGAGCGTGACCTTCACCGCGACCTCCGTGAGCCCCGATGCAGGCACCACCTACACCGTGAATAACACCGGATTCCCCAAGGCCTACAACAAGTACCGTGGCATCACCCTGAACGCCGATAAGCGCTCAGATCGTGACTATTTCAGCTTCAACTACACCCTGAGCCGCCTGGAAGGCAATTACGAAGGCGTGGTGACCAGTTCCAACGGTCAGGAGGACGGCAACATCACCGCCTCCGACGATACCTTCGCCTATGTGGGCACGGGTCGCCTGCCTCTGGACCACGCCCAGGTGGCCAAGCTTCAATACAGCCATCGGTTCACCTTGGGCGGCAACGACCTGAATGTGGGCACGAGCGCGCAGTATCAGAGCGGCACCCCAGTGAGCCGTTTCGGCAACGGCACCGAGCCTGGGGGAGCGGGAGATCCTGACTTCTATGGCAACTCGACGCCTTATCAGGGCAGGTATGGCAACTTCGGAACCACGCCAGCACTCACCACGGTGGATGCCCATGTGGATTACGCCTTCGCCTTCGGGACCAAGGTTCGCCTCTCGCCTTCCATTGATGTCTTCAATGTGTTCAATAAGCGCACTGCCACGGGCATCAATCAGACCGCGACGCTGCAGCAGACTGGGACTCCCGATCCCAAGTTCGGATACGGACTCAACCCCGATCCGAACACGGTGCCTTATGTCGAGACGGGTTGGCTCGAAGGCCGCCGCTTCCGCTTTGGCGTGAAGGTGCAGTTCTAAGGTTCAAGGCCTGGTTCGCCAGGCGAGACAGGGGCCCCGCGAGGGGCCCCTGTCTCATGTTTTGCGCTCTTCTTCCCATCCCTGCCAGCGATGATCCGCCATCCGCGCGGACTTTCAGGCCGGGCCGACAAGAAAATGCGGGTCTCCACACGAGGAGACCCGCATTTTCTTCCCTAGACCCTCCGCGCTAGGCGCACCGCGCCAAGCCCCCCGACCAGCCGCTGAACGACCCTTCCCGGAGAAGCGCCAGGACATCCGCCGAAGTCGCGCGGACGACCGGTTCACGCTTTCCTTCTGCGACACGCTTCTTCCCACGCTGGATCCAATTCTTCTTCTGCCAAAGCGCGACGGGGACATGGCTGTCCGTCCGCGCCGCGCCGAACTTCTTCAAGGCGCAGATCCACAAGAGGCTGAAGGCCGCAGCCATCGCGGCATGGGCCGTGGCGACCGCCTCCCGGCACCGCACCTGCGCTTTGCCTAAGCGCGCCAGTGATTTGAGATCCCGATGCTGCACTTCAATGGACCACCGGCGGAGGTAGGCCTGGATCATGACTTCGGGTCCAACCGTGAAGTCCGAGGTCAGCAGGAATGCTTCGTGCGAGTAGTTCCGCTTGCCCGCTGAGATATAGCCCTTGGGCTTCAGGATCAGCAGCCGCATCAGTTGCTTCCGCGTGCTGGCCACACGGCAGCACGGGCCGATGTTCTTGAAGGCCAGCTCCCGGACATCGCCCCCGTAGCCGTAGCTGGTTTCCCCGGCGACCTTGAAGTGGTCTTCAACGCCAACGAGGTGGCGATATCGGCCTGACGCGTCCACCTGTGCCGCCGGTTCCTTGGTGGGTCGAGGTTCCTTGATGGACGGTGGCTTAGGCGGTAGTCGTTCACCGCCACTGCCCTTGGACCACGACACATGGTCGCCCGGCTGGGGCGTGGGCAGTGGTGGGATGCGGGTCTTGGTGCCGGCCTTACGCTTCTGCCAGTAGCCGCGCGGGGGGCAAGGAACATTCATCCGACGGCAGACCCGCGCCAGGAACGACGCCGACACCTGATAGCGGGCCGCCACCTGAAGCATGGGTTCCGTCCACACTTCTTTGTAGAGCTGCTCGCGCGTGACATTCATGGATCGCCGAATACTAAAACGATATCCGCCTGACAATGGAAGGATTCGCATGTAACCGTGGGGAGCATGATGATCGCTCGGATTCAGAAAGAAAAGCAGACTGAAATCAGAGCGCTCATCCGCGAAGCAAAACGAGCCTTGGATGCCTGCGAGCAGTCCGAAGAAGTGCCCTTCGATGCGCTGGTGCTTTCAAAAGCCCTCAGCGCCGCAGCGCAGCGAGCGGAACATCTCGCGGGTTACTACATCACGAGCGGCAAGCTCCGCGCGGATCGAGCCAAGGCCCTTTCATCGAATCCATGACCCGAAAGCTATTCGGGCCTTCCAGGTAGGTGTGAGGCGGACATGGCTGGCAATTTCCTGATGGCGGAATATGGACTGATCCGGGAAATGGTCCAGGAAGCCGAAAAGGCTCTGGAAGCCTGCGAAGCTTCGGAAGATGTCCCCTTTGCGTCCTTGACCTTGTCCAAAGCGTTGGAATGCGCGGCGGAACGGGCGGAATGGGTGGCGGGCTGCTATTCACCCACCAAGGGTGAACGGCCGGCTTTGGTGGAACCGGAGAATGAAGTCCACTGATTCTCGAATCCAAGATGTTGGATGATTGGGGCGTGCAGCGCTTCCACCGTGAAGGTTGTTCATCGTCGTTGCCAATTGAACTGTGGATAAAACCAGATGGGCCAGTTCCGCATCTGTGGCCGACACAAGCCCGCTTCTCCGGCATCCATCAGCGCCGCCAGAAGACGTCGCTGGCGGTCCTGGCTGACGCCTGTAGGTCGGAGGCTGGAGGGTCTGGGCATGAGGGTCGTCCCGCCCCCCCCATTATTCCGCGCAGTGGATCAGGGCTTCTTGCGCTGGTTCGCCAGGAAGGCCGCGATGGCCTGATGTCGCTGCGCAGGCACGGCACCCAGCTGAAACCATCCGCTGACCGCGCGGGGGGAGATGCCCAATCCCCGCGCCAAGTCACTTTGGCTCAGCCCCAGGCGGTCCATTTCAGTTCGCAAGCGCTCGATGCTCGCCGCGACGCGGGGCGGCCTGCTCTCCCGGGCGACAGGCCTTCCGCCGGCCACCGCTGGCAGATTCCCCAGGATCAATTCATCCAGGATCCGGCCGGCCGTCGTGCCGCGTGTCGCGGCTGCCACGCGCAGGCGCCGGGCCGATTCAGCATCCACCCTCGCGGTCAGCGGCACCCAGTCCCCATCTCGTTTCGGCCTGGCCATGACCCCCTCCTGCGTTACAGAGGGATTCTTTCCAACGCTCCTATTTCCAATACAAAGATAAATACCCACATTGCTAAGTTGAAAACTTCTCGATGCTTCTGCAACCCTTCCTGGTAAGGCAATGAACGCCGACATTCGCCGGGATGCCTTCCATTCTTTCGGGGCTAGGCCTTCCAGTCCTTCCAATAAAACAGCAGGAGACGATGTGCCAGATCACCCGAAGACCTCCGCTATCGCCTTGAATCCGACGGCTCCCGACACCCGGATTCAGGCGATCGACATCATCCGGGGCTTTGTCTTGTTCGGCGTGTTGGTCATTAACACGCAGTGGTTCTCCGGGCCTCCCGTCGCCAACCCGAACACCGCAGACGCTGTTCTGAAGTGGCTGACCAACAGCCTTTTCAGCGATGTTTCCATGTCCACCTTCAGCCTCTTGTTCGGCTTGGGCCTCGCCATGCAATGCGACCGGGCGAAGGGATCCGGCTTCATCGCCTTCCAGATCCGGCGACAGGCCGCGCTTTTCTTCATCGGCGCCTTGCATGTCGCCCTGCTCTGGGATGGCGATGTCTTGATGTTCTACGCCATCACGGCCGTGGTCCTGCTGCCGTTCCTTAAGGTCAGCCAGAAGACCTTGGCCATATGCAGCGCCGCCCTGTTCACGCTGTGGTGCCTGAACACAAGGGGCATCCTTTGGTCGCCTAGCTGGTTCACCGCGCAGCATGCGGATCCGATCTTCAACGCGGCGCAAACCATGACGAGCGTCTATGCCCACGGCACCTGGCTACAGGTGGCGGCGGACCACATCCGCACCTGGGCCCTCGCCATGGAATACCTGCCCTACCTGACCCGCAACGCGGCGTTCTTCCTGGCGGGTGTGTTCATTTGGCGTAGCGGGTTCGTCCAGACACCTTCGGACCACCGCCGAACGATCCAGGTTGTCATGCGCTGCACCCTTTGGCCGGGCCTCGGGGTCATCCTTGCCACAGGGCTGCTTCAACTGTTCGTACCACGACCTGTGCTGGTCCGCTGGTTCGGCGCGCACCCGGTCGTGCTCCTACTGATCCTTCTTCTTATCCCGCTCATGGCCCTGGGCTATGTGTTTGGGATCCTCCACCTGTTCCAGAAGCCCCTCGGCCGGAAGCTGCTTTCCTTCCTGGCGCCCATCGGCCGCATGGCGCTCAGCAACTACCTCATGCAGTCCGCCGTGGCCGGCGTCGTCTTCTATGGGTGGGGCTTCGGCCGCTGGGGGCTCTGGCACACATGGCAGATCACCCTCTATGCCATCGCCTTGTTCGCCTTCCAGGCCGCTTTCAGCCAGTGGTGGCTGGGAAGGTATCGCTTTGGCCCCGCTGAATGGCTGTGGCGCAGTTTGGCCTACGGGGCGTGGCAGCCCATGAAGAGACAGACCCCGAAGGTTGACCCGCAATCGGGGATGGCCTTGGAGACGGACTAACGGTCTTCGGTGCTTATGGAAGGGGATGCGACTTGCACTGTCGCATCCCCTTATTCATTCTTGGCCTTCGATCGACATCCGGACCGCGCGGGTGCTGCTTCTGATCGAAATCAACCAGATACGGAATGGTGTCTGGCGCCTAAAGGGCCAATACCTAAATCATCCTTTTTCAATAATTTCGACACTGAACCGCAAACCGTGAGACAGGGGCCCCGCGAGGGGCCCCTGTTGTTTGCCCGGGCCGCCCGGTAGGCTGGAACCATGAGCGAGACTTCGAAGCCCGCGATTCCCGCGCTGCTGCGCGGCAAGAAGGCCATGCAGGCGGCATGGAAGCCGATCCTGCTCCAGTGGCTGGTGCCGGGCTGGGGCTATTGGAAGCTGGGGCAGAAGGGCCGGGCCAAGGCGATCTTCGGCGTGTGGGCGGCCTTCCTGCTCTTCGGCGCGCTGCAGCTCCAGTTCGGCGCGGTGGATGGCGTCAAGGGCGGCATCTATGTGCCCGATCCGACCTCTTGGTTGAAGAGCCTGAGCGCCCTCGCCACGGCGGGCATCGGGCCGCTCTACGGCGGCTTCGCCTGGGCCTTCGGCGGCAGCGGCACCGAGCCCATCCGCAACCTCACCCAGGAATACGGCGCCACCTATGTGATGGTCGCGGGCCTGCTGAACTGGCTTTGCTGCTTCGACCTCTTCGATCGCGCCACCGGCCGCTGGCACTGGCGCCTCCCCAAGGACGAGCGCATCGAACTGGGGATGGAAGAGGCCGAGAAAGCGGAATAGCGATTCACCGCGGAGGCGCGGAGGACGCTGAGTATGTTTGATTCGCTCTCCGCGCCTCGGCGGTAAATTTATCCCGCGATGCCGAAGCTCAGTCGCTTGATCGCTCGCGCGGCGTACTGGCTGTAGCGGGCCTCGCCGATGAGGACGGCGGCCATGCGCTGGGGGCTGCCGGGGCTTTCGACGACGGCCTTCCAGCCCAGGCGGGGCACGGCGAAGAAGAGCTGGGAGAGCCGCTTGGCCCAGGCCATCTCCGCCCCCCACTGTTCCTGCATCGTGCGCGTGTAGCCTTCCAAGGCCCGATCTTCGCCGGAGAGCGCGCGGTGGATGGCCTCCGCCGCCCGCAGACCGCTGAAGATGGAGGGGCGGATGCCTTCGGCCGTGAAAGGGTCCACGACGCACGCCGCTTCGCCCGCGAGCACCGCGTTCTGCGTATGCAGCACCTGGTCGCCGTCCCAGCAATGGATGGGGTGGGCCATGAGGTGGCAGGCGGAGAGCGCCACGCCGAAGGTCTCGGTGTAGCCCGCGAGCAGCTGCTTCAGGTCCTTATCCTGCTTGCCGCGGAGCGCGCCAAGACCCAGGCCTTGGCCATCGCCTTTGGGGAAGTTCCAGGCGTAGCCCTTGGACACGGTCCCGAAATCCAGGTGGACGATGGCGGGATCGGTCGGCAAGCCCGGGTATTCGGCCTCCAACGCGCCGGCCACATAACGCTTGCGGTTCGTGAAGCCCAGCCACTTCGCGGCCATGCCCTTCGCGCCGTCCGCGGCGATGAGGAAGCGCGCGCGGAGCGGGCCTTCCGCCGTCTCCACGGTCCACGCGCCATCTTCGAAGCGCAGGCCCGTGGCCGAGGTGCCGTCCTTCAACGCGGCGCCCTTCGCCATCGCTTGCTTCACGAGGAAGTGGTCGAACTCGGAGCGCTTCACCATCCACAACGGTTCGCGCGTGCCGAGCGGCCCCTCCACCGCCTCAGCGCCCTTCCAGGTGAAGCGCAGCCGCGTCACGCGGTTCGAGATGACGGGCGCGAAGTCGAAGTCGAACCACTGCGCGATCTGCGGGCTCACGCCGCCGCCGCAGGGCTTCACGCGGGGCAGCTTCTCCTTCTCCAGGATCAGCACCCGACGGCCGGCCTTGGCCAGCGACCACGCGGCGGAGGCCCCGGCGGGGCCGCCGCCGAGGATGAGGGCGTCAAGCGGCGAGCTGCTCATGGCCCTCATGTTCCAGGTCGCGGCGCTTGGCTTCAAGGCCAAGCTTGCGCCCGCTGTTGAGGATGACGCTCAAGGACGACGCCATCATCGCCGCCGCGGCGAGGATGGGGTGGACGAAGCCCGCGACGGCCAGCGGAACCAGCACCGCGTTGTAGCCGAAGGCCCAGCCGAGGTTCTGGCGGATGCGCTTCACCGAGAGGCGGCTGATCTTGAAGAAGAGCGGGATGCGGCGGAGATCCCGGTGCACGAGCACCACCGCCGCGCTTTCCAGCGCCACGGACGCGCCGCTGCCGAGGGCGATGCCCAGATCCGCCTGCGACAGCGCCACCGCGTCGTTCACGCCATCGCCCACCATGGCCGTGGGGCCGAGGGCGCGCTGCAACTCCGCGAGCTTGTCCGCCTTCTCGCCGGGCATGGCCGCGGCCACCACGCAGGAAGGGTCAATGCCCACTTCCGCCGCCACCGCCAGGCAGGCTTCCAGCCGGTCGCCGCTCACGAGCCACGGTTCGATGCCCTGGCGGCGCAGCGCGCGGATGGCGATGACCGCTTCCGCCCGCACGGCGTCGCCCAGTCCCCACAGGGCCACGGCGCGGTCGCCCACCCCGAGCATCACGAGCGATCCCTCCAAACCATCACCGGACCACCAGGAGGCGGGCGCGGAAACGCCGAGCGCTTGCAGCCAGGAAGGACGGCCGATGCGAACGACCTGTCCGTTCAGCATCCCCTCCACGCCAAGGCCGGGGTGGACGACGCGATCCGCCACTTCAGGCAGGGCGCGCCCTTCGATCCGCGCCTGGGCCGCGCCTTCGCGGTAGAGCACTTCCGCCAGCGGATGGGTGCTGACCTCTTCGAGCGCCGCCGCCAGGGCCAAGGCTTCGGCTTCGCGCACCCCTTCGCAACGGACGCCGCGCCGCTCCAACTGGCCCGTGGTGAGGGTGCCGGTCTTGTCGAAGACGATGGCCTTCAAGCCAGGCGCGCGCTCCAGTACTTCGCCGCCCCGGAGCAGGATGCCGCGCTTGGCGCATTCGGAAACGGCGGCGAGCAGCACCATGGGCGTCGCGATGCCGAGGGCACAGGGGCAGGCGACGACGAGCACGGCCACGCCCGCCATGAGCGCCTGGGCCGCCGGGAGATGATGGGCGAAGGCGAGCAGGCTCGCCAGCAGCGCGGCGGCGAGGACGATGGGCAGGAAGGCGGCTGCGATCTTGTCGGCGAGTTGCTGGAGCGGCGCCTTGGCGGCGAGCGTTTGACGGACCCGCGCGACGACCTGCGCCAGCAGCGTGTCGCCGCCGACCTTTTCCGCGATGAGTTCCAGCGTGCCGCGGGTGAGCAAACTACCGGCCAGGACGAACGAACCCGCCGCGGCTTCCACCGGACGCGCTTCGCCGGTGAGCGTGGAAGCGTCCACCCAGCCGGAGCCCTCCGCCACGCGGCCATCCACGGGGATGCGATCCCCCAGCTTCACACGCAGGCGATCGCCCGGCCGCACGGTGGCGAGATCCACTTCGCGCCATTCGCCGTCCACGAGCTTCTCCGCGCCCTTGGCGCCCAGGCGGAGCAGGCCCGTGATGGCGCGGCTCGCCTTCTTTTTGGCGCCGCCTTCCAGCGCGCGGCCGATGACGAGCAGGGCGACGAGCATGGAGGCCGTGTCGAAATAGACATGGTGGGCGTGCAGGACGAGCGCCGTGTAAAGGCTCACGACGAACGCCATCACCGCGCCGAAGCCGACGAGCGTGTCCACATTGGGCGCGCCGAGCCTCAATCTCCGCCACCCGTTCACAAGGATGGGCCAGCCGCAGTAGAACAGCACCGGCAGCGCCGAGAGGCCCGTCACCACCGTGAACGCGTTCCGCACCGCGCCGGGCATGGGATTCGGATCGTAGATGCGCTGGGCGAAGATGAGGTCGGCGAACCAGTTGGTGCCGTTGTCCCGCGCGAAGGCCGCGTACATCACCATCGCGTTCATCATCGCGTTGGCGCCGAGGACGAAGGCGAGCACGAGGCGCAGCGCGTCGTGGATGCTGGGCGGGTCTTCGTCCAGGTGATCCACTTCCTTCGCGCCGTAGCCGTAGCGGGAGAGGTGGTCGCGGAGACCATCCTTGCTCACGCGACTTGGTGCGTAGAGCACCTGGGCCGTCTCCGACACGGGCTCCACCACCGCCTTCACGACGCCATCGCGCCCTTGGAGCAGCCCTTCCACCAGCGGCGCGCAGGAGCCACAGGCGATGCCGGACACCTTCAACCACACTTCGAGGTAGGGCCCCGGCGGCAGTTCGCCCTCAAGCCCCGCGCCCTGCTTGAAGGAAGGCCCCTGACGCTTCGCTTCCTCGGGCCCGAGGATCTCGAAGACTTGCGCGCAGCCGGGGCAGCAGAACTCGTAGGACGCGCCCTGGACGAGCGCCTTCGCGCGGCCTTCGGCGATGGGCGCGAGGCAGAGATCGCAATGCGATCTGCTGGGGCTTCCGGCGTCGGGCGTCGGGCGTCGGGTCGCTTCGCCGGAAGCCTGAGGCACTATTCCGCCTTCAGCGTCTTGGCGAGGAGCTGGGCGCGGATGAAGCCATCGAGGTCGCCGTCCAGCACCTTCTGGGTCTGGCTCGTCTCGTGGCTGGTGCGGTGGTCCTTCACCATCTGATAGGGCTGGAGCACATAGGAGCGGATCTGGGAGCCCCAGGCCACATCGGCCTTGTCGCCGGAGGCCGCGGCCACCTTGTCCTCGAACTTCTTCAACTCCAATTCGTAGAGGCGGCCCTTTAGCACCTTCATGGCCGTCGCGCGGTTCTTGATCTGGCTGCGCTCGTTCTGGCAGCTCACGACGATGCCCG
>CAYYJN010000054.1:0-14603 GCA_964472275.1 uncultured Solibacteraceae bacterium
GGACCGCCTCTACCATCCGATCTTCATTGCCTGGAGGAACCATGCGCCGCATTCTCGCCGCCCTGCTCATCGCCGCGTCCCTGCCCGCCTTCGCCCCGCTCCGGGCCGCGGACAAGGCCTTCACCCCGGACACCATCCACTCCCGCATCGGCTTCACCGCCAAGACGCTCTTCAAGGTGGATGGCACCTTCACCAAATACCAGACCGAGATCAGCGGAGATCCGGACAGTCTTGAGAACGCGAAGGTGAAGTTCGTCATCGAAACCGCGTCCATCAACACGGAGAACGGAACCCGCGACAACCACCTCAAGAGCGCCGACTTCTTCGACGCCGCCAAGTACCCGGCGATCACCTTCACCTCCAAGCACATCTGGAAGCAGGATGGCCACCTCATGGTGGGCGGGACGCTGGACATGCACGGCGTGAAGAAGGACCTCGTCATCCCCTTCGACATGACCTTCGGCCAGAACGGCGCGGGCAACGACACCTGGAGCTACGAAGGCGAGCTCAAGATCAACCGCGACGATTGGGGCGTCGGCGGCGCGGACATCGTCGCGAAGATCGGCCTCAAGAAGGAAGTTGCGCTCGATATCCAGCTCGTGGGGTTCTGGCACTGAGATCGAGCCACGGACCTCGGACCTCGGACCTCGGACCTCGGGCCTCGGGTAGAGCTTAGGCCCGGGGCCTGAGGCCTGAGGCCTGAGGTCCCAAATCCACGATCCTGCCGCACCGTTTGGCCAACTCCGGGTTGTGGGTGACGAGCAGCGTCGTCGGCTTGAGCTCGGCGTGGAGGCGCAGCAGGAAACCGAAGACTTCTTCCGCCGTCTGCGGATCGAGGTTGCCCGTGGGTTCATCGAGCAGCCACAACGCGGGCTTGCGCACGAGGGCGCGGGCGAGGCCGCCCCTCGCCGCCTGACCGCCGCTGAGCTGGTTGGGGTGGCGCGCGGCGAGGTCGCTGAGGCCCACGACTTCGAGCAGGTCGCGCACCCACGCGCGCTGCGCCGCGTCCGGCCCGCCATCCAACATGAGCGGCAGGGTGAGGTTCTCCTCCAGCGTGAATTCAGGAAGCAGGTGCGGCTGCTGGAAGGCGAGGCCGATGTTCGCGCGGCGGTGGAGCGCCATGGCTGTGCGATCGGCGGGGTGGATCGCCGCGCCGCCCACGCGGATCTCACCGCCCTCCCAATGGTCCAATCCCGCGATGCAGTTGAGCAGCGTCGTCTTGCCCACGCCGCTCGCGCCCATCACCGCGCACAATTCGCCCGCCGCCACTTCGAGCGAGAAGCCGTCGAAGACCGGATGCTCCGAGCCCGCATAGGTCTTGCGCAGATCGCGGATGGAAAGGGGCAAACTCATGGGCGCTCCGCGCGGCGTCGGGCATCAGGCGTCAGGCGTCGGGCCGCCCGATCCATGCGCGCTGTTGGATTCTGCTGCCCGAAGCCTGACGCCTGACGCCTGACGCCTGATCTCATTTCGCGCGCTCCACGAGCTTCCAGTACAGATGATGGGTGGCGAGCGCGTCGCCCAGCGCCGTGTGGCGCTTGTCGGACTCAGGCGCGATGCCGAAGAAGTCGAAGAGCGCGCCGCTGCTGAGGCGCAGGCCCTTGGGCAGCTTCCCGGCGTCCTGAAGGCCCGCGGCCAGGGCGTGGGTGTCAATGGTGCGGTGGTTGAAGCGCGGCTCCAGTTCGCGCCCTTGAGACCTGAAGAAGGCGCCGAGGAAGGCCTGGTCGAAGGCGATGTTGTGGCCCAGCAGCGTGATGGGCGCGCTCCCGAAGTGCGCCGCGCAGAAGGCGTCGAAGGCCTTGAGCGCTTCGGCGGGCGCCAGCGCCGCCGCGTGGTGCTTCACGAGGTCAATGCGATTCACCTTCATCCCGCCCGCGCTCACCCGGTAGGGCTCGTGCTTCACGAGGATCTCCACCGACGCGACGATCGCGCCCTCTTCGCTGGCCACGCAGCCGAGGGAGAGTAGGTCGTGGACCAGCGGATCGAGGCCGCCGGTCTCAGTGTCGAAAACGAGATAGCGGGTCATGGCTTCTTCCGCTTGGTGCTGTTCACGGGGTAAATGCCACGCGAGGCATACCAAGCGAGGATGGCCTCCTTTGCATCCTCCTTGAGGATCGCTTCGATTGGTTGAGAGTCTTCAGTTTCAGCAATTGGAAGACCGAGTCTTTCGTCTACAGGTGTGTATGGGACTTGATAAGAATGATCGAATGTCGTCATAAATCCGTCAGTGTGTGCAACCCAATTCGAAGTTGTGATGGTTTGTGCAACCACTGGGCTCACGCTGGGGCGCTTCAAGGTGAACGGCTGCCCGGATTGCATTAATGAGACAGTATCGTCGGCGGTTGCGAGAAACAATGTTCGATAGGTGGAAATCGTGTCTAGCCATTTCTCGGACTTTGCCTCCGCTGCCCAGAGCTGCTCGAGTTCTGCTGCTGAAGGCACGGGAATGGGGTGAGATGCTTGGCTTTTTTGAAGAGCCGACAAGGACGCAACCCGTGCAAGAGTGCCCTTTTGCTTGGTGCTGTTCACGGCATAGATCCCATGTGATGCATACCAAGAGAGAACCGCATCTTTGGCGTCTTCTATGAGGTAATTGCCATCTACGACCGGTCTCCCGAACATTTCAGAGTCATTTCCTTCGAAGATTGGGATACCGAAATTCTCTTTGATCTTTTGTCCTCTGTTCTCTGAACGATAGAGGTGGACGGGCAGCCCCGTCTTTATGGCAGATACAGTTTTAGATGCTGCATCCAGGAAAAGTTGTTGAGCGCTATAGCTAGGACAATATTGAGCGAAAACGCGAGCGGCTTCTGAACCCCACATCTCCCTCAGGTCGGAATCGGATGGGGTTGGAACGGTTGCGGGCGTCTGGGCAGACACCCGCAACATGACTAGAGCGAAAAGAGCCGGAAGTTTTACCCTCATTCCGACCTCAACGCGTCCACCGGGTCCAGGTGCGCGGCGCGCTTCGCGGGGCGGCGGGCGGAGAACCAGGCCACGAGCAGGGGGAAGGCGGACGCGAGGAGCAGATCCGTCCAGCGGAGACGGAAAGGGACATAGGTGATGAAGTCGTAGACGGCGGCGGGGAGGTGGATCCATTTGAAGTGGTCCGCGAGTAGGCAAAGAGGCACGGATAGCGCGAGGCCGATGAGTGTGCCCACCGCGCCGATCCAGAGGCCCTGACGCACGAAGATGCGACTCACCTGATCGGGCGTCGCGCCGAAGGCGAGCATGACGCCGAGATCGCGGCGTTTCTCCGTCACGAGCAGCACGAGGCTCGCGACGATGTTGAAGGCGGCCACAAGCACGATGAGCGCGAGGATCGCCGTGAAGATCCACTTCTCCACCGTGAGGGCGGCGAAGAGGGGCTTGTTCGTCTCGCGCAGGTCCGTCGCCACAAAGGCCGGGCCGAGCTTCGCCAGCACCGCCTGCTTCGTGGGGCCGATGGCGTCAAGGCCGGTGGTGCGCACCTCGATCATCTCCGCCTGGTCGGTTCGCGCGAGGCGCTCGGCGTCCTTGATATGGATGAAGGCCCAACCCCGGTCGAAGTCGGAGATGTGACTTTGGAAGAAGCCTGCGACCTTGTAAGCCGCGAGCTTGGGTTGTGCGCCGCCGAGGCCGAGGTCCAGGCGCAGGTAGGCGACGGTGATGGTGTCGCCCACGCGGATGTCCAATTTATCGGCCAGCTCCTTGCCGAGGAGGATCTGGCCTTCCTGGAGCTTCTCCACCGGGCTCGTCGCGCTATCGAAGATGCTGGAGGTGCTGTGGGCCGTCGCGGGGTCCACGGCCTTGATGAGCACGGGCTCCGGCGGCGCGCCGCTGGCGGGGCTGCGGAGCAGGCCCTTGTCAATGCGGATGGGCGAGGCCGCGACGACGCCGGGCGTGGCGCGGATGTCCGCCAAGGTCTTGTCCGTGTCGGGGATGTCGCCGGCGAGATGCGCGACGGTGAAGTGGGCCGTGGCGCTGAAGAGGTTCTTCTGGATCTCTTCGCGGAAGCCGTTCATGAGCGCCATCGTGACGACCATGGCGAAGACGCCCAGGGCGATGCCGCCGGTGGCGAAGCGCACCATCACGCGCACGAAGGCGCCCTTGCGCTGGGCGCGGAGGTAGCGCTTGGCCACGAAGGCGTCGAACGAGCCCATCTCCCAAGCCTAACGGAAGGAAGTGGCGGATGGCTCAGGCCCGCCTAAAATGGAGGCCGGAGTCCCTTCCCGCATGACCCTGCCGAATGTCCGATAGCTCCAGTCCCCAGCTTCAGCGCTGTTGCCTCATCGCCCACCAGGGGCCATCGGACCGGGAAGAACCCATCGAGGAGCATCTCGCGGAACTGGCCGAACTGGCCCGCTCCCGGGGCTTCATCGTCGTCGCCCGCCACCGGCTCAAGCGCGCCACCATCGCGCCCCGGACCTACTACGGCTCGGGCCAGTTGGAGGCCGTGGCCGACGAGGCGGCGCGGCGAGGGGCCACCGTCCTCATCTGCGACGATGAGTTGAGCGGCAGCCAGGTGAACGCCATCGAGAAGCTGACGCGGCTGGCCTGCGTGGACCGCACGGGGCTCATCCTGAGCATCTTCGAGCAGCGGGCCCAGACTCGCGAGGCGCGGGCCCAGGTGGAGCTGGCGCGCTGCGAGTACGAGCTGCCCCGCCTCAAGGGCCAGTGGACCCACCTGGAGCGCCAGGGCGGCGGCGTGGGCCTGCGCGGCGGCCCGGGCGAGACGCAGATCGAGGTGGATCGCCGCATGATCCGCACGCGCATCAGCCAGCTCAAGAAGGAGCTGGCCCACCTCGAGCGCGTGCGCGAGACCCAGCGCCAGGGACGGCCCGGCCACCTGCCCCGCGTGGCGCTCGTCGGCTACACCAACGCGGGGAAGACTTCGCTGCTCAAGGCGCTCACCGGCGCGGGCGAGCCGCAAGACCTGCTCTTCGCGACGCTGGACACGACGACGCGCAAGGCCTGGCTGGGCGCGGATGTGAACGGGGAAGGCGAGCCCACGGGCGAGGTGAAGCACTGCCTCGTGGCGGACACGGTGGGCTTCATCCGCAAACTGCCCCACCAGCTCGTCGCGGCCTTCCGCTCCACGCTGGGCGAGGTGCGCACGGCGGACGCGCTGCTCATCGTCGCCGACGCGGCGGACCCGGACCTGGACGAGCGCCTGCGCATCGTCGCGAACACGCTGCGGGAGATCGGGTGCCTGGACGACCATCACCTGCAGCCGCGCCTGCTCGTGCTGAATCAGGTGGACCGCCTCCACCGCCCGCAGCGCCTCGACCTCAAGCGCAAGTTCCCCCACGCCGCCCAGAGCGTGGCCATTGATGGCAAGGGCGTGGACGAGATCCGCGCCTGGATTCGCGAGTTGATCCCCGGCCCCGTGAAGGCGCGCGCGTTGGAGTGGTGGGAGCTGCCGGAGAAGACATCCCTTCAGCCTCCAGCCTCTAGCCTCCAGCCTATTTAAGGACCTGAACCTGGAGGCCCACCACGGCTTGGCCCGCGTTCATGGCGGGGATGATGACGCGCACGGGCGCTTCGAGCCCTTGGCTCTCCAGCGTCAGATCGAAAGGGTCGCCCGTGGCGAAACGGATGGTGGGCACGGACCAGCGCGCCACGGGCGCGTTGCTTTCCAGCGCCACGGTGACGGTGAAGCCCTCTTTGGATTTCACGGTCCAGGACCGCGTGGAGCCGGGTTCGGCGAGGTGCAGTTCGAGGTTCCACGCGCCGCGCCCCACGCGGGCGATGGCGTAGAGGCCGGGCAAGCGCAGCGCGGGCTTGGGCGGCTCCTTGGGACCGCCCGGGAAGCCGACGGGCAAGTGCCGGTCCACCGTGGGGATCGTCGGCAGAGTCGCGGCCTGGGCAGGAGGCGCGGGCGTCGTCGGTGCGACGGAAGCTGAAGGCTCCTGGCACGCGAGCAGGCTGAGAAGCGCCAAGGGCGCGAGGAGGCGCGTCATCCGAATCATGCCTTCGTCTCCTTCTCCACGGGCAGGCGGCTCAAGGTCAGGGCCAGCCCAGCCGCCAGGATCAACCGCAGGAAGAAGAGCTGGCGACTCGCGCCGTGGGCCTTGTCGTAGGCCGCGCGATCCGGATTCGTCGTCGGCAGGGTTTCCACCGGCGCGTGCATCCGCGCACGGATCTCCTGGAGCTTGGGCGTGACGATGAAGGAGCTGGTGAGGCAGAGGCAGAGCGCTGCCAGGCAGGCCGCCGCCCAGAGGCGGATGGGGCCGAGCCCGGCTTCGTCGTCCACCCCCGCGAACCAACGCCCGGCGTAGACCAGCAGCAGCGCGGCGGTGAAGACGACCCACGCGGCGAGATCCAGGTTCGCCACCGCGTTGCCCGCCACCTGCCCCGCGAGATCGCGGCTCGGCACGATGCGGAAGAGCCCCGGCGCGGTGAGGACGCCGAAGCCCAGCCCCGCGCCCACCCAGGCCCAGAGCAGCGCGGAAGCGGCGGTGTCCAGTCGGCGGATGCGCGTCGTCGTCATGCTTTGAGTTTAAAGCATCCCCGCGGAGGGCCGCGAATCAATACAGGGCTCTAGGCCTTTGGCTCTTGGCTTTTGCTTGCGCCGACCCATCGGGGTCAACGCATGTCTCGTCGAACAAAAGCCCAAAGCCGAGAGCCAAAAGTCCCGCCCTTACTTCTTGATCCCCAGCAGCAGCCCGTCGGGCGTGGGGATGCAGACGGTGTCGAAGGCCTTTTGAGCCTGCTGGTGGAAGCGGCGCATGGCGGCGGCTTCGGGCTCGTCTTCCAGTAGACGGCCGAAGTAGTAGGCGTTGTCGCCGAGGAGGAGGCCGCCGGGGCGCAGCACCATCGAGGCCCAGGTTTCGTAGCGGTCGTAATTGCCCTTGTCGGCGTCCACGAACACCGCGTCGAAGGGGCCGAGTTGCCCCAAGGCCGGCAGCGTGTCCAGCGCGGGGCCGACAATCACGGTCACCTTCGCCCCGAGGCCCGCGGCCTCGATGTTCGCCCGGGCGATGGCGGCGTGCTTCGGGTCGAACTCCAGGCTCCAGAGATGCCCATCTTCCGGCAGCGCTTGCGCCATGCGGATCGCGGAATAGCCCGCGAGGGTTCCGAACTCCACCACCTTCTTCGCGCCGATCATCCGCAGCAGGATCGTCAGCAGCTTGCCTTCGCCGATGCCCACCTGGATCGCGGGCATGGCGTTGAGGCCCGGGGCGAGGAAGGCGCGCTCCAGGCCGGCGTCATGGGCGGCGTGGAGCTGATCGAGCCAGTGGATGATCTCGGGCGTGGAGTAGCGCGCGCCCGTCCTGGAATCCGCGTCCGCCATGCTGACCTCCTGAGGCGGCGTTCACCACTCGTTGTAGGGGATGCCGTTCTCGCCCATGTCCGTGGAGCCGCTGCGGACATTGTAGACGCCGGTTTCGGCGTCCGGGTTGTCCGGGTCCGGCGCTTCAAACTCCAAGGCCCAGGTGTCCCGGGAATTGGTCATGGGGTCCACGGGGATCTCCCGCAGGTAGCCCAGGTCCTTCAAGGGTTGGAGGCTGCTGGGCAGCTTGCCGCGGTCGGCGCGGTATTGCTCCAGCGAATGGCGCATCTGGAAGAGGTCTTCCTTCAGCACGGATTCCCGCGCCAGCGTCGTCTTGTGCCGGTAGCCCGCCAGGCCGATGGTGGCCAGGATGGCGATGATGGTCATCACCACGAGCAGCTCCATCAGCGTGAAGCCGTGCTGGGTGCGGGTCCGGGAAGGCATCTGACCACTTTACAGCGAGAAACCTGAAACCGCGAATGACGCGAAGGAACACGAATCGGGATTCGCGCACCTTCGCGTCATTCGCGGTTGTGGGGCTTTACAGAACGCCGCGCTTCTTCTGGTCGAGCTCGATGCTGTCGTAGAGCGCCTGGAAGTTGCCTTCGCCGAAACCCCTATTCCCGCGGCGCTGGATGATCTCGAAGAAGAGCGGGCCGATTTGATCCTCGGTGAAGATCTGGAGCAGGTAGCCGCTTTCGTCGCCGTCAATCTGGATGCCCAGCTCCTTCGCCATGACGAGATCCTCGCGCACGGCGTAGCCGCCCTTGGCGATGCGGCCCGGCAGCAGCTCGTAGTAGGTGTCCGGCACGCGCATGAACTTGAAGCCTTGGGCGTTGAGCGTGCGGAGCGTCGCCTCGATGTCGTTGGTGGTGAGGGCGATGTGCTGGATGCCCTGGCCCTTGTGCCGGTTCACATATTCCTGGACCTGGCTCTTCTCGTCGGTGGGCTCGTTGATGGGGATGATGACGCGGTTGTTGGCGCTCTGGACCACCTTGGAGTCCAGGCCCGTGCCCAGCGCGCCTCGGATGTGGAACTCGCGGGTGACGACGAAGCCGTAGACCTTCTCGTAGAAGGCGACGAGATCATCCATCTCCTTGGGACCGACATTGTTCGTGAGGTGGTCAATGCGCACGAGGCCCGGATCGCAGGCGGCCGGAGCCGGGTCGCTGGCGA
Source organism: uncultured Solibacteraceae bacterium (assembly GCA_964472275.1). Classification (GTDB taxonomy): domain Bacteria; phylum Acidobacteriota; class Holophagae; order Holophagales; family Holophagaceae; genus JAFDVN01. The sequence goes on from CAYYJN010000054.1 coordinate 8,432, forward strand.
GGCCGGGCCAGAAGCCGGAGAGCTCGCCCTTGCGCTCGATCAGGTAGTTCCACACATCGCCGACGCCCTGGATGGCCGCGAAGCGCAGGGTGCCGTTTCCGAGCTGGTGCGTCTCGGGCTCCAGCACGACCTTCGCGCCGCGGGCGCGAGCCTCGACCATGGCCTTGTCCAGGTCCTCCACCTCGAAGTTCAGCGCGCAGGCGCCCTCGTCGTGGGCCTTGAAATAGCGACCGGCGGGATGGGTCGCGTCGCATTCGAAGATGAGGATGTCCATGCGCTGCTGCTTGAGGTGCACGCAGCGGCCACCCGGAACCGTGCCGCTCGCCACGCGGGCGAAGCCGAGGCGGCGGTAGAGGCCCTCCAGCTTCGCGATGGAGCCGGTGAGCTGGATGTGGTCAATGCGGATGAGGCCGAGGGGATTGGTGGCTTCCTTCTGCTCGACGGCGGTGAGGGCGAAACTGGGCGAGGCCATGGCTGCTCCGGATCAGACCCTCCAGAATGCCGCTGGGGTTGCGTGATCCAGGTCACAGGGCGGGGGTGGCCAAGGTGCCTAAGAGCGATGGAAGATCACCGCCAAGGCGCGGAGGGGGCGAGACACATCGTCGGCCAGGGCTGGGCACGAGGGGGCAGCGGCGCATCCACGCTTTTGGGCGTGGGGGCGCCGCTGCCGCCTCGTGCCACCTTCACGCGCAGCGCGAAGGCCGCCGCTTTGCGGCGGGCTCTGGCTCGGTGGGTCGGCGTTCCTCTGCGCCTCCGTGACTCCGTGGTTCAGTTTCCTTCGTAGTCTTCGCGACCTTCGTGCCTTCGGGGTGAGGCCTTTCTCCGTGTCCTCCGCGCCTCGGCGGTGAACAAAAGAAGGGGCCGCGCGCGCGGCCCCTTTTCGTGATCCACCTCGGGTTCAGAGTGTGGTCTGGGCAACCTTCTCGGTGGTGTAGAACTCCATGAGATCGCCTTCCTTCAGGCCATCGAAGCCTTCGATGCTGATGCCGCACTCGAAGCCGTTCTTCACTTCGTTCACATCGTCCTTGAAGCGCTTGAGGCTGGACAGGGCGCCTTCGAAGATCTGATCCTCGCCGCGCTTCACGCGCACCTTGGAGGCGCGCTTCACGAAGCCGTCCGTCACGCGGGAGCCCGCGATCACGGTCTTGCCGACCTTGAAGAGCTGGAGCACTTCGGCGCGGCCCTGGTAGGACTCGCGCTCCACCAGGTCGAGCTTGCCGATCATGGACTGCTCGATCTCCTCCGTCACCTTGTAAATGATGTCGTGGAAGCGGATCTCCACGCCCTCTTCCTGGGCGAGATCCTCGGCCTTGCGCTCGGCCTTGGTGTGGAAGGCGATGACGATGGCCTTGGAGGCCTCCGCCAGCAGCACATCGTTCTCGGTGACGGTGCCGGCGGCCGCGTGGATGATGCGGACGCGGATCTTCTCGGTGCTGAGCTTCTCCAGCGAGCCGACGAGGGATTCCACCGAGCCCTGGGTGTCCGCCTTGATGATGAGCGGCAGCTCCTTCATCTGGCCGTCCTTGATGGTGCCGAAGATGTTCTCCAGCGTGACGCGCTGGCGGGCGAGCGCGGCGGCCTTGGCCTTCTCCTGGCGGAACTGGGCGATGGTGCGGGCCTTGCCTTCGTTCTCGACGACCTGGAAGTTGTCGCCGCTGCCGGGCACATCCTCGAAGCCGAGGATCTGCACGGCGGTGGAGGGCCCGGCCTCGTCCACGCGCGCGCCGCGATCGTCGAACATGGCGCGGACGCGGCCCATGGTGGCGCCGGCCACGAAGATGTCGCCCTGGCGGAGCGTACCCTGCTGGACGAGGACGGTGGCGACGGCGCCGCGGCCCTTGTCGAGACGGGCCTCGATGATGGAACCGGCGGCGGGCGCGTCGTGGACGGCCTTCAGGTCCTTCATGTCGGCGACGAGGAGCAGCGTTTCGAGCAGCTCATCCAGGCCCTGCTTGGTCTTGGCGCTCACGGGCACGGCGGGCACATCGCCGCCGTAGGCCTCGGTCTGGACGCTGTGCTGGAGCAGGCCCTGCTGGACCTTGTCCGGGTTCGCGCCGGGCTTGTCCATCTTGTTGATGGCGACGACGAGGGGCGTGTCGCCGGCCTTGGCGTGGGCGATGGACTCCACCGTCTGGGGCATGACGCCGTCATCGGCCGCCACGACGAGCACGGCGATGTCGGCCACCTTGGCGCCGCGGGCGCGCATCTTGGTGAAGGCTTCGTGGCCCGGCGTGTCGAGGAAGACGACCTGGCGCATCTCGCCGGTGTTCGGATCTTTCACATCCACATGGAAGGCGCCGATGTGCTGGGTGATGCCGCCCGCCTCGCCCGCCGCGACCTTGGCGGAGCGGATGGCGTCGAGCAGCGAGGTCTTGCCGTGGTCCACATGGCCCATGATCGTGACGACGGGCGAGCGGGGCAGCTTCTCGCCCTGCACATCCGTGCCTTCCTCGGCGGTCATCTGCGCGTCTTCCTCGAAGGAGACGATGTCGGCGAGGTAGCCGAATTCCCGGGCGATCTCTTTGGCCAGCTCGGTGTCGAGGGGCTGGTTGATGGTCGCGAAGATGCCGCGGTGGAGGAGCTTCGCCACCACATCCTTGGCGGGGCGGTTGCACTTCTCGGCGAGCTCCTTCACGGTCACGCCTTCGGACAGCATGACGATGCCGATCTCGTCCTCGACGAACTCGGTGGCGATGACCTGCGCGCGGCTGCGCGGCTGGCGCATCTTGAGGTCGAGCTCTTCCTGCTCGGTGCGCTCGTGCTTGCCCTTCTTCTTGCCGCCCACGGAACGGGCCGGGCCCTTGCCGGAGCCGATGGGCGCCGCGCCGGGCGCGCCACCGCCGCCGGGGCCCCCGAAGCCGCCGGGACGCGGCCCACCAGGGCCACGGCCGGGACCGCCGGGACGAGGACCGCCCGGACCGCGACCGGGTCCACCGGGACCGCGGCCAGGGCCGCCCGGACCACGGCCGGGACCGCCGAAGCCGGGGCGTCCGCCCGGGCCGCCGGGACGGCTGCCGCCCGCGGGGCGGGGTTGCGGAAGCTGGATGTAGCGCGCGGGGCCGTCCTCGCGGCGGGGCGGAGGCGGCGTGTCGCTGATGCTGATCTTGGAGAAGCCCTGCTCGCTGCGGAGCTGGTTGGGATTGGTGAGGGACGCGTAGCGCTGGCTGGTGACGGGCGGCGCCTTGGGCTCGTGCTTCACTTCGCCGCGGCTGGTGTTGGCGGCCATGGGCAGCACGGCGCGCTCGCGGGGCTTGTCGCCGGAGCGGGACACCGCGGGTTGGCCGGGGCGCTGGAGCACGGGCCGCGCGCCCGCTTCGGGCTTGGGTCCGCCGGACTGGGGGTTCGCGCCGCGAGGCGGTGGGGCCTGAGGCAGTTGGATGTAGCGAGCTGGCTTGTCTTCCTTGGGCGGCGCGGCCGGGGCCTGGGCCGAGACGCGCAGGCGGCTGAAGCCGGGGCCGGACTCGGCGGCGGGCGGAGGCGCCAGCTTGGCGGCGGGCAGATCGGCCTTGGGGGCTTCCACCTTCGGGGCTTCAGCCTTCGGCGCGGCGGGAGCTTCGGCCTGGGACGCGGGATGGGCCTCCGCCTTCCGCAGCAGCACGGGCGCGGGCTTTTCCGGTTCGGCCTTGGGAGGCTCCGGCGCGGGAGGCGCGGCGTGGGCCTTTTCCAGCTTCGGTCCCTTGGTCACCTTGATGGCGGGCGCGGGGGTCTTGGCGGGAGCCGCCTTGGCCGGAGCGGCGGTCTTGCCGCCGAGGGCGCGGCGCACCTGCGCGATCTGGTCCTCATCCAGGCTGGAGCTGTGGCTCTTGCCGGACAGCCCGAGGCGCTTCTCGACGACATCCAGGATGTCGTTGTTGCCTACCCCGAGTTCCTTGGCGAGTTGGTTGATGCGCATCAGGTGAGTGTCCTCGTGTGGGTGCGGTGGGAGCGTCCGGGGAAAGGGTGGATCAGTCCCCGAAGTGGGCGTGCACCGCGTCCATGAGCCGGAAGGCCAAATCCTGGTCCAGACCTTCGACCTGGAGGAGCTGCTCGGCCGTCACAGTGTAGAGCGATTTGGCGGAGCCGTAGCCCGCATCCGCCAGCTTCCCGGCGATCTCGGGCGTCAGGCCCTCCAGGGCGCCGATCTCATCCAGGAGGGTGGAGGCGGGGGCGGCCTCCGTCGCGGGCGCGGCTTCGGAGCCCGCGCCGAGGGCGGCGCCCAGCGCGACTTCGTTCTCTTTGCGCTTGTCCGCTTCGGAGCGCACATCAATGTTCCAGCCGGTGAGCTTGGCGGCGAGGCGCACATTCTGGCCGCGCTTGCCGATGGCGATGGAGAGCTGCTCGTCGTCCACGACCACTTCCACGCGGCGGTTGTCCGCGTCCACGATGGACACGCGCAGCGCTTTGGCGGGGTTCAGCGCGTTGGCGATGAAGCGAAGCGGGTCGGCGTCGTAGCGCACGATGTCAATCTTCTCGTTCTTCAGCTCGCGGATGATGGCCTGGACGCGGCTGCCCTTCAGGCCCACGCAGGCGCCCACGGGGTCCACATCCGGGTCCACGCTCTGCACGGCCACCTTGGCGCGGTCGCCGGCCTCGCGCACGCAGTTCTGGATGACGACGGTGCCGTCGTGGATCTCGGGCACTTCGTTCTCGAAGAGCTTGATGAGGAGCCTCGGGTCCGTGCGGCTCACCTGCACTTGAGCGTCCTTGGCGGAGCGGTCCACGCTGACGATGACGACCTTCACGCGCTGGCCCTTGTCGAAGCGGTCGCCGCGCAGCGCCTCGTTGCGGCGCAGCATGGCCTCCACCCGGTCAATCTCCAGGATGATGGCGGACTTCTCGAAGCGCTTGACCTCGGCCACGACCACTTCGCCGATGCGGTCCACGAACTCGGTGTAGACGCGCTCGCGCTCGGCCTCGCGCACCTTCTGCACGAGCACCTGCTTGGCGGCCTGGGCGGCGATGCGGCCCAGGTGGGAAGTGTCCTGGGGCAGCCACAGCGTGTCGCCCTCGGCGGCGTCCGGGTTCAGGGCGCGGGCGTCCTCGAGGCTGATCTCGAAGTCCTCCTCCTCCATCTCGGCCACGACCTGCTTGAGGGCGTAGACATGGAACTCGCCGGTCTCGCGGTCCATCTGGGCGACGAAGTTGCCGTAGAAATCCATGGCGTTGAAATACTTCTCGGCGGCCTTCGCGAGGGCCTCTTCCACGGCCTGGAAGACCTCTTCCTCGCCGATGCCCTTTTCGGCCGCGATCATCTTCACGCTTTCGAAGAAGTTGCTCGTCACGATCGCCATGTCAGTTCTCCTGTCCGACGCTTGTCTCTACGCCGGAGTCATCGAGCCCCAGATCCGGGGCGGGGGTGAGGACGGCCGCGAGGTGCTTGGGCCGGGGGGTCTTCTCTTCGTCGAAGGGCGCGAGGCGCGCCTTCTGCAGATCCTCGATGGGAACGGCCTTCAACACGCCGTCCTCCTCGATCGTCACGGAACCATCCGTCACATCACCGATCCAGCCTTTGAAGCGCTTCTGCCCGTTCACGGGGCGGCGCGTCTGGATGCGGCAGAGGCGGCCGCGAAAGCGGCGGAAGTGATCGGCTTTGGACAGGGGCCGCTCCATGCCGGGGCTGGAGACTTCGATGGCGGTCGTCTCCCGCAGGCTGGGGAACTCCACATCCATCCAGGCCAGGAGCCCGTCGTTCACGGCCACGCAGTCATCCAGCGTGATGCGGCGGCCGCTGGTCTCGGCGTCCAGGTGGTCCACGAAGAGGCGCAGGATGTCGTCACCGCCTTCGCGCGCGCTTTCCAGATGCACCAATTCGTAGCCGAGGAGACTCAGCTGCCGCTCGAGGGGCGCTTGGAGCTTGGTCAGGTCCACTGGTGCTCTGGTCCAACAAAAAAGGTGGGTCGAGCCCACCCGTCGAGGCATCTGTCCGATGCCAGGCCGAATTGAACTTTTGATCTTAGCAGGGGCCGAAAGGCCCTTCAAGGCGGGCTTTGGGCAGGCGCGGATGGTCCAATGGAGGGGGAGGCACGAATGGGCGCGCTGCTGGATGGAAAGGCCTATGCGGACCGCATCCTGGCCGAGGTGAAGGCCGAGGTCGCGGCTCGGATCGCGGCGGGCGGGGCCGCGCCCTGCTTGGCCGTGGTGCTGGTGGGCGACGACCCGGCGAGCGCCGTCTATGTGCGCGGCAAGGTCAAGG
>CAYYJN010000055.1:0-14468 GCA_964472275.1 uncultured Solibacteraceae bacterium
CATCGGCCAAAGGACTGGATCTCTGGGCGCCACGCTACGCCCGCCTGGCGCTAGCCACGGCCTTCCTCTCCGCCGTCGCCTCGCGCTTCGGGCTTTGGCAAGGCCACTTCTCCATGGCGCGCTTCCACGAGTTCATCGCCTACACCGGCGAAGTGAACGCCTTTCTTCCGGCCAAAATCTGGCCTTATCTCGCCTGGATGGCCACCGCCGCCGAAACGGCCTGTGGCCTCGCGCTGCTCGCGGGCATCAAGCCGCGCTGGTCCGCCTTCGCGAGCGCGGGCCTGCTCTTCATCTTCGGCGCCGCGATGGCGATCTCCCAAGGACTCAAGTCCCCGCTCGACTATTCCGTGTTCAGCGCCTCCGCCGCGGCCCTGCTGCTGGCCCTGCGCGCGCCTCGCTAAAGGAGCCCACGATGCGCCTCTCCAAACCCTACCCCGAACTCGCCCCCGCTCTCTTCGAGGCCCAGCTCGAACTCTCGAAGCGGACGAAGGCCATGGGCCTTGACCCCAAACTCCGCGACCTACTCGATCTGCGCGTGTCCCAGCTCAACGGCTGCGCCTACTGCGCCGACATGCACGCCACGGACCTGCTGAAGCGCAAGGAGTCGCCGCGCCGCCTCGCGACGCTCCACGCCTGGCGCGACACGGACCTCTTCACGCCCAAGGAGCAGGCGGCGCTGGCCTGGGCCGAAGCCTTGACGAAGCTCACCTCGCACCCGGACATGGATCCCGTCTTCGAGGGGCTGAAACCGCACTTCAGCGAAACGGAGATCGTCGCGCTCACCTTCGCCACCCTCACCATCAACGGCTGGAACCGCCTCGGCGTCGGATTCCGCCTCGACTTGCCGGAGGAAGCGTGAGTCTCACCTTCCATCAGGATCGCCGCCCCAGCGTGGACGCCATCCGCGCCCTCTACGCCGCGTCGCCCCTGCGCCGCCCCATCGGGGACCCGGCGCGCATCGGGCGGATGTTCGAGCATGCGAATGTCATCCTCACGGCCTATGACGGCGAACGCCTCGTCGGCCTGTTGCGCGGATGGACGGACCACGCCTTCGACGGCTACATCTGCGATCTGGCCATCCATCCCAGCTACCAGAAGCAGCGCGTCGGCAAGCGTCTGCTCGACGAGGCGACGGCCCTGAGCCCGGACATCCGCTGGGTGCTGCTCGCGTCGCCCATCGCCAAGGACTACTACGGTCACCTCGGATGGGAAGCGCTATCGAACGCCTGGCTCTGGCCCCGCGCGGGCGGCGCGATGCCGGATTACGCGAGCTACCAGGCCGAGTTCGCCGAACTGGCGGCCCGCGCATGAGCAACCTCTCGCTCTACCTCGCCTCGGTCCTCATCTGGGGCTCCACCTGGCTCGCCATCACCTATCAATACGGTCGGGTCGCGCCTGAGGTTTCCGTCGCCTATCGCTTCGCGCTCGCGGCCGCGCTGCTGCTGGGCTGGTGCTTGGCGCGGCGGATGAGGATGCGCTTCAGCCTCGCCCAGCACGGTTGGATCGCGCTGCAGGGCGCGACGATGTTCGGCGCGAACTATGTGCTCGTCTACCTCGCCGAACAGCGCATCGCATCGGGTCTCATGGCGGTGATCTTCTCGCTGCTCGCCGTGCTCAACCTTCTCGGCGCGCGCGCCTTCTTCGGGACGCGGCTCGCGCCAGCCGCGTTGGTGGGCACGGCCATCGGCATCGGCGGCGTGGCGCTCGTGTGCCTGCCGCGGGCCTCGCTCCACGGCGGCTCCGGTCTCGCCTTCGCCATCGCCGCGACGGTCCTCTCCAGCTTCAGCAACCTGCTTTCCCAGCGGAACCAGCGCGGCGGCCTGCCCGTGATGCAGACCAACGCCTACGGCATGCTCTACGGCGCGGCCTTCGTGGCGCTCTACTGCCTCCTCGCGGGTCGCCCTTTCACGCTGGATCTGTCGGCGCGCTACCTGGGCTCGCTCGCCTTCCTCGCGCTGTTCGGCTCCGTGCTCGCCTTCGGCGCCTACCTCACGCTCATCGGCCGCATCGGCGCGGGCCGCGCGGGCTACGCGATGGTGGCGATCCCGGTGGTGGCGCTCGCCCTGTCCACCGCCTTCGAAGGCCTGCGTTGGGAATGGACCCTCGCCCTCGGCGCCGCGCTCTGCCTGGCGGGGAACTTCCTCGTGCTGCCGAGGGCTCCGAAACCCGCCGAAGCGACCATCTAAGGAAAAAAGAGAAGCTGAACCACAGAGCCTCGGAGACCCGGAGAAGGCCTTTCACCGCAAAGCCGCCAAGGACGCGAAGGCACGCCGACCCACCAGGCCTCGACCTCTCTGCGTCCCCGTGCCTCCGCGGTGAACATGTTTTCTTCGCGTCCTTGGCGGCTTTGCGGTTCCCGCTCTTTGAATTCGAGAGCATGAGGTAAAATGAAATCGGGGCCGAAGGGCCCCTTTCCTATGACCGAGACTGCCGCCTTCGCCTGGGAGCGGCCCGCGCCGGAAGCGGCCGGGCGGCCTTCGGCCTGGGGGCTGCTGCCGGAAGCGCTGGAGGCCATGGGCGCGCCCATCGGCGGCGATCATCTCTTCGGACGGATGCAGCGGCCCTGGACCTGGAAGGACGGCGCGTTGGACTTGGGCAAGGGCGCGTCGGCCTGGCTCCGAGAAAACGCGGACCTGCACTTGCCGGAGATCCTGGAGCGCCACCGTTCCAGCGATGGCTCGACGAAGCTCGTGCTGGGCCTCGCCGATGGCCACCGCATCGAGGCCGTCCACATGCCGCGCCGCGTGCGGAATCCGCGCGTCACTTTCTGCATCTCAAGCCAGGTGGGCTGCGCCATGGGCTGCACCTTCTGCGCCACGGGCGCCATGGGCATCAAGCGCAACCTCCAGGCGGGCGAGATCGTCGGCCAGGTGCTGCGCCTCCTCTCGGAACTCGGCCCCGCGAGCCCCAGCCAACTCAATCTCGTCTTCATGGGCATGGGCGAGCCGCTGCACAACCTCGCCAATGTCCATCAGGCCATCCGCGTCATGTGCGACCGGCGCGGCCTCGACCTCGCCGCCTCGCGCATCACGGTGTCCACCTCCGGCCTCGTGAGCGGCATCGAGAAGTTGTCGAAGCTGAGTCCGCGCCCTCTGCTCGCGCTCAGCCTCAACGCGACGACGGACGAGATGCGCTCCACCACCATGCCCGTGAACCGCGCCTGGAACCTCGCTCGGCTGCGGCAGGCGCTCGACGCCTGGGGTCTGCGGCCCAACGAGAAGTTCACCTTCGAATTCGTCTTGCTGGCGGGCGTCAACGACACGGACGGCGACGCGGACCGCCTCGCCGCCTGGCTCGGCGAGCTGCGCCACAAGCATGTGGTGAACCTCATCCCCATGAATGAGCACGCCCATTCGGTGTTCCACGAACCGCTGGAGCAACGCATCCAAGCCTTCAGCGACCGTCTCAAGGCGCTCGGCTGCTTCGTCACCGTGCGCCGCTCCCGTGGACGCGATGTGCAGGCCGCCTGCGGCCAGCTGGTGAAAGAAGGAACTGCGTAACGCGAAGTCGCCAAGGCGCGAAGGCGCAACGGAGCTGGCCATTCACGAGAACGAAATTGCCCAGATCGTGGTGGACGCGAGCATCGCAGTCCACCGGACGCTTGGCGGATGCGGCTTCCTGGAGGCTGTTTACGAAGAGGCCCTCGCGTGGGAGCTCAAGTCGCGCGGGCTGAAGATCGAGCGCCAGAAGGAATGCCCCGTGATCTACCGCGGGCACACCCTTGGGGCGCCGCTCAGGCTTGATCTCCTGGTCGAAGGCAAAGTGATCGTGGAATGCACAGCCACCGCCCAGCATTCGGACATCTTCGAATCACAGTTGCTCACTTATCTCAGGGTCGCCGGCATGAGATTGGGTCTGCTGCTGAACTTCGGCGCCTCTCAAATGAAGAACGGCATCCGCCGAATCGTGAATAATCTTTGAATCCCGGCGCCTTCGCGCCTTAGCGACTTCGCGTTAAGCCTTTAGGAGCCTCAGAGATGCGCGTGCCTGTTCACATTCTTCCCCACGGCGAAGGGCTCGACCTGCCCGCCTACGCGACGGCCCACGCGGCGGGCCTGGATCTGCGCGCGGCGATTCCGGAGGGCGAAGTTTGGAACCTCACGCCGGGCCAGCGACGCCTCGTGCCCACGGGGCTCACGATGGCCATTCCCGAAGGCTTCGAGGGCCAGGTGCGGCCACGATCCGGCCTCGCGCTCAAGCACGGCCTCACCGTCCTCAACGCGCCGGGCACCATTGACGCCGACTACCGTGGAGAGGTGGCGGTGCTGCTCATCAACCACGGCGACGCGGCCTTCGAGCTGAAGCGCGGCGAGCGCATCGCCCAGCTCATCTTCGCGCCCGTCACCCGCGCGGCCTGGGAGGCGGTGGAGCATCTGGACGCGCTGGGCGCCACGGCGCGGGGCGAAGGCGGCTACGGCTCCACGGGCCGAAGCTGAAACGAAGAGGGCCCCTCGCGGGGCCCTCTTCGCGCGATCGGTGTCGCTTACTTCTTGCCGGTGGGCTTGGTCGCGGGCTTCGGGGCGGCGGCGCCGTAACCGGCGTCGGCGGGGAACTTGGCGTCCACGCGCTTGGCGACTTCGTCGCTGAAGGAGAGGGCGGCCTGCTCATCCAGGTAGGCGAAGAGCCCCTGGTTGTACTGGATCACGGCCTGCAGGCCCTTCTCCTTGGCGATCTGCTCGAGGATGGGGCCCACATCCTGGTTGAACTGGGCGCCGGCCTTCTGCTTGGCCTTGTCCATGGAGGCCTGGGCGTCCTCCTTCATCTTGTTGAAGTCGTACTGGAGGTCGCGGAGCTGCTTCTCCAGCTTCTCCTTGCCATCGTCCGAGAGGCCGGTGGCCTGGAGCTGCTTCTGGAGCTGCTGGCCTTCGGCGGCCTTGGCCTGGAGCTTGTCCTGCCAGGACTCGGCCTCGACCTTCAGGCCCGAGAACAGCTTGCGGCAGTGGCCGCTCTGCTCGATGACGCGCTCGGGCACGAGGACCGCGAACTTATCAATGGTGGAGGTGGCCGTGGAAGCGGCGGTGGTCTGCTGGGCGAAGGCCGGCAGGGCCAGGGCCGCGACGGCGGCGAGGGCGAGAGTGGAACGGCGCATGGAGGCTCCTTGAAATCGCGGTATCGGGTTAGAAGGTCGTACCGACGCTGAATTGGAAATCGTTCTGGTTGTTGGTGTCGAAGGGATAGGGATTCACCTTGTGGGACCAGATCAGGCGCAGCGGCGCGGGGCTGATGGGCAGAAAGAAGCGCAATTCCACGCCGAAGCTGCGAAGGAGCTGGGGGTTGAGGTAGCTGATCGTCTGACCGTTGAGCGTGTAGCTGACCGGGCTGTGGTCGAAGACCTTGGTGCCCGGGCCCCAGGCGTTGCCCGCGTCGTAGAAGAGCACGGTGCGGAACTGGTCCGCGATCTTGAACTGGTACTCGAAGTTCGCGATGAACTGCTTGTTGCCGCCCACGACCACCGGATTGCCCAGGTTGTCGAAGAGCACGCTGCCCACCTGGCCGTACTGGTAGCCGCGGATGCTGTTCTCGCCGCCGGGACGGTAGAGCTGGAAGGGCAGCAGGTCCTGATCGCTGAGGTTTCTGAGATAGCCGTAGTTCAAGTGCACCGCGAAGGTGTTGCGCTCGGCGAGCGTCACATATTTCGCGATGTCCCAGGTGGAGCGCAGGTAGGGGCGGTCGCCGCCGAACTGCCATCCGCCGTACTCGAAGCTGAAGGAGGCGGAGAGGCCGCGGCTCGGCTTGAAGGGCTGATCCACCGTGTTGTAGGTGATGCCCGCCGTGACGGAGGAGGTGACCTCGTTGTTGATGTCGCGGAAGTAGTAGTTCCGTCCGCCCTCAATGCGGATGAGGCGGAAGGAATAGCCGAGGTTGACCGTCGTGAAGTTCGCCCAGGATCTGTTCCGGAACCAGTTGCTCAGGTAAGCGCCGCCGCCGATGCCGATGGCGCGGGTGAACTGGCTGTAGGCGTTCTCCGCGCCGACGCGGGAGGCGTCGTAATCCACCGACCCGTTGCTGAAGGAGGTGGTCAGCGAATAGGGCATGTCGAGCACGAAGGGCTCGGTGTAGGAGATCGCGAGGTTCTTCTGGAACTTGCCCGTGGTGTAGCTCAGGGAGAGGGTCTCGCCGCCGCCGCCGAGGTTCCGCGTGCTGAAGCTCGCTCCGAGGGAGAAGCCGAAAAGCTGGCCGTAGCCGCCCTGGAAGAGCACTTCGTTCACGCCCGCCTCGACGCCCTTGATGGTGATGTCGAGCTGGGGCTTGTCCGGGACCGGCTCCACCTTGGGGTCCTGGTCCTTCACATCGAAGTAGCCGAGCTGGCTCACGCGCAGCATGGAGTCCTTGAAGCGGGCGACGGAGAAGAGACCGCCTTCCTGCAGCAGCATGGAGCGGCGCAGCACCTTGTCCTTGGTGGTGGTGTTCCCTTCGAACTCGATCTTCCGGATGGTGTAGGGCTCGCCTTCATCCACCTTCAGGTTGGTGTCCACATACTTGCGGCCATCCACTTCGCGGGTCGTGAACTGCTTGTTCGCGTGGAACATGATGTACCCGCGGTCGCCGTAGGCTTCCTTGACCTTGCTGATGCCTTCATCCAGCGCGTCCATGTCGAAGGGCGTGGGCTTCTTGGGCTCTTCGAGCGAAGGCTTGATCCCGAAGATCTTGGCCAGGAAGTTCTGGTTGTCCCGCTTCTGCTCGGCGTACTTGATCTGGAACAGCTCCGTCTTGTAGAGCTTGTTGCCCTCGACGGAGAAATGGCCTTCGTAGAACTTGTCCCCTTCGATGACCGGAACGGTCATGGCGGCGCGGATGTCGTACTTGGGCGACTTGCCCTGCGCGACGCGCTTGAGGTTCTTCTTCTTCTGCTTCTCGGTGGTGAAGTCCTTCTCGACGATGGTGGGCTCGCCGACGAAGACATCCTTGTAGCCCTGGCGCCAGTAGGTCTTCTTCACATTCTCGAGATCCTCGTCCAGGTTCTTCTGGACGAGCAGGTCGTGGGTGGTGAGCCAGGAGAACATCCAGTGGCGCCGGGTCTTCTTCATGGCCTTGCGGAGCGTCCCTTCGGACAGCGCCTTCTCGCCCGTGAAGTCCACGCTGGTGAGGTGCGTCTTGCCGCCCTCCTTCACATCGAAGACGAGGCGCGCGACGCCGGGCGCCATGGGCTCGACCTTCACATCCACCTGGGGCGTGCGGAAGCCCTTCTCCTGGCACACATCCACGATGACATTCTTGATCTTGCGGGCCATTTCGGGGTCGTAGACCGCGTCGGTGCGGAGCGCGAGGCCCTTGTCCTTCACCTTGTCCTTCAGGTTCGTGACGCCGACCTCGGTGCCGCCGCGGTAGTCCAGTTCCTTGATGACCGGGCGTTCCACCACGCGGATGAGGAGCTTCTGGCCTTCACCATCCGGCTGGAGTTCCAGCTTCACATCGTCGAAGGCGCCGCTGTCCCAGAGGCGCTGCACGATGGCGGAATAGTCGAGGTTGCGCGCGTCATCGCCCACCTTCACGCCCGCGCGGAACGAGACGGTCTGCGGGGTCTGGCGCGTGGCGCCGATCACTTCGATCTTCGTGATGGGCTCCGCGTCCTGGGCATGGAGCGCTTGGGCTCCGCCCAGCGTCGCCGCCACGAGCAACGCGACCCGTCCCGGGCGCCAAGTCCGGTTCATCCGCCAGCCTCCATCCGTCATGCTTTGGCTCCCGCCAGTTGCCCTTCGGCGGCCTCTTGAAGGGCCGGCACGAGTTTGTCTTCCGCCAGATCGAAGGTGACGACGCCGCCGGGAATGTCCGCGCGTCCCACCATGAGTTCGGCGAGGGGATCTTCCACATTGCGCTGGATCGCGCGGCGGAGCGGCCTCGCGCCATAGGCGCGGTCGCGGGCGGTGGTCTTCACGAGCCATTCCACCGCCGCGTCGGTGAGCGCCACCGTGAGATGGTGCTTGGCGAGCGTGGCGTTCAGGTCCTGCAGGAGCAGGGCCACGATCTTCTTCAGCTCCTCGTCGCCCAGGCGGTTGAAGACCACGATCTCGTCAATGCGATTCAGGAACTCGGGCGGGAAGCTGCGGCGCAGCACCTTCATGGCCTCGCCGCTCTTGGCGTCGAGCTTGCCGGCCTGGTCGCCGAAGCCGAGGCTCTTCTCGTTGAGCAGCTCGCGGCTGCCCACATTGGAAGTCATGATGATGATCGTGTTCTTGAAGTCCACCTGGTTGCCGAAGGCGTCCGAAGCCTGCCCGTCGTCGAAGATCTGGAGCAGGATGTTCACCAGGTCGGGATGGGCCTTCTCGATCTCGTCGAGCAGCAGCACGCAGTAGGGGTTGCGGCGCACGCGGTCGGTGAGCATGCCGCCCTCTTCGTAGCCCACATACCCCGGAGGAGCGCCGAGGAGCTTGGAGACCTCGTGTTTCTCCATGAACTCGCTCATGTCGAAGCGGATCATCTTCTTCGGGTCGCCGAAGAGGAAGGCGGCGAGCCTCTTCGCCAGCTCGGTCTTGCCCACGCCCGTGGGGCCGAGGAAGAGGAAGCTGCCCATGGGCCGGTTCGGGTTCTTGAGGCCCGTGCGGGCGCGGCGCACGGCGCGGCTCACGGCGGAGACCGCCTCCTTCTGGCCGATGACGCGGTCGTCGAGCTTGGCTTCCATGTTCGCGAGGTTCTGCTTCTCCTCGCTCTTGAGGGCCTTCACGGGGATGCCGGTCCAGGACGCGACGACCTCCTCCACATCCTCCTCGGTCACTTCCGGGAAGTTGGCGTAGTCTTCTTCGCTCAGCTCGCCGCGGCTCTTCTGGACTTCCTCGCGGAGCTGGACTTCCTTCTGGCGGAGCAGCACGGCGCGCTCGAAGTCACGCGCCAGCACGGCCTCGTTCATCTCATTCACGACCCGGTGCAATTCCTCTTCGGCCTTGAGGGTCTCGCCGCCGCCCGCGCCCAGGCGCAGCTTCACGCGGGCGCCCGCCTCGTCCAGCAGGTCAATGGCCTTGTCGGGCAGGAAGCGGTCGGTGATGTAGCGGTTGGACAGGTAGACCGACGCCTCCACCGTCTTCGTCGGGTACTTCACCCGGTGGAAGAGCTCGTAGCGGGGGCGGATGCCTTCGAGGATGCGCAAGGATTCCGCCTCGTCGGGGGGATTCACCGTGACGGGCTGGAAGCGGCGGACGAGGCTGCGGTCCTTGTCAATGTACTTGGCGTATTCCTTGTGCGTCGTCGCGCCGATGCACTGGATCTCGCCACGGCTGAGCGCCGGCTTGAGGATGTTCGCGGCGTCCAAACTGCCTTCCGCCGCGCCCGTGCCGATGAGGCTGTGGATCTCGTCAATGAAGAGGACGACGCTCGGATCCTTGCTGGCCTCCGCGATGATGGACTTCAGGCGCTCCTCGAACTGGCCGCGGTACTTGGTGCCGGCGACGACGAGGCTCAGGTCCAGCGCGTAGATGCGCTTGTCCGCGAGACTCGGCGGGCACGCGCCCTCGAAGATCTTCTGGGCCAGGCCCTCGACGATGGCCGTCTTGCCCACGCCCGCCTCGCCCAGGAGGATCGGGTTGTTCTTGCGGCGGCGGCTGAGGATCTGGATGATCCGCTCGATCTCGGTTTCGCGGCCGATGAGGTTGTCGAAGATGCCGCGCTCGGCCATCTCCGAGAGGTTCCGCGCGAATTCGGAAAGGAGCGGGTGCTCCTTCTTCTTCTTCGCGATCTTCTCCTCCTTCGTCGCCTCCAGGAGGATCTCCTTGGCGGCGATGAGGTCGGCCCCGGCCTCCTTCAGCAGGCGCCCGGCGAGGCCGCCTTCCTCTTTCAGCATGCCCAGGAGCAGGTGCTCCGCGCCCACATGCTTGTGGTTGAGCTTGGCGCTCTCCGTGGCCGCGTGCTGGAGGATGCGCTTGACCTCCTCCTCCATGGGGATGTCAATGCTCGTGGAGGACGGCGTCACCTTGTGGTCCTTGGGCGTCAGCGCAGCGACCACCCGTTCCCGCAAAGGGGCCGTCTGGACGCCCATGCGCTCCAGAAGCTGGGTGGAAGTCTTCTCCGACTCCCGCAGCAGCCCGAGCAGCAGATGGCCGCTGCCGATGCTTTCCGCGCCGAACTGGCTCGCCTCGTAGCGGGCGAAGAACATGACGCGGCGGGCTTTTTCGGTGAACTTCTCGAACAAGGGACACCCTTAGGGCTTCCTGCCGCCAAACCGCAAAGGGTTCCGAGGCAGTCCCCTAGGGTAGCGCCTTCGGGAAGCCTTGTCCTTCGGGCATTTCCCGCGAAAACACTGGGAATCGGGCCTCCAGACCGCTAGACTGGACGGCTTGGAGCGAGCCATGAACCAAGCCACTCCGAACCTGGCGATCCTGGGCCTCCAGTGGGGCGACGAGGGGAAGGGCAAGGTCGTGGACCTGCTCGCCTCCCGCTACCGTCACGCGGTCCGCTTCCAGGGCGGCAACAACGCGGGCCACACCGTCGTCGTGGACGGCCAAGCCATCGCCCTGCACCAGGTGCCCAGCGGCGCCCTGAACAAGGACTGCTTCCTCGTGGTCGGCAGCGGCGTCGTGCTGAACCTGGAGGTCTTCCGCCAGGAGCTGGACCGTCTCAAGGGCCGGGGCTTCGATGTCCTGCCCCGCCTGATGATGAGCCAGAAGGCGCACATCATCCTGCCCCACCACATCGCGCTCGACCTGTGGCGCGAAGAGCGCGCCGCCAAGGGCGCCGCTGGCAAGATCGGCACCACGGGCCGCGGCATCGGCCCCTGCTACGAGATGAAGGTCGCGCGCATGGGCGTGCGGCTCGGCGACCTCAAGCACCCGGAGATCCTCCAGGAGCGCGTGCGGCCCGGCTATGAGGAAGTCCGCCTTCGCATCGGCGACGCCGCCAAGGATCTGCCGTCGCTGGAAGCCATCGTCGCCGGCCTGCTGGAAACCGCCGCGCCCCTGCTGCCGGTCATCGGCGACACCCAAGGCCACCTCATGGCCGCCTGGGAGAAGGGCGAGCCCATCCTCTTCGAAGGCGCGCAAGCCACGCTGCTGGACATTGATCACGGCACCTATCCCTATGTGACCTCGTCCAACTGCTCGCTGGGCGGCCTCTACACCGGCACGGGCATGCCCCCGAAGGCGCTGCACAAGGTGCTGGGCATCGCCAAGGCCTACACGACCCGCGTGGGCGCGGGGCCGATGCCTTCGGAGCTGCTCGACGCCACGGGCGATCGCATCCGCGAAGTGGGCCGCGAGTTCGGCACGACCACGGGCCGCCCGCGCCGCTGCGGCTGGTTCGACGCGCCCATCACCGCCCACGCCTGCCGCACCAACGGCGTGGATGGCGTCGCCATCATGAAGCTCGATGTGCTGGATGGCCTCGACGAAGTCGGCATGGTCGTCGGCTACCGGGATGGCGAAGGCCGCCTCACCTCCAAGCTGCCCGCTTGCCCCCAGGAATGGGCCGAGCTGAAACCCGAAGTGAAGCGCTTCAAGGGCTGGACCAGCACCCGCGGCGTGACGAGCCACGCCCAGCTTCCGCCCGAAGCCCAGGCCTACCTGGACGCGCTGGCCGAAGCCATCGAAACGCCCATCGCCTACCTGAGCACCGGCCCGGACCGCGTCGAAGGCTGCGTCTATCCCGGCACCTTCCTCGCCGATCTGATCGGTTGAGCGGAATCGCCTGAGTATCATCGGAGGCATGCGCCTCCGGATCCTGCCGTTCCTGCTCGCTTGGTTCGCGCTCCCCCTCGCGGCCCAGTCCATTCGCGCCGACACGATCCGCGTCGCCGCTGCCGCGAGCTTGAACGGCGCGTTGGATGAGATCGCCGCCGCCTTCGAAGCCGCTCATCCCGGGCAGAAGATCCAGATCAGCTACGGCGCCAGCGGCAGCCTCACCGCCCAGATCCGCCAGGGCGCGCCCTTCGACCTCTTCCTCGCCGCGGACATGGACTACCCGGCGAAGGCCGCCGAGGGACGGAGCGCGGAACCCGTCTTCGCCTACGCGCGGGGGCGCCTCGTCCTGTGGATGCGCGAGGGCCTAGGCCTCGATCCCGCGCGGGATGGTGTGGCCGCGCTTCGCGACGCGCGCGTCGCCCATATCGCCCTCGCCAATCCCAAGCTCGCGCCTTACGGCGCCGCGGCGGAATCCACCTTGAGGAACGCGGGGCTCTGGGAGCCGCTCCAGGGGAAGCTCGTCTTCGGCGGCAACATCGCCCAGACCGCCCAGTACGCGGTGCTGGGCACGGTGGACGCGGCCTTCCTCGCGGCCTCGGACGCGGGCAAGCCGGAGCTCCGGGCGAAGGGTCTGGAGTGGACGGTGCCGGAATCGTTGCATCCGCCGCTGCTCCAGGGCGGCGTCGCACTCGACGCCCGCGCCGCCGCCTTCGCCGCCTTCGTGCGGTCTCAAGAGGCGCGCGCCATCTTCCAGCGGCACGGCTTCGGAACGCCCTGATGGACTGGCAGGCCATCCGCCTCAGCCTCCTCCTCGCGGCCACGGCCACGCTGCTGCTGGCGCCCTTCGCCATCCTCCTGGCCGCGCTCATCGCCTACGGTAAGTTCCGTCTCAAGGCGCTGCTGGAAGCGGTCACCACGCTGCCGCTCGTACTGCCGCCCACCGTGCTCGGCTTCTACCTGCTGGTGGCGATGGGCCCGCGGAGCGCGCTGGGCCAAGCGTGGATGGCGCTCACGGGGCAGGGCCTCGCCTTTTCCTTCAGCGGCCTCGTCGCCGCCTCCATGCTCATCAACCTGCCCTTCTTCGTGCAGCCGCTGGCCTCCGCCCTCGGCGGCGTGGAAGCGCACTACCTCGAAGCCGCGGCTTCGTTGGGAGCGGGACCCTTCGCGCGGCTCCGGCGAGTCGCCCTGCCCCTCGCCTGGCGCGGCCTCGCGGCGGGCGCGGTCCTCAGCTTCGCGCACACCATGGGCGAATTCGGCGTCGTGCTCATGGTGGGCGGCGACCTGCCCAGCCGCACGCGCACCGCCTCCATCGCCGTCTTCGACCAGGTGCAGCTCCTGGATCTCGGCGCCGCGCACCGCACGGCCCTCGCCCTGCTCATCCTCGCCTTCGTCCTGTTGGCGACGATGTCCTTCCTCAAACGCGGGAGGCGGCCGTGGAGCTTCTAGCCGCCTTCACGCGCCGATTCTCGGATGGGGCCGAGGTCCACGGCGCGTTCGCGTTGGACCTTTCGCGCCCTTCGCTCACGGTCCTCTTCGGCCCCAGCGGGTGCGGCAAGACCACGCTCCTCCGCGCGCTGACGGGCCTGGATCGCCCCGAGGAAGGACGCATCACCGCGGGCGAGGAAGTCTGGTCCGACGCGCGCGCCTTCGTGCCCGCCCATCGCCGCCGCGTCGGCTTCCTCGCCCAGCGCCCCAGCCTTTTCCCGCACCTGAGCGTCGCCGCCAATGTGGCCTTCGGCGCGGCCCGCGGCACGCGCGCGGAAGACCTGCTCGACTTGGTCGGGCTCGGCGGCTTCGGCGCGCGCCGACCCAACGAACTCTCCGGCGGCCAGCAGCAGCGCGTCGCCCTCGCCCGCGCCCTCGCCGCGAAGCCGCGACTCCTGCTGCTCGACGAACCCTTCGCCGCGCTCGATGCGCCCGCCCGCCGCGAGCTGGGCGCGCGCATGAGAGACTCTCTCGCCGCGACGCGAACCCCCGCCCTCTTCGTCACCCACGCGAAGGAGGAAGCCCTCGCCCTCGGTGACCGCCTGCTGCTCATGGCCGATGGCCGCATCATCCAAGATGGCCGACCCGAAACCGTCTTCAGCCACCCCGCGGCGCGCGGCCTCGTGGAGCCTGGCACGGTCATCCTCGTCCGCATCCTCCAGCGCGACCATGGTCTCGTGCGGCTCCAGGCGGGAACGGCGGAACTCTGGGCTCCGGACCCCGGCGACCTCAGGACCGAAGCCTTCGCCTCCATTCGCCCCGAGGGCGTGGCCCTGGAACTTGGCGCGCCGCCGCCCGGATCCGCCCGCAACCGCCTCCCCGCCCGCATCCTCGCCCTGGAACCGGAAGGCCCCCTCGTGCGGGCGAAGCTGGACGCGGGATTCCCGCTGGATGCCCTCGTCACCGCCTGGGCCTGCGAGGACCTGAAGCTGGAACCTGGTCTCGCCCTCGCCGCCCTCGTGAAGGCCACCGCCATCGCGCTGAGCCCGGCGCCCTGATCTCCGAACTTGATCCAAGAGCCGTCCAAGGTCAAACTGATAGACCTGCCGCATGCGGCATGGGTCTGTAGCTCAGTCGGTAGAGCAGTGGCCTTTTAAGCCATTGGTCGCGGGTTCGAGTCCCGCCGGACCCACCACCGCGCGCGTCGTCCACTGGGGCCATCGTCTAGTGGTCAGGACACTGCCCTTTCACGGCGGTAACACGGGTTCGAACCCCGTTGGCCCTACCAAGCATGCCGCCGCAAGGCGGCATTTTGCTTGGTAGGGACGGCGGGGTGAGAATCCTCAGCGGCGAGGGTCCTGAAGGGCGATGTGGGGCAAGGAAGACAGCGCCGCGCGCTGTCTGACGCAAGGCCCCACACGCCCCGAAGGCCCCGCCGCT
>CAYYJN010000056.1:0-14068 GCA_964472275.1 uncultured Solibacteraceae bacterium
TCCTTGTGCTTGGCGACCATGGTGAGGGGCACGCCGGGCTTGAAGGTGGTGAGGCCTTCGATGGCGATGCGGTCGTCTTCCTGGATCTTGTCGTAGTCGGCCGGGTTGGCGAAGGTGAGGGGCAGCATGCCCTGCTTCTTCAGGTTCGTCTCGTGGATGCGGGCGAAGGACTTGACGATGATGGCGCGTCCGCCGAGGAAGCGGGGTTCCATGGCGGCGTGCTCACGGGAGCTGCCTTCGCCGTAGTTCTCATCGCCGATGACGACCCATCCCCCCAACTTTCCAGCATTGGCAGCGGCCTTGTAGGCGCGGGCCGTCGCGGGCACCTCGCCGTATTCGCCCGTGAGCTGGTTCTTCACCGTGTTGGCTTCACCGTTGAAGAAGTTGATGGCGCCGATGAGCAGGTTGTTGGAGATGTTGTCCAGGTGGCCGCGGAACTTGAGCCACGGACCGGCCATGGAGATGTGATCCGTCGTGCACTTGCCCTTGGCCTTGATGAGCACGGGCATGTCGGTGAGGTCGGTACCCTCCCAGGCCTTGAAGGGCTCGAGCAATTGCAGGCGGTTGCTGGTCGGATCCACCTTCACGGTGATGCCGCTGCGATCCGCCGGGGGCGCCTGGTAGGTGGCGGCGCCCTTGTCGAAGCCACGCTTAGGCAGCTCGTCGCCGAAGGGGCTCTTGAGCTTGAAGCCCTTGCCATCCGCGCCCGTGAGTTCATCCGTTTCGGGGTTGAAGGTGAGGCGACCGGCGATGGCGAAGGCCGTGACGATCTCAGGGCTCGCGACGAAGGCGTGGGTGTCGGGGTTGGAGTCGTTCCGCGCGGCGAAGTTGCGGTTGAAGCTCGTGATGATGGAGTTCTTGTCGCCCTTCTTCACATCGTGGCGCTTCCACTGGCCGATGCAGGGGCCGCAGGCGTTGGCCATGACGACGCCGCCGACCTCCGTGAAGGTGGCCATCTGCCCATCGCGATGAATGGTGGCGCGGATCTGCTCGGAGCCGGGGCTGATGGTGAATTCGCTCTTCGCTTTCACGCCGTGGTCCAGGGCCTGGCGCGCGATGGAAGCGGCGCGCTCCATGTCCTCATAAGAGGAGTTGGTGCAGGAACCGATGAGGCCGACCTTCAGCTCCTCGGGGTAGCCCTTCTCCTTCACGGCCGCGGCGAACTTGGAGAGCGGCCACGCGAGGTCGGGCGTGAAGGGGCCGTTGATGTGGGGCTCCAGTTCCGAAAGGTTGATCTCGATGACCTGGTCGTACTCGCAGCCCTCGTCGGCCTTGAGGAGGTCGGCGAAGTCCTCGGCCAGCTTGGCGATCTCGCCGCGCTCGGTGGCACGGAGGTAGTCGGCCATGCGGTGGTTGAAGGGGAAGAGACTCGTCGTCGCGCCGATCTCCGCGCCCATGTTGCAGATGGTGCCCATGCCCGTGCAGGAGATGGAATCCACACCTTCGCCGAAGTATTCGACGATGGCGCCGGTGCCGCCCTTCACGGTGAGGATGCCCGCCAATTTCAGGATCACATCCTTGGGCGAGGTCCAGCCCTTGAGGTGGCCCGTGAGCTTCACGCCGATGAGCTTGGGCGCCTTCAGCTCCCAGGGCAGGCCGACCATCACATCCACCGCGTCCGCGCCGCCGACGCCGATGGCCACCATGCCAAGGCCGCCCGCGTTGGGCGTGTGGGAGTCGGTGCCGATCATCATGCCGCCGGGGAAGGCGTAGTTCTCCAGCACCACCTGGTGAATGATGCCGCTGCCGGGCTTCCAGAAGCCGAGCGCGTACTTGTCGCAGACAGAGGCGAGGAAGTCGTAGACTTCGCGGTTCTCGTCATTCGCCCGCGCGAGATCCTTTTCGCTGCCAACCTCGGCCTGGATGAGGTGGTCGCAGTGGACGGTGCTGGGCACGGCGGCTTCCGAACGGCCCGAGGACATGAACTGGAGCAGCGCCATCTGCGCCGTCGCGTCCTGCATGGCGACGCGGTCCGGCCGCAGGTCCAGGTAGCTCTTGCCGCGCACGATCTCCTGCGTGGCGGGCTGGTCCAGGTGGCCGTAGACGATCTTCTCGGCCAGCGAGAGCGGACGGTTCAGGCGCGCGCGCACCACCTTCAGGTTGGCGGCCATCTTCTCGTAGACCGCTTTCACGAACTGGGGGGTGGACTCGATCTGAGCCATGGCTGCGCCTCCGAGTGAAACGATCCAGTTTAGCGTCCAGCCACGCTGATCGTCACTTGCACATCGCATAGGCTCCGGACTTCGGACTCCAGGCTACGAGGCAGGGCGAGACGGGATCGGATCTCCCCGGCTCATCCAAGCGCAAAGCGGCGGCGTCGCCCGGCAAGGCAGCCCGGAGCCCGGAGCCTGGAGTCCAAAGCCCGGTCCTGGCCTTTTCCCATGCCTGTGTTAGCCTTGTCCTCTTCTGAGCACCTTTCGGGGGGTTCCCATGGGGATCTTTGAGGGCCATCTTCGCGTCCACACGGGCGACCGCGTCGCCATCGTGGCGTCGCGCTGGAACGATTTCATCGTCGAACGCCTGACGGGCGGGGCGCAGGACTGCCTCCGCCGCCACGGCATGGCGGACGACGCGATGGACCTCATCAAGGTGCCGGGCAGCTTCGAGCTGGCCCTGGCCGCGCTGCAGGCGGCGAAGAGCGGCAAATACGCGGCCGTCATCGCGCTCGGCTGCGTGATCCGGGGCGGCACGCCCCACTTCGACCTCATCGCCGCGGAAGTGACCAAGGGCGTGGCCCAGGCCTCCATGCAGACGGGCGTGCCCATCGCCTTCGGCGTCCTCACGACGGACACCGCCGAGCAGGCCATTGACCGCGCCGGCGTGAAGATGGGCAACAAGGGCTGGGAAGCGGCCATGAGCGCGCTTGAGATGGCCGACCTGCTCCGCCAGTTGAAGAGCGTCAAATAATGGGCGTCCGCCGCCGGGGGCGCGAGTACGCCCTGCAGATGCTCTACGCCATGGATCTGACGGAATACCAGCCGGATCAGGTCTTTGCGGGCTTCTACGCGCTCCAGGACCTGAACCGCGACGCCTTCTACTACGCGCGGCGCTTGGTGGACGGCGTGTGGGCGAACCTCGATCCCATTGACGCGGCGCTGCAACGCTACGCGGAGCATTGGAAGCTGCACCGCATGGCCGCCGTGGATCGCAACCTCCTGCGCCTGGGGCTCTACGAGCTGATGTATCAAAAGGAGATCCCCTTCCCCATCGTCATCAACGAGGCGCTGGAGATCGTGAAGGAGTTCAGCGATCAGGAAGGCACGCAGTTCCTGAACGGCATCCTGGACGCGGCCCGCAAGGAGTTCCGCGCGGGCGAGGCCGGGGCCAAGGTGAAGGGCAAGGGCGCGGTTCAGGAACCGCCGCTGGAGCCCATGGAAGAAGACCTTCCGGACCCTTCCCCGAAAAATCCGGCCTGACCTGACCCCAGGGCAGGCTGGTATGATCGCCCCTCTGCCCAAGAAAGATTCCAACGGAGTCCCAATGAGCACCCGCAAGAAGAGCCCCGCCCCCGGCAAGTCCGCCCCCGCGTCCAAAGCCCCCAAGGCCTCCGAGACGGTGGGCCTGGAGGAGATCAAGGGCCTCATCGCCCTGGTAGCCCGCGAATCCTTCGCCGAGTTCGAGTTCGAGGCGGGCGAAATGCGCTTCCGCATCCGCAAGGGCGGCGAGCCGGTCGTGATGGCCCCCGCCCCCGCGCCGGTCATTCTCGGCAGCCCTGTGGCCCATGTGGCGGCCCAGACGGCTCCGGCCGCGGCGCCCGTCGCCATGGCCGCCCCGGCTCCCGCCGCGCCCGTCGCCGCTCCGGTGGATGAGCCCGGCCTCCATTATCTGACGAGCCCCATCGTCGGCACCTTCTACCGCGCCTCCAACCCCAACGCCCCGTCCTTCGTGAACCCGGGCGACCGGGTGAAGCCCGGCCAGACGCTCTGCATCGTCGAGGCCATGAAGTTGATGAACGAGATCGAGTGCGATGTGGCCGGCGAGGTCGTCAAAGTCCTCGTGGAGAATGGCCAGCCGGTGGAATACGGCGAGCGCCTCTTCGCCATCCGGGTGGGCTGATGGCTTCCGCCATTAAGAAGAAGGGCCACCGAGCCCCCGCCCCCGCGGGCGAAGAGCCGCCTTTCAAGAAGGTGCTCGTGGCCAATCGCGGCGAGATCGCCTTGCGCGTGATCCTGGCCTGCAAGGAACTGGGCATCCAGACCGTGGCCGTTTACTCCGAGGCCGACCGCAACGCGCTCCATGTGCGTTTCGCGGATGAGGAGGTCTGCATCGGCCCCGCGCCTTCGGCCAAGAGCTACCTGAACATCCCGAACCTCATCGCCGCCGCCGAGATCACGGGCGCGGAAGCGATCCACCCCGGCTACGGCTTCCTCAGCGAGAACGCCCACTTCCAGGAAGTGTGCGCGGCCTGCGGCATCACCTTCATCGGCCCCAACGCGGAGATCATCCGCCGCATGGGCAACAAGGCGGAAGCCAAGGCGACGATGCTCGCGGCGGGCGTGCCGCTCATGCCCGGCAGCGACGGCCTGCTGGCGGATCTGGATGACGCCATGGCCACCGCCGAGCGCATCGGCTACCCGGTCATCGTGAAGGCTTCCGCGGGCGGCGGCGGGCGCGGCATGCGCATCGTCAACGCGCCGGATGAGATGGCCAACGCCTTCGACACAGCGCGGAGCGAGGCCAAGATCGCCTTCGGCGACGACAGCGTCTACATGGAGAAGTACCTCCTGGAGCCGCGCCACATCGAAGTCCAGCTCATGGGAGACCTCTTCGGCAACATCGTCCACCTGGGCGAGCGCGAATGCTCCATCCAGCGCCGCCACCAGAAGCTCATCGAGGAGTCGCCTTCCGCCGCGCTCAGCCCCGAGCTGCGCCAGAAGATCTGCGACACCGCCGTGAAGGCCGCCAAGGCCGTCGGCTACTACAACGCGGGCACCATCGAGTTCCTGCTCGACAAACGCGGCGACTTCTTCTTCATGGAGATGAACACCCGCGTGCAGGTGGAGCACCCTGTCACCGAGCTCGTCACGGGCATTGACATCGTGAAGGAGCAGCTCCGCGTCGCCGCGGGCCGCAAGCTCAGCTTCACCCAGGACGATGTGGTGCAGAAGGGCCATGCCATCGAATGCCGCATCAACGCCGAGGATCCGTGGAAGTTCACGCCCTGCCCGGGTCGCCTCACGGCGCTCAACTTCCCTGGCGGTCCCGGCATTCGCATTGATTCCGCCATGCACCAAGACGCCGTCATCCCGCCCACCTACGACTCCATGGTGGCCAAGCTCATCGCCTACGGCGCCGACCGCAACGAAGCCATCGCCCGCATGCGCCGCGCCCTGGACACGCTGGTGATCGAGGGCATCAAGACCACCGCCCCCCTGCACCGCCGCATCATGGACCACCCCGACTTCATCTCCGGCGCCTTCTCCACCAAGTGGATGGAGACCTTCATGGCCGAACGCGAAGCCGAGCGGGCGGAAGCGCAAGGTTAAACTGGACCCACGCCGCCTTAGCTCAGTTGGTAGAGCACCGGCTTTGTAATCCGAAGGTCGCCGGTTCGATTCCGGCAGGCGGCTCCAATAAATGTCGGCCCCGAAAGGGGCCTTCATTTATTGCCGCCTGCCGGAATCGGACCGGCGAGTGGGATCGCGGAGACGCTCCAGTGGAGCGTCGGGAGCGAGACCGGGGCTGGCGAAGCCAGACCAGTTCGATTCGCGTTCGCATTGCCAGGGCGTCAGGTGCTCAGGCTCCGCGCCCTTTGGCCACCGCCTTCCGGATCGCGTAGATCAGCAGGCAGATCGACGCGGCGTTAAACGCGCAGGGCAGGATGAGCTCGCTTATGAAATTGTTCCACGAGGACTCATAGAGGAAGTCGAGCACCTGCTGGCTCTTGAGGGCCTCGGAGAGCATATTCCCGGGAAAGGAAAAGGCCCACTGGTCGCCAAAGGCGATGATCGACAGGTCCGCCAGGAACAGCAGCGCGAATAGCGCCATGTACTTCCATGTCTGCCGCTCACGCATTCTTGCTCTCCTTCCCCACCAGATCCAGAAACGCCTTCGCTGCATGGCTCATCGGTCGCTTCGCGACGGAGACGAGGAAGATCTTCCGCTCCAGTCGCAGTTCCTTGACCTGGACTTCTTTCAACACGCCCTGGCGAATGTCCTGGTCCACGCACATGCGGGGGAGGAAGGCGATGCCTTCGCCCGCCTGCACCATGCGGCGGATGCTTTCCACCGTGGGCATCTCGATGTCCATGTTGAGCGGCACCTTCGCGTGCTGGAAGGCCTTGATGACCGCGTCCCGATAGGGCGAGGCGACATTGTGCGCGATGAAGGTCTCCTTCTCCAGTTCCTTGAGCGCCACACCGCTCTTCTTTCCGAGCTTGTGGGTCGGCGCGACGACGAGGGCGAGGTGGTCCGTGTAGAGCACCTGGGAGCGGAAGCGCTCATCATCCACGCGGTAGCTGATGACGCCGTAGTCCACATCTCCCGCCAACAGACGGTCGGGGATCTCGCCGGAGCGGCTGCGCTGCACGACGAGCTTCACCTTGGGGTAGGCGCGGCGGAAGCGCGAGAGGTGCGGCAGCAGGTAGAGCGTCATGCTCTCGTTGGCGCCGATGGCGAGGCGGCCCGTCGCCTTGTTCTTCAATTCGCCGAGCTGGTTCGAGAGGCTGCGCTGGAGGTTGTCCTGCTGCCGCGCCGCTTCAAAGACGAGCTTGCCGGCTTCCGTGAGGAACAGGTCGCGGCCTGAGCGGTCCAGCAACGGCTCGCCCACCTCCGCCTCCAGCCGTTGAACGGCCAGCGACACGGCGGGCTGGGTGCGGAACAGTTTCTCCGCGGCCCGGGTGAAGCTCCGCTCATTCACCACCGTGTAGAAAACGCCCAGAAGGGAGGTGTCGTTGAGCATGGTGGGGCTCCGGTCGCGTTAATGCTTAAACCATCTTAAATCAGTCCCATTTATGACAGACCTCTCCTGTTTTTCCCGAGGCCCGTGGTCCGAGGCCCGCGGCCCGATAGACTGGTTCCATGCTGTTGCCGCTCTACCTGGGATGCCTCCACGCCCTCGAACCCGACCATGTCGCGGTGGTGACGGGCGTGAGCCTGGAGGGCGATCGCAAGACCGCCTGGAAGGTGGGCCTCGCCTTCGGCGTTTCGCACATGCTCGCGGTGGCCTTGCTCGCGGCGGTGGCGATCCTCGCGGGGCACGCGGTGTTCGGCGAAGCCTTCTACGACTGGATGGACCGTGGCGCCTGGATCCTGGTGGCCCTGCTCGGTCTGTGGAACCTCGCGGCGGCCTTCGGCCTCCGCAAGGGCGCGCTGCACTCCCACGCGCACACCCACGGCGTCCTCACGCACACCCACCCGCACCCGGAAGGCCATGGCCATCGCTTCCACCACTCCGCGGCCTGGCTCGGCGCCTTCTTCGGCCTGGGCGGCGTGCGCGGCTTCACGACGCTGATGGAGCACGGCGGCATCCACGGCACCTTCGCCTTCGGCATCGCACTGCTGCTTTTCGGCCTTGGCATCACGGCCATGTTCATCGGGCTCTCGGCGGCGTCGGGCTGGATCGCCGCGAAGCTGGGCGGGATGCGGGGCTTCCGCCGGATGCTCTTCGCGGCCTCGGGCTTCGGAAACCTCGCCGTCGGGATCTGGCTGCTGGTGAAGGGCTAGCCTCAGTCTTTCGGCGAAGCCCCCGGCAACGCATCGAGCTTGAAAGGCAGCGGACGCGAGAAGGCCTTGAGGAGCGGCGCGGGGAGCTTCGCGGCGGCCCGCTTAGCGGCATCGTGGCTCGGAAAGGCACCCCAGCAGGCCTGCCACCAGCGGAAGCCATCCTTGCGGATGAAGGGCAGGACCATGAAGTCCTTCGCGTGCCTTCCACCCAGATCGGCCAAGGCCCGCAGGCCCTCGCGGCGGCCTGAGACGACGAGGCGCAGCGTCCAGGCCTCCTTCGGCGCGGCGGCGCGTTTCAATTCGCCTTCGTGGATCGCTTCGTCCAGTTTGGATTCGCGCAGCAGCGCGGGAAGATCCGCGGCCGCCACGGGCCTGGGCACGACGGTGATCTCCAGGCTGCGGCTGCTGCCGCCCGCGGCGTTGGTGACGCTGAGGGTGTAGACCGTGGTGGCGACGGGCGTGACGGTGACGCTGCCCTTGCCTTCCACTTCCATGCCCGTGGGGTAGAGGCGCGCCTTGACCCCGGCGCCGCAATCCCAGGCGAGCGTGACCGCGTCGCCGGGATAGCAGAACTTCTTGTCCGCATCGAAGGTGGCGGTGGCCGCCGCGCCTTTCACCGGCGTGGCGAGCACCGTCACCTCGACGCTCTTGCTCGCGCCGCCCAGCGCGTTGTAGACGCTCAGCGTGTACTTGGTGCTCTCCATCGGCGTGACGGTCACTTCGCTTCTGCCGTCCAGTTCCAACCCGCCGGGCTCCAGGCGAACCTTGGCCGCGCCGTTGCACTGCCAGCGCAGGACGACGGGCTCGCCGGGCAGGACGGCCTTGGCGCTGGGCTCGAAGGCGCACACCTCCGGCACCTGCACGGGCGGCGGATCCACGGTGATGAGGATCTGCGCCACCGGCGGCCCCGGCAGGCCTTCTTCGGAAAGTTGGTAGGTGGTGGTGGCCAGCGGCTTCACGATGAGGCGGCTTTGGCGCGGCACCCGCAGGCCGCCGGGCTCCAGGCGCAACGGGCCTTGGCCGGGGATGGACCAGTCCAGCTCCACGGACTGTCCGGCCTCCACGCGCGTGCTGGAGGCGGTGAGGCTGAAACCCTGCGCCAACACGGGCGTGACGGCGACCAGGGCGACGAGGAGAGCGGGACGCATCATCCCAGGTTAACCGCGGCCAAGATCAGCGCCCCGGGCCGCTATGATTCAGCGATGGAGAAACCGAGGAGCCTGCTGCGGTCCGCTGGGGTGGTGGGCGCGATGACCTTGCTGAGCAAGGTGTCAGGGCTCGCCCAGACTTTCTTCCTCTCCCATGTGCTGGGCGCGGGCGCGGCCGCCGACGCCTACGCCGTGGCCTTCCGCCTTCCCAATCTGCTGCGGCGCTTCACGGCCGAAGGCACGATGACGGCCGCGTTCCTGCCGACCCTCGCCGAAGTGGAGGCGAAGGAAGGCGAAGCGGCCATGAAGGAGACGGCCGCGAAATTCCTCGGCACGCTCACGGTGCTGCTCACGATCCTCGTGGCGCTCGGCATCCTCCTGATGGGCGTCATCGCGGGTGTGCTGGTGGTGGGGCGTCTCACGCCGCCGGGCAGCGGCTTCGCGGCGAACGCCGCCATGCTCGGCCGCGTGCTCACGGGGCAGGCCGCGCCGCCGCCGGAGATGCGGCTCACCATCGCGCTCGGTCGGCTCATGTTCCCGTACCTGGTGTTGGTGAGTCTCACGGCGGGCTTCGCGGGGCTGCTCAACCTGCGACACAAGTTCGCGCTCGCCTCCAGCGTCTCGGTGTTCTGGAACCTCACCTTCATCGCCGTCGGCAGCGTGGTCATCTTCGGCTTTCGCCACGGCGGAGGCGGCGATGTGACAGCGGCCTACGCCTGCGCGCTGGCCGTGTTGGCGGGGGGCATCGTGCAGCTCGCCATCCTCTGGCCCGCCGCGGCGAGGATGGGGTTCCACTTCCGGCTCGGGCTGTACTTCTCGGACCCCGGCGTGAAGCGCGCGCTGCGGCGCATGGGGCCGGGGCTCATCGCGGCGGGCATCTATCCCATCAACGCGCTCATCTCCACGCTCCTCGCCTCCACCTTGTCGGACGGCGCGCAGATCATCCTCTTCAACAGCGGCATGATGGGCGAGATGGTGCTCGGCGTCTTCGCCATGAGCCTCGTGACGGCGAGCCTGCCGCTCATGGCCCAGCAGGCGGAAGCGGGCGACTTCGGCGGACTGCGACACAGCCTTTCGGAAGGCCTGCGCGCGTCGGCCCTGCTTTGCATCCCCGCCTGCATCGGCCTCGCGGTGCTGGCGCTCCCCGTGGCGCGGCTCCTGTTCCAGACCGGCCGCTACGGCGCGTCGGCGGCCGAATGGACGGCGGCCACGATGATGTTCCAGATGGTGGGCCTGCTCTTCGTCGCCTCCAACCGCATCGGGACCCAAGCGCTCTACGCGCTCAAGGACTACCGCGGCCCGGTGTGGGTGGCCTTCGTCTCGCTCATCGCGAACATCCTGCTCTCCATCGCGTTGCTGAAACCCATGGGCACGAGCGGCCTCGCCCTCGCCAACGGACTGAGCGCCATCCTCGGCCTCATCCTGCTCACGCGCCTGCTGGACCGCCGCCTCGGAGATGTGCCCAAGCGAGAGGTCCTGAAGAACTGGGCGCAGAGCCTGCTCGGCGCGCTGCTCATGGGCGCGATCGCCTACTGCGGGATGAAGATGCTGACGCTCGATGGCCCCATGGCCAGCCGAAAGCTGCTCGCGCTGAAGCTCCTCCCGCTCATCGCGCTCTGCGGCCTCGCCTATTTCGCGTTCATGCTCGCGCTGGGGAATGAGCACGCGAGGCAGTTGCTCGTGAAGGTGAAGGCGCGGGTGGCGCGGTAGCAAGGCTGGAGACTGGAGGCTGGAGGCCTGCCCGTGCGGCGCCTGCGGCGCCGATCGTCTCCAGCCCCCAGCCTCCAGCCCGCTACACCACCGGCTCGGGCATTCCCATCGCCGCCCACTGCTCCTTCACGGGGCCGTAGAACTCCGGAACGCGGAGGCCCGCCTGGCGCATGACCACGGTCATCTGGCCGCGGTGGTGGGCCTGGTGCATTTCGAGCGCCTGGAGCGTGTAGCCGCGCTTCCAGACGAGGTGGCCGAACATCGTGTCCTCGATCTCCAGATCCGCGTCGGTCCAAGTTTCGAGGGCCTTGAGCAAGGACCCGGAAGCGGTGGCGTAGGCGGCGCACAGGCCCGCGAGCGTGGGCGCGGGGGCGTCTTCATCGCGCGGACCTTCGACCTTCAGGCCCATGCCCGCGGCGAGGCCCGTGATGGAACTGGCGAGGTGCGCCGCGAGACGGCGGAGGTCGCGATGTTCGGGGGTGACAGCTTGGCCGAGCTTGATTTCGGGGATGGCGTCGAACACTTTGAGAGTGTCCACGGTCTCTTCCTGCTAGTGGGCGCGGAAGTCGGCGAGTCGGCGGTACATGGGGGCTCCTTGGGTTGGATCACCAGTGTCCGAGGCGCTGCTGACAGGGGTGTGTCAGTTGGCTTCCTGCCGCTTCAGGTAATCCTCGAGCCCTTGGCCGGGCTCGGGCTCGAAGGGCTCGTCCAGTAGGTCCAGGCCCTCGATGCGGTCGGGGCGGAAGGTGCGGAAGTCGTTCCGCGTCTCGCACCAGGCGGCCAGCGACCAACCACGGCCCCAGAAGGCGAGGCCGAGCGGGCGGACCACGCGGACGGAGCGTTCGCCATCTTTGCGCGCGTAGCTCACGCGCACCTTGCGCCGTTCCCGCAACGCGATCCGCAATTCACCCAGGAAGGCGGCCGTCGCGGGCGGGATGTGGAAGTCGGGCACGAGGATGGGCAGATCGCCGAGCCTGCGCCTGCCCGGAAGCACCGCCTCCGCCTTGCGGAGCAGACTCCGCGCGGCTTCCTTCAACGCGGGGTCGGCCCAGGCCTCCACCATGCGCGCGCCCGCGACGAGCGCCTCCACTTCGTCCGCCGTGAACATGAGCGGCGGCAGATCGAAATGGCGCGGCAGCCGGTAGCCGACGCCCGCCTCGCTTTCGATGGGCACGCCGCTCGCCATGAGATCCTGGATGTCGCGGTAGAGCGTGCGCGGGCTGACGCCCAGCTCACCCGCCAGCTTCGCGCCGGTCGTCACGCGATCCCGCCGCAGAAGCTGGACGATCTGGAAGAGCCGGTCGGCGCGCCGCATCGCATGAGTCTAATCCGAGGGGCCGGAGGCTGGAGACCTGAGACTGGGAGGCCTCTAGCCTCCAGCCTGGCTCCTTATCCCCAGTAGAGCTTCCGCGTGCCTTCGGCGGCGCGGAGGATGACGGTGCCTTCTTCCACCGCGCTTTCCGGATCCCAGCGGAAGCCGATGGTGTCCTCCGCGCGGACGCCATCGTGCGCGGCGACGCCCACCCAGCGGTCGCGTCCGCTCGCCTTGGCGGCGTAGAGGCAGCGATCCGCCATGGCCACGGCCTCGTCCCACGGCACGGCGTCGGGGTCCGTCGCGATGAAGGGGAAGAGCGCGAAGCCCAGCGAGGCGGTGAGCAGCAGATCCTTGCCATCGGGAAGCTTGAAGGGCTTCTCGCGCAGCAGATGCGCCAGGCGCTCGGCGAAGGCGCAGGCGCCATCCAGGTCCGCCACATGGGCGACGATGAGGAATTCCTCGCCGCCCCAGCGCACGGGCAGGTCCGTGCCGCGGCACACGGCGCGGATGCGCTCGGCGACCTGCGCCAGCACCGCGTCGCCGCCCGCGTGGCCGTAGGTGTCGTTCACCGCCTTGAAGCGGTCAATGTCGAGCATGACGATGGCGAGCTTGGCGTCCGGCGGAAGCTGCTGCAGCTTGCCTTCCAACAGCTCTCGATGGCGGCGCTGGGCGCGGGACACCTCATTGGGAAGCAATTGCTCCATGCGGCGGCGGTTGCCCAGGCCCGTGAGCGGGTCGGTCATGGAGATGGCCTCCAGGGCCATGTTGGATAGCTCCAGCGCTTCTGTGCGCTGCTTCACCAGCTCTTCCAGTTCTTCGTTGCGCCGCCGCAGGCGCCGCGTGCGCCAGCGCAGACCCGCCCACACGAGGCCCAGCAGCGCCGCGAGGCCGAAGGCGAGCGTGCCGCGCCGCCGCCACCAGGGCGCGAGCACATCGAAATCCACGCCGTTCACCGGCCCCGCCGCGGCCTCGCCCAGCACGGTCCGAACTTCGAAGCGGTAGCGGCCCGGAGGCAGCGCGGGGTAGCGCGCTTCATGGAGGCTCGTGTCGCGCCAATCCTCGCCGAGCCCGAGCAGGCGAACCTGGTAGCGCACGGAAGCGCCGAGCGCGAAATCCAGCGTGGCGAAACGGAACTGCACCGTGCTTGATCCACCTTCCACATCCGGCAAGCGGCTGGTGCCGTCGAAGGGGCCATCCACCACGCGGCCTCCAGCCTCGGCGGAAAGCACGACGGCCGCGGGAGGTTGGATGGCGGCCGAGTCATGGCCGGCCACGCGGTGCTCCAGTCCGCCGGTGGTGCCGATCCACACATCGCCATCGTCGTCGGCCCAGAAGCTGAACGGATTGCAGTCCTCGCCGCCCAGGCCTTCCGAGCGTCCATAGCGCGTGATGCCGCCGTTCAGCGTCACGCGGGCCACGCCATCGTTGGTGCCCGCCCAGAGGTTTCCTTGCCCATCCCGGTCGAGGGAATAGATGGAATCGGAAGCGAGCCCCCGCGCCGCGCCGAGCTGGCCGAGGATCGTGAGCTTGCCGCCTTCCACGCGGACATGGGTGAGTCCGTAGGGCTCCTGGTAAGCGACCCAGACCGAGCCATCATCCATCCGCGCCAGCGCCCAGAGGCGCGAGGTCTTGAGGCCGTCCTTCTCGCCCCAATTGCGCCAGCTTCCATCCGCGCCCCGGATGGCGAGGCCCGCGTCGGAAGCGATCCAGAGGCCGCCATCCTTCGCCACTTGCACCGACGACACCTGCCCATCCGCCGCGAGGCCTGGCACGGGGACGCGGACGAAGCCGCCATCCGCCTTGAGCCGCAGCAGGCCGGCCTTGTTGGTGCCGATCCAGAGTTCCCCGCTCGCATCGAAGGCGAGGCTGAGAATCCCTTGCGCGCCAAGGCTCGCGGGCAACGGGACGCGATCCGGCTTGGCGCGGCCGAAGCGGAAGCGATCCAAATAGGATTGCTCGCCCCCGGCCCAGATCTCGCCGTCCTTTTCGGCGAAGGTATACACCACCTCGCCTTTCACATCCGGGAGGCTTTCGAAGCCTTCCGGCCGCATCCGCGCGAGGCCCGCGGCGGTGGCCACCCACAGCACGCCGAACTGATCCCGGTGCAGCGCCCAGATGTTGTCCGCGGGCAGGCCATCCGCCTGCACATAGGTGCGCCAATCGCCGCGGCCAAGCTCCTCGTAAAGCCCCACGCCGCCAGCCCACAAGCCGCCTTGGCGATCCGCCAGCG
>CAYYJN010000057.1:0-13993 GCA_964472275.1 uncultured Solibacteraceae bacterium
GGCCCGCGGCCCGAGGCCCGAAGCCCGGAACGCCAGAGGCGTTCCATGGCTGAAGGCCGCGTGCTGCTCACCACCTTCATCGAGGGCGTGCTCGTCCATGGGAAGGCGGAGCCCCGCGTGCTGCTCGTGCCGAACCCGCACACGCCGCATCGCGGCCTGCTGATGCCGGTGCAGGTGCCTTGGGCGCCGGGTTTCCTGCCCTCGGCCCTGCTCACCGCGCAAATCCAGCAGACCTGGGGCATCCCCTTCCGCGTGGTGGACAAGGCCGCGAGCCTGCCCGTCGTCTTCGATGAGCGCACGAGCCGCCTGCCCACGCCCTGGCTCTTCCGCCTGGAAAGCCTCGAAGGCCAACAGCGCCTCTACCTCACGCACCTGCTCCGCGCGAAGGCGCCGGATCAGGAGATCCCCGCCGCCCCCGTCGGCACCCGCTGGGTGACCGAAGAAGAGATGGCCAGCGTCGAACTGGTGCCGGGCATCCGCCGCCTCTTCCAAGCCGCCTTCACTGCGGCGAAAGAAGGCTGAAACCGTAGAAGGAGCCTCATGCGACGGGCCATCCGCTTGACCTTGACCCTCGTCTGCGGCGCGACCGCGCTCCTGGCGATCTTCCATCTGGAAGAAAACTGGCGCGGCAAGCGAGCTTGGGAATCCTGGAAGGCCCAGCGCCTCGCCATGGGCGACCGCTATGACTGGTCGGAGTTGGCGCCGCCGCCGGTGCCCGACGCGGACAATTTCGCGAAGGAACCTCTGATCGAGGCCGCGGTCCTGGGCAAGTCTTCGCTTCTCGGCGATTTCAGATGGAGCGCCAAGGCCCCCCAGTTCGCCAACTGGCGCCTTGGGCAGAAGGAGGATGTCGCCGCATGGGCCTCCTCTTTTGGTGTTTCGGATTTGCGTTCGGCGCTGAAGCCCATTGATGGGCGCTTGGATGAGCTGGTCCGCGCGACCCAGCGGCCCGCCTGCCGCATGCCCTTCCGCTACCAGTATCCGGAGATCTCGGAAGATCCCGTTCCCGGACTGCTGGGCTTCCGCGCCGCGGCGCGCATGCTCCGCTTGAGGGCGCTCGCCCGGTTGCATTCCGGCGATTCCGCCGGGGCGCTGGAAGACACGCTGGGCGGCCTGCGGCTCGCTCGCCAGTTCCAGCGGGAACCGGATCTGCTGTCGAGCCTGCTCGCCAGCGCGGTCTCGACCTTCGCGATGCAGCCGGTGTGGGAAGGGGTTTCATCCCATGCCTGGAGCGAACCCCAGTTGGCCGAACTGCAAGCGGAGCTGGGTCGGCTTGATCTGATCGCGTCCTTCCGGCGCGCCGTTCAGAGTGAACGCGTGTTCATGGCTCAAGCGGTTGAAGCCGAGGCCCGGGAATCCGCGTGGAAGCGGGCCAAGGACCAAGCCTTCATCCCGGACGATTCCGGAGCGATCCAGGTGGATCGCCTAACGGCGATTCGCCTTTGGCTCTTCATTCCAGAAGGATGGAGCTACCAGAGCCTGCGGCAGGCGGATGGGTTCTATGCTGAGGGCTTCCTGCCCGCGTTGGACGAGAAGGCGCACGCCATCCACCTGCGGGCGCTCCAGTCTGCCGAGACTCGGAACCCCTCCTTCTACAACCGACTCAGGGGCGTCAAGGCCGCTCTATTCGCTTCCCAGGCGATCCGCGTGGCCTCCCACCAGAACGCGCTTGATGAGGCCCGCATCGCCTGCGCGCTGGAGCGGCACCGCCTCGCGCAGGGGGACTATCCCACCGCGCTCCACGACCTCGTCCCCGCCTACCTGGAACAGGTGCCGGTGGATGTCGTGGAAGGCGGAACGCTCCGGTACTCGCTCCCATCGCCTACCCGGTTCCTGCTCTACTCCATCGGCTCCGATGGGAAGGACGATGGCGGCAAGGCCGCCACCACGCCCGAGGGACGATACGACCTCGAACGCGGCGATTGGGCCTGGCCTCAATAAAGGAGCACCCCTGAAAGCGGTTGTGACGGTCAACGCAAGAACGCTAAGACCTATGTCGCGACCGTTTCGCGCCTGGGCCTCCGTCCAGTCGGCCTCGGTCTGGAATCAGACCGAGCGATCCCTCTGTCGGGCGTGGTACGCGCTGCTCAAAGGTGTCTTCACGGCGCTCATGGATGACGCCGATCTCTATCCGGGCCTCTGGGGCCGCTCCTGGAGTTGGGTTTGGTTGCTGGCGCCCTTAATGGCGAGTCTCGCTGCGGGGCTCGTCGTGCTTGGGTTGTGGAGCTTCCAAGTGCGTGCCCAACTCCCTGCTGCGGGGCCGTGGATTCATTTGCCGGTGTTCGTCGTCGCGATAGGAGCCTTGCTGGGATTCGCGTGCGGACGCGACCCGTTGCCGAGGTTGCCTCGGTCCCAACCGTGGCCCATCGGCCGGGAAGCTCGCTTCCGGCTCGAAGCGCTTGGACCTTTTCTCCACCCAGGGTGCCTGTTGGCGCTTTGGGTTGGGCTCGCGACGGGTGCGCCTTGGATGATGGGCTCCATCGGGCGGGCGCTCGCCTTGGTCGCGCTTCCGGTCTGCGCCTTCCGCGTCGCTCTGTTGATGTCGAGTGGCCTGCGAAGGATGGGGAAGAAGGGCGGATTCCACTTCGGTTCCGGCCCCGATGCGGTCTCGGATTTCCGACGGCTCATCCAACGGTTGCCGGAACGCGGCCTTGGATGGATCGGGTCCGGCCTCGTCGCGGCCTTGATCCTGACCGGCCACCTGTTGCTCGGCTTCGCCGCGCTCGCCTATGTCTGGGCCTTGGTCCAAGCCAATGTCCTGAGGTTGGAAGGGACCGCGTCCTCCTTGATGGCCCGGTGGCCGACCGCACCGGAACTCAAGCTGAACGCGAGGCTTTCGGGCGTTACGCGGTGGGCTCTCAACGCCGGATTGGCGGGGTGGATCGCTTTGATCCTGCGCTGGGGGCCGGCCGCCATCCTTCCAGGCGCGCTCGCCCTCCTTCAAACGCATTGGATGGGCGCGGCGCTCGGGCTTGGCGCGAGCGCCGCCGCGCCCTTGGAAGGATGGAGCCTGCTGAGCCTTCAAAGCCTGGGATTGGCCGTCGCGTTGGGCGGGCTGCCATCGGGGTGGCTCCTGCAGGCCTCCCTCTCGAATCCGATGGCGATGGGCGCGCAACTCGCGGCCACCGCCGTGGCGTGGGCCCTGCTCCAACGATCGAAGCGCCGAATCCTTTCCGATTGGCCCGCCATCCAGGAAGGTCTCATCGAGGGGTGATGGCTACTTCGTCGCCTTCCGGGCTTGGATGTAGGCGAGGGCCTTGGCTTCGAGGCCCGAACTGGTGAGGCCGGATCGCTTCGCGAGGGCGTCGGCGTCAGCTTCGGGCATGCCCTGGTCCAGCACCCAGGCGGTCATCAGCGCAGCGGCGGCGCGGTTGCCACTGGCGCAGTGGACGAGGATGCGCGAGCCCTTGGGCAGGGCGCGGAGCTGGGCGCGGAAGGCGTCAATGGCCGCGTCGCTGAAGGCGTGATCCACGGGACAGTGTTCGTAGGCGGCGCCCGCGGCCTTGGAGCCGACTTCCTCGAAAGTGAAGTCGCCCTCGGCGCTCGTGCGGAGGTTGAAGACGCGCGTGATGCCCGCCGCCTTGAGCGCGGCGAAGGTGGCCTCCGTGGGCGCGCCCTGCACGATGAACACGCCGGGACGGGCCTCCACCGTGCTGGGGATCGTCGGGGTCTGGGTCTGGATCAGAGTAGGTGGGATGAAGAACATGAAGCCTCCTGATGCTCATGTGCATGGAAAGGATAGAACCGCGAAGACGCGAAGGGCGCGAAGAAATGCCTCACCACGAAGGTGCGAAGGAGGCACGAAGGTCACGAAGGGGTCGTGGCCTGGTGGGTCGGCGCGCCTTTGCGTTCTTTGCGCCTTTGCGGTGAAAAGATCTTTCTTCGAATTTCACGGCTCAGCGGAGCCGCGTCCACGGCCCGGCATTGATGGCCTCAAAGCCTTTGGCGCGGAGCTGCGCGGCGGCGACGGCGCTGCGCGCTCCGGAAGCGCAGCAGACGAGCAGGGGCTTGCTCGCGTCGAGCCGCTTCGCCCCTTGGGCGATCTGATCCAAAGGGAGGTTGATGGCGCCTTCGGCGTGGCCGCGTTGGAATTCCGCGGGCGTGCGCACATCCACGATGAGCGCGCCCCGCGCGCGGAGCGCGGCGATGCGCCTTCCGGAGCGCCACCGCCAAAGCACGAAGAGCGCGACCGCGCCGAGGATGAACCAGACGAAGGGAGGCATGGAGACCATTCTCTCAGGCTTTCGCCTTCCCGAGCCCGCACGCGGCGGAGCCTTCCGAGACACCGAGCCTGCGAAGGATGCGGCTCATCAGGCACCAGTCGGTGAAGGCGCTCTGGAAGAGGTTCGCGCCGACGAAGGCGGTGAACCAGAGGAAGGCGGGATGGACGAAGTGGGCCAGCAGCAGGCTCGCGAGGATGAAGGCGCCAGCCACGGCGTGGACGATGCGGTCAATGGTCATGGGATGTCCTTTCAGGGTTGGGGTTGGAGGGAGGCCCGGCGCTGGATGGCGGCGGCGCGTCCGCCGCGGGCGGCCAGGACATAGAGCACCGGCACGGCCGGGATGGAGAGCAGGGCGCCCGCGATGGAACCGG
Source organism: uncultured Solibacteraceae bacterium (assembly GCA_964472275.1). Taxonomy (GTDB): domain Bacteria; phylum Acidobacteriota; class Holophagae; order Holophagales; family Holophagaceae; genus JAFDVN01. The sequence continues at coordinate 4,595 of CAYYJN010000057.1, forward strand.
CCGTGAGGCTGATGGCGAGGCCCTGGAAGATCGGATCCGCCAGCATCACCAGCGAGCCGACGATGACGGCGGCGGCGGTGAGCAGGATCGGGCGGAAGCGCGCCACGCCAGCCTCCACGGCCGCGGCCTCCAGGGGCATGCCTTCCGCGAGCTTCAGCTCGATGAAGTCCACGAGGATGATGCTGTTCCGCACGATGATGCCGGCGCCCGCGATGAAGCCGATCATGCTCGTGGCCGTGAAGAAGGCGCCGAGCAGCGCGTGGGTCGGCAGGATGCCGATGAGCGAGAGCGGGATGGGCACGAGGATCACGAGCGGGATGCGGAAGTCCTCGAACCAGCCCACGACGAGCACATAGATGAGGACAAGCACCGCGGCGAAAGCCAGGCCCAGATCGCGGAAGACCTCCAGCGTGATGTGCCATTCACCATCCCACTTGAGGGCGAGGCGCTCGGTGTCCGCCGGGTGGGCGAGGCCGTAGCGCGGAACCTTCATGCCGAGCGCGTCGAGCTTGCGGTTGAGCGCCAGCAGGGCGTAGACGGGGCTTTCGATGGCGCCCGCCAGATCGCCGTAGACATAGCTCACCGGCATCAGGTTCTTGTGGAAAATCTCCGCGTCCGCACGGCCTTCCCGCACGGACACAAGCTCGCCGATCGGCACGGGGCCGCGGGCGCCAGGGACGCTGAGCTGGAGCAGCTGATCCAGATGTGTCCGTTGCGCGGGGGCGAGCTGGAGCACCATGGGCACGAGCTCCGAGCCCTGCCCTGGGGGGAAGGTGCCGAGGGGCAGACCCTGTCCCGCCGCCGCGAGCGTCTCCACCACCATCGCGGGCCCGACGCCGTGGAGCTGGGCCTTCTCGCGATCCACCACCAGGCGGATCTTCGGTTCCGTGGGGTTGAGGGAGCTGTCCACATCCACGATGCCGGGCACGGAGCGGAACGCGTCCAGCACCTTCGCCGCGTAGCCGTCCCGCGCGCTTTGCGTGGGGCCATAGACTTCGGCGACGAGGGTTTCCAGCACTGGCGGTCCCGGCGGGATCTCCACGAGCTTCATGCGCGCGCCGGGTTCCAGCAGCTTCTCCATCTCCGGCCGCAAGCGCGCCACGAAGGCATGGCTCTGCTCGGAGCGATCGCCTTTGGGTACGAGGTTCACCTGGAGGTCCACCTGGCCGTCGGAGCCGCGCAGGAAGCTGTGGCGCACCAAGCCCACGAAGGTGAAGGGCGCGGCGCTTCCCGCGTAGACCTCCACATCCTTCACGGAATCTTCCCGAAGGAGGCGCCGCGCGAGACGCTGGCCTTGCGCCAGGGCGGCTTCGCGCGTCGCGCCCGCGGGCAGATCCACCTGCACCTGGAACTCGGCCTTGTTGTCGAAGGGCAGCATCTTCACCTTCACGAGGCCGGAGCCCACCAGCGAGCCCGCGAGGACAAGCAGTCCCGCCACACCCGCGAAGAAGAGCAGCCGACGCTTCGGATCGGCGATGAGGGCGCCCATGATGCGGCGGTAGAGCTTCGTCGCGCGGCCTTCGGGCGCGGTCTCCGCATCGTCGTCGTTTTGAGGTTCTGGTGGTGCCGAGGTTTCATCCGCGGGATGGAGGCCGCTTTCGTCGGTGTCAGGAAGATGGGCTTCCCGCTTGAACAGGAGCCGCGCGGCCCAGGGGCTCAGCACGAAGGCGATGGCGAGGCTGAATAGCATGGCGAGGCTGGCGCCGATGGGGATGGGGCGCATGTAGGGGCCCATGAGGCCGCGCACGAAGGCCATGGGCAGGATCGCGGCGATGACCGCGAAGGTGGCGAGGATGGTCGGGTTGCCCACTTCGTCCACGGCCTCCACCACCGTGCGCGCGAAGCTCCTGCGCGGCCCTGGAAGGTGCATGTGCCGGTGAATGTTCTCCACCACGACGATGGCGTCATCCACGAGGATGCCGATGGAGAAGATGAGCGCGAAGAGCGTCACGCGGTTCAGCGTGTAGCCGAAGAGGTAGGTGAGCAGCAGCGTCAGCGCCAGCGTGACAGGCACGGCGATGCCCACCACCGCCGCGCTGCGCCAGCCCATGGCGAGGCCGATGAGGGCGACGACGGAGAGCGTGGCGATGAGCAGGTGCTCGATGAGCTCGTCGCTTTTCTCCCCGGCGGTCTCGCCGTAGTCGCGCGTGACGGTGGCCGTCACATCCGAAGGGACGAGGCCGCCATCCAGCGTCCTCAGCTTGGCCTCAACCTTGGTGGCGAGCTCGGTGGCGTTTTGGCCCGCGCGCTTGGCGACGCTGAGGGTGACGGCGGGCTCGAAGCCTCCGGCTCTCGTGGCGAAGAAGGCGTAGACGGGCTCGGGGTCGGGGCCGTCCACCACCGTCGCCACTTCGGACAGCGCGATGGGCCGCCCGCCGCGCACGGCGATGATGAGCTTGTCCAGATCCGAAGCCTGCACGAGGGCGCCATCCGCTTCCAGTGCCGTGCGGCGGTCGGCGGATTCCACGCTCCCGGCGGGAAGTTGGGCCTGGGCCGATTGGAGCGCGGGCAGGAGATCGCCCACCGATAGCCCAAGGGCGCGGAGGCGGTCGGGGTCCGGCACCACGCGCACGAGGCGCGGCGCGCCGCCGAGGACCTGCACCTTTGCGGCGCCGGGGACTTCCGCCAGCTGCCGCGCGACTTCGTCGCCGAGGGCGCGGAGGCGGCCGGGATCCTGGTCCTTGCCATGCAGCGTGAGCGTCAGGAAGGGCACATCGTCAATGCTGAGCAGGCGCACCAGCGGCTTGCCCGCGCCGCCCGGCAGCAACTCGGGATGCGCGTCCAGCTCCTGCCGCACCTTCACGAGGCTAGGCTCCAGCGGCTCGTTCACCTTGAAGCGCACCGTGATGAGCGCGCCGCCGGGGCGGCTCACGCTGTAGAGGTATTCGACGCCGGGGATGCCCCAGAGGCGGCGCTCCAGCGGCGTCGTGATCTGCGCTTCGACCTCCGCAGGCGAGGCGCCTGGATCGGGCACCTGCACATCCACCATGGGCACGACGATCTGCGGCTCCTCCTCCCGCGGCGTGAGGCCCACGGCGAGGATGCCCGCGGCGATGGCCGCCCCGACGAGCAGCGGCGAAAGCTTGCTGCGCAGGAAGGTCTTCGCGAGGCGGCCCGCGAGGCCTAGCTTGGCTTTGGGCATCTCAGCGGCCACCGGCCACCTCCACGGGCTGGCCATCCTTCAGATCGCCGGGCTGGTCCACCACGGCTTCGCCGGGCCGGAGGCCGCCGCGCGCCTCCACGCGGCCGCCGCGCGCTTCGCCGAGCGACAGCCAGCGCAGCATCGCATGGCCATCCTCGATGACGAAGACGCCAACGAGGCCGCCGCGATGGACGAGGGCCGAGTCCGGGAGCCAGAGCGCATCCGGCTCCACGGCGCCTTTCACCTGGATGCGCGCGAAGGCGCCGGGTCGCAGATCCATGGGGTCGAGCACGGTGGCGCGGAGATCGCGACGGTGCGTGGCGGGGTCGCCGCCGCTGGCGAGGGCAAGCAGCTTCGCCGTGCCCGCGCGGCCATCGGATTCGAAGGCGAGGGTCTGTCCAGATCTAAGGCCCGCGGCTTCGGATTCGGAAAGCGACGCGCGCAATTCGAGCCCGCTTCCATCCACCGTGAGCAGAGGCTGGCCCGGGCCCGCGAAGGCGCCGGGATCCACGCCGCGGCTGCGGACAGTGCCCGCGAAGGGCGCGCGCAGTTCGGTGTAGCTCAGCGCGCCCTGGGCCGCGGCGAGGCCTGCCTTGGCCTGGGCGAGCAGGGTGTTCGCCTGATCCAGTTCCGCCTGGGTCGCGGCCTGTTGATGGAAGAGCGAGGCGATGCGGGCCTGCTGGGCCTGGGCCGCGGCCAGCGCGGCGCGGGCGGCGTCCCGTCCGCCGCGCAGATCGGCGTCGTCGAGTTGCACGAGGAGCTGACCGGCCTTCACCGCGTCGCCTTCGTGGACGAGGACGGCCTTCACGGAGGCGGTGCCGCGAGCGGCGATCACGGCCTGGTCCCTGGCTTCGAGCATGGCCGCGATCCAGCCGCCGCCGGGCGCGCTGTCCGCTACGAGGCGCACCTGGGCCGTGGGCAGAGCGGGGGCCGGAGCCTCCGCCTTGCGGCCGCACGCGAGCGTGATGGCGAAGATGGAGAGCGCCATGGGAAGCATCGGTTTCATCGCCATCACTGGACTCCTTCCACGGGGCGGCCATCGGCCAGGGCTTGCCTCGCTTCCGCGGTGCGGAGCTCTAGCAGGCTTGACAGGCGCAAAGCGCGCGCACCGGCCAGGCGGGTTTCGGCGTCCAGCCGGTCGGTCAGGGGCAGGAGGCCGGCCTGGAAGCGGGCCTCGTTCAGGCGGCGCGCCTCTTCGGCGGCGGCGAGGGATTCCTCCGCCGCCTTCACGCGGGCCTCCGCGGCCGCCTGCGCGGCCGAGGCGTCGGCGCGGTCGCGGTCCGCCATGGCCTGCTGCCAGCGGAGGCTTTCTTCGGCGGCGCGCGCGGCGGCGTGAGCAGCTTGCGTTTTGCGGGTCTGCGCGAAGGAGAAGGTCCAGCGCGCGCCGACGCTGAGGTTCGTCCAAGTGGTTCCATTGGCGCCGAAGGCGGGACGGGCGGCGCCCCAGCCCAACTCCACGCCCAGTTCGGGCTTGAAGTTGCCGCTTTCGGCCTTCGCGGCCTGGGACGCGGCCTCGGCCTCCCATCGCGCGGCCTGGATATCGGGCCGGTCTCCGGCTCCTCCCATCGCGCGCGGCGCGGCCGAGAGGGGCGTGGTCAGGATTTCGGGAGCAGGTTCGCCGATGAGCAGAGCGAGGGCGTTTCTCGCCTCCGCCTCCCGCTGGTGGGCGAGGGCGAGGTCGGCCTCGGCCTGGGCGCGGAAGGCTTTCGCCCGCAGCGCGTCGGCCTTGAGCATCAATCCTTGCGCGACCCGGGCGGCGATGAAGGTGTCCATCGCCTGGGCATGGCGAAGCGCGTCCTCGGCGTAGGCTGCGCCTTGGGCCGCCGCTTCGCTTCCGAAATAAGCCTGCACCACGGCGGCTGCGGTCTCTTGACGGCGCTGGGCCTGCCTTGATCCGGCAGCGGAGGCCATGGCCCGCGCGGCGGCGATGCCCGCCTTGATGCGGCCCCCGGCGTAGATGGGCTGGCGCAGCGTCAGGGAGGCGCCGAGGCGGCTGATGGGATCGGGCGCGTTGAGCCGGGCCGGATCGAAATCCGCGGCCGTGAGGCGCCCCTGGTCCAGCTTCGTCCCGAAGGCCATCAGGGGTTCGTCCGTGCGCCGCCAGCCGGCCTCGGCCTGGAGCGTGGGCAGGCGGCCTGCCCGCGCCGCGGCGGCTTCGGCGCGGGCCTGGTCCACCAGGGCTTCCCCGGCGAGGAGGCCCGGCTGGCGCTCCCAGGCCTGGCGGATGGCCTCCGGGAGCGCCAGCCCTTGGCTTTGGGCCACCAGGGCGGCGGGCAGGGTAAAAATCAAACATTTAACCATATTAGAATATTTACTCCTAAAAAAATCAGGCGAGGTCCTTGTACGCCCGCCGCGTCCGGGCGGCGGCGTGATCGCAGACGAGGCCGCACAGGTCCTTCACGAGCGGGTTCACAGCCTCGAAGTAGACGGAGGTCCCTTCCGGCTGCCGGGTCACCAGACCTACCCGCGCGAGGCAGGCCAGGTGCTTGGAGGCGTTGGCCTGGCTGAGGCCCGTCGCCTCGGCCACCGCGCCCTGGCTCATGGCCTTCCGCGCGTCCAGCAGGGCCCGGAGGATTTTGAGCCGTGACGGATCTCCCAGCGCGGAGAAGATCCCCGTCGCCTCCTGGATCATGCCGTCGCTCAAGTGGTGTCGCACGGAGCCCTCAACCAAACAACCATATGGTTATGTGGTTCGTGGACGATGTCAACCCCTGGATAAGGAAAGGGCCGCGGATCCGCGGCCCTCACCCCTGGACTTGGCGGCCCGGGCGCTTACATCTGCTCGAAGGCGTTGAAGAAGTAGCTCACTTCGAAGGCCGCGGCCTCGGGCTTGTCGGAGCCGTGGGTGGCGTTGCGGCCGATGCTCGCGCCGAAGCGCTTGCGGAGGGTGCCCTCGGCGGCGTTGGCCGGATTGGTGGCGCCCATGAGGTCGCGCCAGCGCAGGATGGCGTTCTCGCCCTCCAGCACCAGGATGGCGACGGGGCCTTCGGTCATGAAGTCCTCGAGCTCCTGGTAGAAGCCCTTGCTCACATGCTCATGGTAGAAGCCCTTGCAGATCGCGGGCGTCAGGCGGGTCAGCTTCAGGCCCTTGATGGCGAGGCCGCTCTTCTCGATGGCGGCGATGATCTCGCCCATGTGACCGTCCTTGACGGCATCCGGCTTCACGATGGCGAAGGTGCGCTCCAGGGCCATGGTTTCTCCTATCCCAAAACTCCAGTGTGCCGGAAGGCCCTAAATCCCTCAAGGGAAAGGCGTTCGGGGGGCGGGTCGGCGAGTGGTCGAGGCTGGGATCGAGGGCCGAAATGCGCTACACTCAACGGTTTGACGCGGATTTGAAAGCGACCAGCCATGATGATGGATGATCTCCTCAAGAAAGTCTTCGGTTCCAAGAACGAGCGGGACTTGAAGCGGTACTGGGCGAAGGTCCAGCTCATCAACGCGCTGGAGGAGGATGTCGCCGCGCTGAGCGACGAGGATCTCAAGGCCATGACCCCGGCCTTCAAGGAGCGCCTCGCCGCGGGCGAGGCCCTGGACCAGCTCCTGCCCGAGGCCTTCGCCGTCTGCCGCGAGGCCTCCAAGCGCGTGCTCAAGATGCGGCACTTCGATGTGCAGCTCATTGGCGGCATGGTGCTCCACGAGGGCCGCGTCTCCGAGATGCGCACCGGCGAAGGCAAGACCCTCACCGCCACGCTTCCGCTCTACCTCAACGCACTGGCGGGCAAGGGCGCGCACCTCGTCACCGTGAACGACTACCTGGCCCGCCGCGACGCGGAGTGGATGGGGCGCCTCTACGGATGGCTGGGCCTCAGCACCGGCATCATCCAGCACGGGCTCACTGATGAGCAGCGGCGCGAAGCCTACGGCTCCGACATCACCTACGCGACGAACAACGAGCTGGGCTTCGACTACCTGCGCGACAACATGAAGTGGGACCTCGCGGACTTCACCCAGCGCGGCTTCCCCTACGCCATCGTGGACGAGGTGGACTCCATCCTCATTGACGAGGCCCGTACGCCGCTCATCATCGCGGGCGCGTCCGAAGAGGACACCTCCAAGTACTACCGCATTGACGCCATCGTTCCCCGCCTCACGGTGGAGAAGGACTTCAAGATCGAGGAGAAGGATCGCCAGGTGGTGCTCACGGACGACGGCACCCGCCGCGCCGAAGAGCTCTTGAGCGTTCCGAACCTCTACGATCCGGCGCACATCGAGACGCTGCACGGCCTCAGCCAGGCGCTGCTGGCGCACCACATGTACAAGCGCGATGTGGATTACATGGTGCGCCCCAAGGAGGACGGCAAGGGCCTCGAAGTGGTCATCGTGGACGAGTTCACGGGCCGCCTGATGCCGGGCCGCCGCTGGTCCAACGGCCTCCACCAGGCCATCGAGGCTAAAGAGGGCGTGGAGGTCAACGCCGAGAACCAGACCCTCGCGACCGTCACCTTCCAGAACTTCTTCCGCATGTACGACAAGCTCAGCGGCATGACCGGCACCGCCGAGACCGAGGCCGCCGAGCTGCACAGCACCTACAAGCTCGATGTGGTCGTCATCCCCACGAACAAGCCCATGATCCGGAAGGACTACGCGGACATCGTCTACGCGACGAAGCAGGGCAAGGCCAAGGCCATCGTGGAGGAGATCAAGAACCTGCACGCCAAGGGCCAGCCGGTGCTCGTGGGCACGCCCAGCGTGGAGAGCAGCGAAAGCCTCAGCGAGGAGCTGAAGCGCGCCGGGCTCCGCCACACGGTGTTGAACGCCAAGCACCACGAGAAGGAAGCGGAGATCGTCGCCCAGGCGGGCCGCAAGGGCGCCGTCACCATCGCCACCAACATGGCGGGCCGCGGCACGGACATCCTGCTCGGCGGCAACCCCGAGAACCTCGCCAAGGCCGAGGCGACCGCGAAGGACATCGCGATCTACGACGAGGAAGGCAAGGAGACGCCCGAGTTCTCCGCGCTCATCGAAGAGATGAAGCGGCAGACGGAAGCCGAGAAAGTCGAGGTGCTCGCCGCGGGCGGCCTGCACATCCTCGGCACCGAGCGCCACGAGAGCCGCCGCATTGACAACCAGCTCCGCGGCCGCGCGGGCCGCCAGGGCGATCCCGGCTCCAGCCGCTTCTACCTCTCGCTCGAAGACGACCTCATGCGCATCTTCGGCGGCGAGAAGATGCAGGGGCTGATGAAGACGCTCGGCATGAGCGACGCCGAGCCCATCGAGGCCGGCATGGTCAGCCGCGCCATCGAGAAGAGCCAGAAGCGCGTGGAGACCCAGAACCTGGAGATCCGCAAGCACCTGCTCGAGTACGACGATGTGATGAACAAGCAGCGCATCTTCTTCTATGGGCTGCGCACGGAGATCCTCAAGGGCAACACCAAGGATTATGTCCTCCGCATCACCGACGAGATCATCGAAGGCCTCGTCAACGACTTCATGCCCGAGAAGGGCGAGCGCGACATCCCGGCCCTGAAGGAGCGCATGGAGCAGCTCTTCTCCGCCCAGGAGCTCGACTGGTCGGCGGCGGAAGGCCTGAGCCAGTCCGAGGCCCGCGCGCTTCTCGCGAAGGCCGTCATCAACTCCTATCAGGCAAAGGAAGAACGGCTCGGCGCGCCGGAGATCCTGCGCTGGCACGAGCGCGTCGCCATCCTCCAGGTCATTGACGCGGCCTGGAAGCGGCACCTGCTGGTCATGGACCACCTGAAGGAGGCCATCAGCTTCCGGGGCTACGGCCAGAAGGATCCGCTGGTGGAGTACAAGAAGGAGTCCTACGACTACTTCGAGCAGATGCGCTTCGGCTATGAGGACGAGATCGTCTCCTACCTCTACCGCGTCGAGCCGCAGGTCAGCTACGCGCCGCCGCCGGATGAGGACTTCTTCCGCATGCCCCAGACGGTGGAGATCGGCCCCGACGAGCAGGGCCGCGCCGTCGCGCCGGGCGACGCGGGCGAAGGCGTCCAGCGCGTCCTGCGCTTCGCCGCCGGCGGCCTGGACGACGAGGACGAATCCGTCTACCGCCGCTAGAAATCATTCACCGCCGAGGCGCGGAGGGCGCAGAGAAGAGATGGCTCCTGAACGCCATCATTTCTCAGCGTTCTCCGCGCCTCCGCGGTGAAGCCCTATGCCCCCGACGGTGGAGATCGGCCCCGATGAGCAGGGCCGCGCCATGGCTCCGGCCGATACGGCAGAAGGCGTCCAGCGCGTCCTGCACTTCGCCGCGGGCGGTCTGGACGACAAGGACGAGTCCTCCTTCCGTCGCTAGA
>CAYYJN010000058.1:0-2895 GCA_964472275.1 uncultured Solibacteraceae bacterium
CTCGCCATACTTAACCACTAGGTTATTTAACCTGACGGTAAACCACATGCCTCCCACCTCCGACCGGCTCGACGCCACCTTTGCCGCCCTCGCCGACCCCACGCGGCGGGCCATCCTCGCCCGCCTTAGCCGCCGGGAGGCCACGGTGACGGAGCTGGCGGCGCCCTACGACATGAGCCTCCCGGCCATCTCCAAGCACCTCAAGGTGCTGGAGAAGGCGGGCCTCATCAGCCGCGGCCGCGAGGCCCAGTGGCGCCCCTGCCGCCTGGAGGCCAAGCCGCTGCGGGAGGTGGCGGACTGGATGGAGCACTACCGCCGCTTCTGGGAGGAGAACTTCGATCAGTTGGATGTCTACCTCCAGGAGCTTCAGAAGAAGGAGAAGCCCCGTGCCCGCCGCAAACCCTGACCTCACCACCCACCCAACCCTCACCCCGGAGACCGCCGTGACCCAGCACAAGGAATTCACGATCACCCGCACCTTCCAGGCGCCCCGCGCGCTCGTCTGGAAAGCCTGGACCGAGCCCGAACGGCTCGCGCAGTGGTTCGGCCCCAAGGGCTGGCCCATGATCGTCCACAAGATGGACCTGCGCCCCGGCGGAACCTTCCATCACTGCTGGCGCATGCCCGATGGCAAAGAGGGCTGGAGCCTGTGGAAGTTCCGGGAGATCGTCGAGCCGTCAAAGCTGGTGGTCGTCCAATCCTTCTCGGACGCCGAGGGTCGGGTCAAACCCCATCCCATGATGCCGGATTGGCCCCTGGAGACGCTGTCCACCCTGACCTTCGAGGAGCGCGATGGACAGACGATCCTCACCTTCAAGAAGGAGACCTTCGAGGTCAGCGACGCGGTCGCCGCAGCCTTCGAAGTGGGCATGGCCGGCATGGCGCAGGGCCTCGTCGGCACCTTCGAGCAGCTCGACGCGCACCTGGCCGCGGCCCACGGCGAATAGCCTAGGAGCCGCATCTTCACCCTCCCCAAAAGGAAAGGTCCAACATGAAGACAACGGCGTTTCTCCTGACGATGCTTCTGCCAGCCGCCGTCGTGGCGCAGCAACCACCCGCGACGGGTTACGCCCCGGTGAATGGACTCAAGATGTACTACGAGGTCCACGGGAGCGGCGATCCGGTGGTGCTGCTCCACGGCGCGTTCATGACGATCACCAACAATTGGACCGGGTGGATCGGCGAGCTCTCCAAGACGCGGAAAGTGATCGCCGTCGAAATGCAGGGCCATGGCCGCACGGCGGACATCCCCCGCGACATTACCTACGAAAACCTCGCCGACGATGTGGCGGCGCTGCTCGACTACCTAAAAATCCCACGCGCGGACCTCATCGGATACAGCATGGGCGGCGGCGTGGCCATGCGGTGCGCGATCCGCCATCCGGACAAAGTGCGGAAGGTGGTCGTCATTTCGTCCATGCTCCGCCGGGATGGCGCGGTGCAGGAAGGGCAGGACGCGCTCGCGACACTCACCGCGGACGCCTTCAAAGGCTCGCCCATCGAAACCGAGTACAAGAGGTTGAGCCCGAATCCGGACGATTTCCCGAAGTTCGTCAAGCGGCTCCTCGCCATGGATTCGAAGGGGCGCGACATTAGCGACGATCAACTGAAGGCCACCACGGCGCCGATGTTCTTCATCTTTGGCGACTCGGATGGGGTCCGGCTCGAGCATGTCGCGGAAATGTTCCGCATGAAAGGAGGCGGCATCCACGGCGACCTCAGGCCGCTTCCCGCCTCGCGATTGGCCATCCTGCCCGCCACGACGCATGTGACGCTGATGCAGCGCATGCCCATCATCGTCCCGATGGTGAACGACTTCCTCGACGCCAAGCAACCAAAGCCCTAACCAGAATCCGGATCTGGGACGCTAGCATCAGAGGATGCCAGCGTCCCGGACCGAATCTTTTCTCAGCCTCAGCAAGAGGCGCGCCTGATGCGCCGTATTCCGCGCTACCTGCAGGCTCTCGCCGAACGCTATGTGGTGCGGCACCTGCGCCGCTCGCTGGACCCGGCGGAGGCCCAAGCCTCGGTGCTCGGCGTCCTCAAAGCGCTGCCTGGACGCTTCGAGGCCATTACCCGCGAAGGCGACGCGCGCACGGCGAGCATGAACCGCCAGCTCGCCTGGTCCATGGCCTTCGTGGCGGGCGCGGTGAACGCCGGTGGCTTCCTCGTCGTGGGGCGCTACACCTCCCACATGACGGGCGTCGTCTCCAGTCTCTCGGATGACACGGCGCTGGGCGACTTCTGGACCGCCCTGTCCTTCCTCGCCATGATGCTTTGCTTCGTCGCTGGCGCGGCGCTCTCCACCATCCTCGTCGCCTACGGCAAACGCCACCGGATGCGGAGCCGCTACGCCTTGAGCCTCCTGGTCGAGTCCTGCTTCCTGCTCGCCTTCGGCTACCTGGGCGCGCGGCTGGATGTGAAAATCCGCCTCGGCCTTCCCGAAGCCACTGCCCTGCTCTGCTTCATCATGGGCATGCACAACGCCGTCACGACGAACATCAGCGGCGCCGTGGTGCGCACGACGCACATGACCGGCAATGTGACGGACCTCGGCATTGAACTCGCCAAGCTCTTCTACTGGAACTCGCCGGATTTGAAAGACGCCCCGATCATCCGCGCCGATCGCGCCCATCTCAAGCTCGTCGGCCTGCTCCTGGCCTCCTTCATCGCGGGCGGCATCGCCGGGGCGATCGGATTCCGCCATGTGGGATTCAAGACGACCGTGCCCCTCGCCCTCTTCCTCATCCTGCTCGCGGCGCGGCCCCTGATCCTCGAATTCCGCCTGCTGTTCCGGCATCTCCGGCGGGATCTGGAGGGTTAGTTTCCCGCGATCCCGAGCGCGCGCTCGTGATTCAGCCGCAGGTCGAGCCTTCCGAAGGGACCGCCGCCGGA
>CAYYJN010000058.1:2995-13175 GCA_964472275.1 uncultured Solibacteraceae bacterium
GCGCGCGCTCGTGATTCAGCCGCAGGTCGAGCCTTCCGAAGGGACCGCCGCCGGAGCGGATTTCGAGGCCGGGTTCGAGGCCGCGTCGGAGGACGACGAGCCGCGGGTAGAAGGCTGAAGCAGGCCATCCAGGATTTCTTTGAAGCCATCGAGGGTCTGCGCGCCCATGAAGACCTTGTCGGCGGTGAAGATCCGGCCGTCCTCGCTCAGCGTGCCGATGATGAAGGCGGGGGTGCCGCTGATCTGGTAGTGCCGCGCGGAATTCATGCTGGCCTGGATGACGGGGTTGTACTTGCCGTCCTCCGCTCCCGTGCCGATCTTGGCGCGGTTCAACTTCAACTCTTCGGCGAAGAGATCTTCACCCTTCGCGTCCATGGGCGTCTGATGGGCGAAGAGCCAGTCGTGGGCTTCCCAGAACTTGCCCTGCTCACCGGCGAGCCGCGCGAGGTTGGCCTTGAAGCCCGCCTGGGGGTGCTCCTCCAGCGGCAGATCGCGGAAGAAGTATTTGACCTTGCCGGTCTTGATGTAGGCGTCCCTCAGCTTCGGGTAGATCTCCCGCGCGTAGCGGCCGCAATAGGGGCAATCGAAATCCGAATATTCCATGATGGCCACGCGCGCCTTCGCGTCGCCCTCGAAGGGTTCGCCGAAGACATTGGCCACGATGTGGGCCTGGGGCTGGCCGTGGATGGCCGGACCCGTGGCGGCGCCGTTCTTCTTCACCAGCTCCTTGAGTTCTTCCAGTTCCCGCATGATCTGGGCCTGGCCTTCCCGGAGCGCCTGGATCTGCTCTTCCACGGGAGTCGGCTTGGGCGCGCTTTGCCCGAACAGCCGTGGCAGGACCGCGAGGGCGAGGAAAACGGGGAGAGAGCGGATCTTCATGGGGAACCTGCGGGAGGAGTTGAAGGCGGAGACCCGCCGGCTCGCGCCGACGGGTCTCCCATTGTCCTGCGTTCAGCCTACTGGAGCTGGCAGTACTGGCCGTTGGACTGCATCTTCACATTGCGCTGGATGAGGAAGTCGCGGGTGCCCAGCTTCATGTTGGCGTAGGAGCCGTTGCTCACCTGATAGGTGGCGCCGAAGGTCCAGGCGCAGTCATCGCCGTTCTCCGAGCCGGAGCGGGCGTACCAGCCAGCGTTGGTGTCGGTGGTGGCCTCTTCGAGCTCGTGGGCCGTCACGGAAACCATGCCATCCACACCGGCGTTGCCGTTGGGGCTGGTGCTCTGGGCGGCGCAGGAGGTGATGCAACGGGCCGCGTTGCCGATGAAGGCGTAGGCGATGCTCTGACCGTTGATCGTGCCCTTGGTGTGCCAGCCGCAGTACTGGCTGCAGAAGCCCGAGGACTCGTTGACATCGGAGGAGGTCATCACGAAATAGATGCCGTTGGCGTCCTCGGGCAGGCCGCCGGTGTTGATGGCGTCCGCCACGATGGACTGGATGTTGGCGTCACTGAGGACCGTGCCGTAGGAGTAGCCGGCGGAAGCCTCCTTGCCGCTCCAGGTGACATTGCCGGTGATGGCCGTGGCGGAACCCGTGTAGGTCGCGTTGATCTTGAAGTAGGGCGAACCGCCGATGGCGCCGAAGAAGTCGCGGAGGATCTGCTGGCCGGCGGCGTTGTCGGAGCCGTTGCTCTGGGCCCAGTTGCCGTACCACACGATGTAGACCGTGGGCGTGCCGAAGACAGGGCCGCCGTGATAGCTCAGCTTCTGGCGCGAGCCGAGGGGAGTGGTGGAGCCGAAGGTCGGGTTGTACCCGTTGACGGCCTGGGCCTGATCGTTGACGCGGTGGCGGATGATCTCGGGCTTGCCCTGACCATCGGCGGCGACTGCAGCCACCGTCGCGAAAGCGGCGGCGGCGAGAAGGGCGGAACGGAACTTCATGTTGCTGCTCCTTGGAGTGGGGTTAGGGGGGTGGGGGTGGGGGTGGTGCGGGTAAGGACGAAGCCTGTGCGGGTAGAGCTACGCCCGGCCTGGCGGCTGGGGCTTTGGATCCACATGAAAAGTGCCTTCCGAAGAGGGCACCCGGTCAATTAGGAGTTAGGACATGAACTGTAAAGACGATCTTAGAAAATCCCCGATCGTCACCACAATGTCCAAACATCCTTCCAAAAATTAATTTTTCGCGAGTATGCCTTTTACGCAATCTAGTGGGAACAGCATCAGATTCAAGTCGGCAGTGGCTTCAAAAAACCACATTTAAACTGTCAGCTTAGGGAAAGACTTTCTTCCCGTGCTTCATGACGAACCGGACGGGAATCTTGGGGTTGTTGATGTCCTTCCCGCCTTCGTCATGCCACTTCTTTTCCCATCGGGAGAAGTAGGGTTCTAGGGCTTCCGGCGCAACCTTGTAGATTTCTTTCGGAACGATCCCTTCGTAGACCGCAAAGAACCAGTCAACCTTGCGGTATTTGGCCAGAATCACCGGATTCAAGTGGTGGTGTGTCGATACATTGCCGGTCTTCTTGCTATTGACGGTCTTCAGTTCGAATTCGTTCCCGTCATCGTCCCGTGCGTCGTTGCCTTCCCGTCCCTTCAGAGTGCTGAGTCCGAGGGTCAGGATGACCTGGAGGATCTTGCCGCCGTTGTCCTGAAAGATGTCGTCGATGCCGTGCTTGGACGCTAACGCTTGATACTGAAGGATCCATGGGAATAGTTCGTCCAGGATCTTCTTGTCGGGGTGCGGCTTCATGCCTTCCCCCGGTCCAGCAGATCCTTCAGTTCGACGCCGAGGGCCTTCCCAAGGCGTTCCATGCTGTCGATGGAAATGTTCTTTTGGTTCCGTTCGACGCAGCCGACATAGGTTCGATGGAGACCCGCCAGATCAGCCAATGCTTCCTGGGATAGGCCCTTGGCCAACCGCGCTTTGCGAAGGTTGATCGCAAACAGCGCACGGGCTGTACCATGGGCGGGTCGGGACGGCATGGAGGAATCCTCTCCGGACCGCCGCTTTTGAATCTACACCCTATAGGCTGCACGAGAGCAAGACAATGACGCAACCCATCCAGATCGACGCAGCCCCGGCCTACACCACGGCCCTGGGCGGTGCGTTCCATGGCGATTCGCTGAATCTGCTGGCCAAGCTACCCGACGACAGCGTGAACTTGGTGATGACCAGCCCGCCCTTCGCGCTGCAGCGACAGAAGGAATATGGCAACAAGGATCAGTCCGACTATGTGGACTGGCTGACGGCTTTCGCGCGGCTGGTGTTCCAGAAGCTGCGTCCGGATGGCAGCTTCGTGCTGGATCTGGGCGGTGCTTATCAGAAGGGCGTCCCCACCCGCAGCCTCTACCAGTTCCGGGTGCTGCTGCGCTTTTGTGACGAGGTCGGGTTCCACCTCGCGCAGGAATTCTTCTGGCACAACCCATCGAAGCTGCCGTCACCCATCGAATGGGTGAACAAGCGGAAGCTGCGGGCCAAGGACACGGTGAACACCCTGTGGTGGTTCAGCAAGACCGAATGGCCCAAGGCCGATGTGTCGAAGGTGCTGGCGGACTACAGCCCGCGCATGAAGAAACTGCTGGAGGACCCCGCCGCCTTTTATTCCCCAGGGAAGCGGCCGTCCGGGCATGACATTGGCGCGAGCTTCGGCAAGGACAACGGCGGCGCGATCCCCAGCAACCTGCTGCAGATCCCCAACACTGAAAGCAACGGGGTCTACCTGGGCGCATGCAAGGCTGTAGGCGTGAAAGGCCACCCAGCCCGCTTTCCCGCGAAGCTGCCTGAATTCTTCATCCGGATGCTGACGGACCCCAGTGACTTGGTCGTAGACATATTCGCCGGGTCGAACACCACCGGTATGGTGGCGGAAGTCGAAGGCCGGCGCTGGATGGCCTTCGACATGGATCTGGACTATCTGGCCGCGTCGTCCTTCCGGTTCCTGTCCAAGGAAGCCCCGGAATCGGTGATGGCCGACATCCATGAACGGATCCGAAAAGGTGAATCCATCAATCTTGAAGCTCGTCCCGGTGCCCAGCCCAAGCTGCTGATGGCCTGAAGCAGGGCCGGTCCAGAAGGTCGGCTATTCGGGCTTCTTCTTCCTGTTCCGAAGGGTCTTGGGGGCCCGCTGTGATGGGGGTTCCGGCTTGGGCCAGCCGCCTTCTGGACGCCGTTTCTGCAGGGCTTTGGCCACAGCTTCGACCCAGTCACCTTGGATCTTGACCCGTAAGGGTTCCAGTCCTGGAAGCTTTTTGGTCACGGATTCAATCCTTGAAAATTCTTGAAGATTCATCTTGTACCGGAAGGACGACCGTGCAACCCTCAACGCATGAAGAAGGAGAAGCACATGGACCCCGTCCTTCCCTTGCAGGCCATCCAGGCCATTATCGCTGAGTTCTTGCAGGACGATGGATTGATCCGCCACGCGGCGGAACGCTATCCGGCTTGGCTTGAACGCCAACAGTGGGTGGTCCAGACGAAGAAGCTCGTCCCCGACGCCTTCAAGGGCACCCCCCTGGAAGACTGGACCCCCTTCATGGCGTCCATCAATGTGTTTCCGACCCCACTTCCCGCAGTGGCCAGTTCATCGTCGGCCATCCCGACCCCGGTTCCGACCGACCAAGCTGAAGCGGCCACGCAGAGCATTCGGCAGATCAACAGCGCGACGGCGGACCGTGCCCGTGCCTACTTCACCAGGACCGGCCGTCCTGCCAAGGCTGAAGTCTTGGATGCGGCACTGCGCGAAGAAGGCTGGGGCGGCTTTCCTTACTTGGGTGATCAGTCCCTGGAACAGTCCCGGTGGACGCTGTACCGGGTGCTCCAGTCCCGGCCAACTGTCTTTACGCTGTTTGGTGAAGGTCGGTGGGGCCTTGCGATGTGGAAGTCCGCAGGCATCCCGAACCCCCAGGAGGACACCATGACCTAGCCCACATCCAGCCTTATACAGCGCCCGAAAGGGAAAGCGGCCACCCGTTGCAGGGGTGGCCGCTTCTAAAACGCCTGATGGAATGACCCACAGACCTTACACAGCAAGGTCATTGTGGGGCCTTCCAGAAGGATTCTCAACTTTTTTCCTTCTTCAGGAGGCGGCCCATGGCCTACTTCGACGACGAACCGCCCAACCGACCCGGCACTTGGGTGCCCATCCAGACCTGGTCCATTCGGAATCCCCGTTCCGGCTGGATCCGGGGCACGCCGGATGGCTGGCCCGTGACGATCTGGATCCGCGTGCTCTGAAGCGCGGACAGCAAGGACGCAGGGGCGCGAAAGCGTCCCTGCGGTAGATCAATGGCCTCGTGGCGAAACTGGTAACCGCAGCCGCTTTGGAAGCGGCCGTCCGGGCAGGATTTGCGGGTTCGAATCCCGTCGGGGCCACCACTGACCTTACAGAGCTGGGACGCTCTTTGACAAGCGAATCAAGGCTTTTCAGCCGACGCCACTGGCTCGCGATACAGCAGGCGCTTGCCGCTGGCGGACTGGATCAGGTAGACAACGCGTTCGCCATCGTTCAGCGTCCGGTGGTTGTAGCGGAAGCTGAATTCGGCCAAGTAGCGCGGCAGGTGCTTCTTTGAAACGGCGTGATAGGTGCCATGAAGCCCGCGCTTCAGCAGGCTGAAAAAGCCTTCGATGGTGTTCGTGTGGATCGTCGGTGCCGTGGAACCTTCCGCTGGCTTGCGGGCGTATTCCTTCTTGGAATGATTCACAGATTCGTGGCCGCCTGTGAAGTGCCTGCCCACTCCGTGATAGCCCGTGTGGTCGTCCGTGACGATCTGCGCCGTGGGCGCTGCGACTTCCCGGATGGCCGTCTGAAGCGTGTCGGCGGTGACATCCGTGATGACCTTCGCCCGCACCTGGCCTTGGCGGGACACGCAAGCGAACACCGGGGTTTTGCGGGTACCGCGCCCACGCTTGGACTGGCCACGGAACCGGGGCTTACCGCCAATGTAGACCTCGTCGGCTTCCACGATCCCGTCCAATGGTTCTGCATCGGCATCTGGCGCCATCGCGAGCCGCAATCGGTGCAGCATGAACAGGGCGGCGCGGTAGGTGATCTGGCAGTGCCGCTGGATTTCCCGCGCCGACACGCCGTTCTTTCCGGCGGCGGACATCCAGAATGCGAACACCCAGTGCCGCAACGGCAGCCGGGATTCTTCAAACACGGTGCCGACGCGCACCGTGAACTGCTTCCGGCAGCCATAGCAGCGCCACAGGAAGCGATGGTTCCGCTGGCCCGTGGCCGCGTCCTTCATCTGATACACCTGGTCGGATTCACAGTGCGGACACAGGGGGCAACCTTGCCATCGCTGCTGTTCCAGGAATTCGACGGCGGCCGTTTCATCAGCGCAGGCCAATGGGATTTCTTGGACGATTTCGGATTTACGGAGTTCGGGGTGTTCCTGCTTCTTCCTTCGCATGAAGCCATGATGATACATTACGCAAATACAAGCAATATCTAAGACTTCAACAACTGAAACATGCCCATGCAAGCGGTTCCCGGCGCAGGGATGGAATTCCGCGTGTTAGGTGATCTCGGTGAACGGAAGGGCTTCGCTATGGCCATCACATTGCGTAAAAGGCATACTCGCGTAATTTTTTGTCATGTTGAGCGTGACAGCCGAATGCGAGTAAGCCATCTCCAAATGGGTGATTCACTTACGAATGCGATTCCCTCATTCCGAACACCCGTTCGTAGCAGATCCAGTGGGTGCCAAGCGTGAGGGGCAGCACCAGGAAGGCGCCTACATAGCAACAAAGGACACCGACCAGGTTGACGAGGGCGTTGGCGAGGGCGAGGAGGATCAGCCCGCCGAGGTTCGCCCGGGCGGCTTGAATGCTGAGCTTCACGGCGTCCAGGCCCTTCATGCGGCGATCCATGATGAGCGGATAGGCGAAGGCGAAGAGAACGCCGATGAGCGCGGATAGCAGGATCACCAGGACGAAGCAGGCGATCATCAGCCCGCAGCCCATGAGCCCGAAGGCGGGCACGGCGTCCCGAGCGGCGTCGCCGGCCGCTGCCCCGGCGAAGGCCATTCCGAAGAAGGCCAGCAGACCCACGGTCATGAGCGGCAGCATCACCGCCAAGCTGGCGATCACCATCATCAAGGACGCCACAAACGCTTCGCCGAAGAAGTCAAAGCCCTTGAAGAGCAGGTCGAAGGCGATCGGCTCGCCTTGGGCTTGAGCACGGAAGCAGAGGTAGATGCCGCACATCATCGGACCCAGCAGAAGACCGAAGGGGGCGACGCTTCCCAGCAGCAGCCCCACCGCGCAGATGCCGAAGAAGAGCCCGTAGCGGTCCTTCACCCGAGACCAAGCCTCTTGGTAATAGGCCACCGGCGAGATGGCCACCTTGGCGAAGGGGATGGGCTCCGAAGTCATGCGCGGTGTTCCTGCGTCCAGACTTCCTGAAGGGCACCCTTCGCGCAACGAAAAGGGCGCCCACTGGCGCCCTGGTGTGTGTCGCGGTCACCTCCGAAGCGGTGCCGGAAGGGGCTGGCGGATAGGGTCGCCCCATTGGTGAATGAAACGAATTGGTTGT
Organism: uncultured Solibacteraceae bacterium; assembly: GCA_964472275.1. Lineage (GTDB taxonomy): Bacteria > Acidobacteriota > Holophagae > Holophagales > Holophagaceae > JAFDVN01. The sequence goes on from CAYYJN010000058.1 coordinate 10,467, forward strand.
TTCACCCTGCCTTCAGCATGGGCTCCGCGCCGCGCCCTGCAAGAGGATCTTTGACGAAGGCGTTTTCGTCAAAGCAGCAGGGATGCCAACGCCTCTGGTGTGGTGACCGGCGCGGAGCAAGTGCGGCCCCTGCACACGAATGCGGCGGGAGCGCCTTCCACGAGGCCGCGCCCCTGATGGAGCGGAAGATCCGAGCCGGGCGCGGCGCAGCTGATGATCGCGTTCGGAAGAAAACGCGACCGCGCTTCCCGCAGCAAGGACTTGGCGGCGGGATGCGAAAGCTCGCCGATCACGACGAGCTCCATGGGTTCGGACCGCGCGGCGTCCAACGCGCCGAGCATGCCCGGGAAGGCGCGCGGCGCCCGCTCCATCCAGGGGCCAAAGCAGGCGAGCGTCCGCTCGGCGGAGGCTTGAAAATCCGCGCGTTCGAGGTGCCGCGCCAACCGCAGCAGCGCTCGGGCCGCGAGCGTGTTGCCGCTGGGCAGCGCGCTATCGAAGCCAGGCTTGAGGCGGATGAGCATGTCGCCCTGCCCCGCTTCCGTGGCGAAGAAGCCGCCTTGGTCCGCGTCTTCGAAACGGGCGCGCATCGTTTCGACGATTCTTTCCGCGAGTCGCAACCAACGCGGATCGAAGACGGCCTCGAAGAGATCCACGAGACCCAGCGCCACGGCCGCGTAATCCTCTAGAAAACCTGGCGTCGCGGCCTGTCCGCGCCGGAAGACGCGCAACAGATGATCGCCCTTCCAAAGTTCGCGTTCAATGAAGGCCGCGCAGGCGGTGGCGGCGTCCAGGTAGCGCGGCTCGTCCAGCACGGCGCCCGCCTTGGCGAAGGCGGAAAGGGCGAGGCCGTTCCAGCTCGCGACCACCTTGTCGTCCTTGCCCGGGCGCACGCGCCGGTCGCGCCACAGGCGCAGGTCTTCGCGCAGGCGCGCGTCATCCTCGGGTGGAAGATCCGCCTTCGACGAGAAGCGATGGACGACGCTCGCGCCGTGCTCGAAGTTGCCGCCCTCCGTGATGCCATAGGCGGCGCAGAAGCGAGCGGCATCTTCGCCCAGCGCTTCGCGGACCTCACCGGGCGTGAAGACATAGAATCTGCCTTCTTCGCCTTCGCTATCCGCGTCTTCGGAGGCGTGGAAGCCGCCCGCCTCGTCGCGCAGATCGCGCAGCAGGTAATCCAGCGTCGAGCGCGCGATCGCGGCGTCCCGCGGATCGCCGATGGCCTCGAAGGCCTCCAGGTACGCGACGGCCAAATGGGCGTTGTCGTAGAGCATCTTCTCGAAGTGGGGCACGAGCCAGCGCGTGTCCACGCTGTAGCGCGCGAAGCCGCCGCCGAGCCAGTCGTGCATGCCGCCATCGCGCATGGCGTCCAGCGTGCGACGCGCCATGCGGCGATCCCCTTCCATGCCTCGGCGCAGAAGGAGCCCGAGCGCCATGGAGGGCGGGAATTTCGGCGCGGGTCCGAAGCCGCCCCACTCCGCGTCGAAGGAGGCCCGGAGCTGGGTGAGCAAGCGATCGAAGACCTTGGCCTCCGGCAACTCCGATCCGCCCTGCACCTTCGCCTGCCGCGCCAGTTCCTCCGTCAGCTCCGCCGCCTGGTTCACCACATCGAGCCGCTGCTCCCGCCACAATTCCGCGATGCGCAGCAGCAGCAGGCGGAAGCCCGGCATGCCGCCGCGCGCTTCGGGCGGGAAGTAGGTGCCCCCGTAGAAGGGCTTGAGATCCGGCGTGAGCCACACGCTCATGGGCCACCCGCCGCGGCCCGTCAGCGTCTGCACCGCGTCCATGTAGAGATCATCCAGGTCCGGCCGCTCTTCGCGGTCCACCTTGATGGGCACGAAATGCGCGTTCAGCACCTGGGCCACCGCCTCGTTCTCGAAGCTCTCCCGCTCCATCACATGGCACCAGTGGCAGGCGGCGTAGCCGATGGAGAGGAAGATCGGCTTGTCCTCCGCCTTCGCCTTCGCCAGCGCCTCCTCCCCCCAGGGGAACCAGTCCACCGGGTTGTGCGCGTGCTGGAGCAGGTAGGGGCTGAGCGAGTCCTTCAGGCGGTTCGGCATGGGGCATTGTCTCAGGGTGGTAGGGACAAAGAATCGTTCACCTTCCGGTTCTGGCTTATGATCATTCGCAAGACGCTTCGTGTCTCGACCGCAAAGGACTTCCATGCCCTCGTACTTTCGCGCCCTGATTGCAACAGTAGTACTAATTGCGCCACTCGCAGGAGGCGCGCCTAGCGAGATATCTGTGCCTCAAGAGAAGGTGATCGACGCGGTTTCCTTTGAGGGCCTCAAGCTCGGCATGACGGAAAAAGAGGTGGTGGACAAATTTCCTGACGCCGATTTTTCAGCCTCCGGCGGACTCCGCAGAGGCTCGTTCATCGCAACAATCTCAAAACAGCCGACCATCCTCCCCCCCGATGTCGATAAAGCGTTGGTGAAAATCACAACCAAGGATGGTGTTGTGGTTGAACTGAGCCTCAGGTTCTATCCAGGCTCGTTCGCAGCCTCTGAGCAGCATCTGACAGACCAATGGGGTGCACCCAAGTCGGATGTGGCACACACCATGAGGAGACGGTCAACAACCGGCTACACCGAAACCATTGAGACGCGCCGGGAGGCTTGGTTCGGCTCCACCTCACACATCGAGTATCACCGTTCCTCTATCAGTGACCCAGGTCTATGTTCGCTGTTCATTTCGCGCTATCCCCAGCAA
>CAYYJN010000059.1:0-12238 GCA_964472275.1 uncultured Solibacteraceae bacterium
TCTTCTACGGCTGCACCAACTACCCCAAGTGCGACTTCACCGCCTGGGACAAGCCGACCGCCAAAACCTGCCCCGCCTGCAAGAACCCCTGGATGGGCGAAAAGACCCGCAAGCCGAGAGGCAAGGACCCCATCCAGGTCCTCGTCTGCCCCCAGTGCAAGCACGAGGAGCCGCTGGCGTAGAGGTATTAAGATGTGTGATCAATTTGAACTGCAAAAGAGGAGGTGTTGATGAGGCGTTCATCTATTGCAGCCATGATGCTGATCGTGTTTGCCAACTCGATGATTGGATGCGGCAATCATGAACAAGAAAAGAAGATTGCTGATCTAGAGAAGGCTCTTGCGGATGTCGAGGCGAAGCAGAATGCACCGTGGGAACCAGATCCGGCCTGGAGTTATGTGTGGTTTGATTTGGGCCAAGATTTCCGTCAAACAGTGAACCAGTTTTTCTATGTCGCCAAGATATCTACGACCTACAAGCAGAACGGATTTCAGGTTAATGGCCTCATCGGGAATCTGACTTCCATGCCTATGACAGTGGTGAGGGTCAAAGGCGCAATCAAAAAAACCGGCACAAAGGAATTGACAATCGGCACAACGGACATTCCTGTTTTGTTGGCCGGTCAGAAATCGTATTTCTCTCTTTTCATACCCACGGACGAGACGAAGATTTCGTCTGTGGGTATTACTGTAGAGGACTATCGGCAGTAGGTAATGAAGCGTTTGGGGGTGTGCAGATGTGCATCCTCTTCAGTTCAGCCAATCCGGGCTGAAGTTCCGTTCGCTGCGGACGACGGTCAGCAACACGATCTGCGGGCCGACGCGCTTGTAGATGATCCGGCATGGGGGCAGGACGAGTTCGCGGTAGGGCTCCTTGGGCCGTTCGGGTAGGCGTCTACCCGAGGCGGGATGCTCGGCGAGCCGTTCGACGCCCGCGATGACCCGCGCGAGCAGGGCTTCCGCGGCATCCGGATTGTCCATGGCGATGAAGGCCAGGACCGCTTCAAGCCCGGCCCGGGCGGGCTCGGTCCAGATGAGGCGGAGGCTCATGCGCCGCGCTTGGCTTTGGGCCGCCCGAACTTGGCCCGCAGCTCCTTCATCACGGTTTCATGGGGGATCATGCGGCCTTCCGCGAGCGCGCGCTCGCCCTGGGCGATGGCCTCCATGATCTCCATGCGCCGCTGCATGAGCTCGTAGCTCTCGATGTCCATCATCACGGCCGCGGCGCGCCCGTGCTGGGTGATGAGCATGGGCTGCTTCGTCTCCTGGAGCTCCTTGATGAGCTCTGTGGCGCGGCGTTTCACTTCGGTGACGGGTTGGAGGTTGGTGAGCATGGTGGCCTCGATGCCCAAATATGATACTTAAGTATCACTTTCGCAAGAACGAAAAGCAATCAACGGTGATGCTCGCAGACACCACGCGGCGATCAAACCCATTACGCGGAGTTCGCGGAGGAGCGGAGGGCAGCGGAGGCGCGCCGACCCACCAGGCCAGGGCCCGCCGCGACGCGGCGGCGTTCGCGCGTACGCGCGAACGAGGCAGGATGCGGCAGCGGCGCCCTCACGCCCAAAAGCGTGGATGCGCCGCTGCCGCATCCCGCCCAGCCCTGGCCGACGATGTGTCTCGTCCCCTCTGTGTCTCTGCGCCTCCGTGGTGAAAGCTTTTCTTCGCGTCCTTTGCGGCATCAGCGTTCATCAGCGCGCATCACAGTTCCATTTCAGTTAGTCCTGCTGCCATCCTCGTCCAAGCTCCAGGATCCCCATGCACAAAACCCGCCTTGAAGCCTTCTCGGACGGCGTCCTCGCCATCCTCATCACCATCATGGTGCTGGACTTGAGGGCGCCGCACGGCGCGGCGTGGGCGGACCTCCATCCGGTGCTGCTGCCCTTCCTCTGCTACGCCCTCAGCTTCCTCATGCTGGGCATCTACTGGAACAACCACCACCACCTGCTGCAGGCGGCGCAGAAGGTGAACGGGCGCGTGCTCTGGGCCAACATGCACCTGCTCTTCTGGCTCTCGCTCGTGCCCTTCGTGACGGGCTGGATGGCCGAGAACCGCTTCGCGCCCCACACCGTCGTCCTCTATGGCGCGGTGCTGTGGATGGCGGCGCTCGCCTATTACCTCCTCGTGCGCGCCCTGCTGGCCCACCACGGCACGGGATCGGCCCTCGCCAAGGCCATCGGCGCCGACTTCAAGGGCAAGCTCTCGCTCGGGATCTACACCGCCGCCATCGTGCTGGCCTGCTGGCAACCGCTGGCGGCCATCCTCCTCTTCGTCGCCGTTGGCCTCATCTGGCTCGTGCCGGACCTGCGCATCGAGCGCACCTTGGAGCCGTGAGAGCGGGCTTATCCTTGTTCATCCTTAGGAGCGCCCATGCCCCGCGTGAAACTGGACGGCCTCTTCGAACAGCTCGCCCCGGAGCTGCGCCGGGCGCTGGCTTCGGCGGTGCGGGAGCTGCACCCCGAAGTGGCGGTGGACGAGTACGCGCTCTACCGCGCCTTTCAGCGCGCGGCGCGGCGGTCGGCGGGGGATTCGGTGGAGATCTCCAGCCGCCAGCTCGAATCCTGAGGGCGCTCCCCCGAGGCCAGGGTGACCTACCCGAAGTCGCCCCTGCCCGAAGAGCGGGAACTGTGGTTTAAGTCTTCATGCCCTATCCGCGCCTGCTCGAACCCCTTGATCTCGGCTTCACCACGCTGAAGAACCGCGTGCTCATGGGCTCCATGCACACGGGTCTGGAGGAGGAGCCGAAGGGCTTCGACAAGATGGCGGCCTTCTACGCCGAACGCGCGGCGGGTGGCGTCGGGCTCATCGTGACCGGCGGCATCTCGCCGAACCTGCGCGGTCGCCTCATGCCCTTCGGCGCGCAGTTGAGCTGGTTCTGGCAGGTGGGCAAGCACCGGAAGGTGACGCGCGCCGTGCATGAGGCGGGCGGCAAGATCGCGCTGCAGATCCTCCACGGCGGCCGCTACAGCTACCACCCCTTCGCCGTCGCGCCATCGGAAGTGAAGTCGCCCATCACGCCCTGGAAGCCCCGCGCGCTGAGCGGCCGCGGCGTGCGCGCGACCATCCGCGACTACGCGAGATGCGCTCAGCTCGCGCAGAAGGCGGGCTACGACGGCGTCGAGATCATGGGCAGCGAAGGCTACCTCATCAACGAGTTCATCGCTTCGCGCACCAACCGCCGCACGGATGAATGGGGCGGCAGCTACGAGAACCGCATGCGCTTTCCAGTGGAGGTCGTGAAGGCCGTGCGCAAAGCCGTGGGGCGCGACTTCATCATCATCTTCCGCCTTTCGATGCTGGACCTGGTGCCGGATGGGTCGAGCTGGGACGAAGTCGTTCAGCTCGCGAAAGCCGTCGAGGCCGCGGGCGCGACCATCCTCAACACCGGCATCGGATGGCACGAGGCCCGCGTGCCCACCATCGCGGCGATGGTGCCGCGCGGCGCCTTCACCTGGGTGACCCACAAACTGAAAGGCGAAGTCGCCATCCCCCTCGTGACGACGAACCGCATCAACACGCCGGAGGTGGCCGAAAGCATTTTGGCGAGCGGCGACGCGGACATGGTGAGCATGGCGCGACCCCTGCTCGCGGATGCCGACTTCGTGAAGAAGGCAGCCGAGAACCGCCCGGAGGACATCAACACCTGCATCGGCTGCAACCAGGCTTGCCTCGATCACATCTTCAAGCAGAAGCGCGCCACCTGCCTCGTGAACCCTCGCGCGGTCTACGAGCTGGAATTAAACTTCACGAAGGCGGAAAGCCCGAAGCGCGTCGTCGTCGTGGGCGGCGGCGCGGCGGGCATGAGCTTCGCCGCCCATGCCGCCGAACGCGGCCATCGCGTCACGCTTTTCGAAGCCGCGATCGAGCTGGGCGGGCAGGTGAACCTCGCCAAGCGCGTCCCGGGCAAGGAGGAGTTCTACGAGATGCTCCGCTTCTTCCGCGTGCGCATGGAGAAGGCGGGCGTGGAAGTGCGCCTCGGCGCGAAGGCGACGGTCGAGGACCTGCGCGGCTACGACGAGATCATCCTCGCCAGCGGCGTCGTGCCGCGCGTGCCGGAGATCGAAGGCCTCGACCATCCGAAGGTCATCAGCTACCCCGACCTGCTCGCGGGCCGGAAGACCGCGGGCGCGCGCGTCGCCATCATCGGCGCGGGCGGCATCGGGTTCGATGTGGCGGAATTCCTCGTCCAGGACGGCCAGGCGCCGGACCTCGCCACCTTCCTCCGTGAATGGGGCGTGGACGACGCCCACGAACATCGCGGCGGCCTGCTGCCGAAGCCCGAGGGCATCCACGCCAAGCGTGAGGTCACGCTCTGCCAGCGCAAGGCCGACAAGATGGGCGGCACGCTCGGCAAGACGACGGGCTGGATCCACCGCGCCGCGCTCAAGTCCGCGAAGGTGAAGATGCTGCCGGGCGTGGCCTACGAGCGTATTGACGACGCGGGCCTCTGGGTGCGCGAAGGGCAGGGCGAGCCGCGTTGCCTCGAAGTGGATTCGGTCATCAACTGCTCCGGCCAACTCTCCAACCTCGAACTGCTGGAGGGCGCCCGCGCCCTCGGCGTGCGCGTGAGCCTCATCGGCGGCGCCAAGCTCGCCACGGAACTGGATGCTCAGCGCGCCATCCGCGAAGGCGCCGAACTCGCCGCGCGGATCTGAGTCCTTCCTTTAAAAGCAGGAACACGGAGAGCACAGAGGGACACAGAGAAAAGCAAAGCCAGTAAGCGGTCTTTCTCTCTGCTCTCTGCACTCTCTCTGCTCCTCTGCGTTCCCGCTTTGGTCGCCGCAGGGAGCGAGGGTTCCTTGTCAAAAGGCGTGTCCGTCATCCGCGCGTCACGGGCTCGGCCCCAATCTCCACGCGGCTTTTCCTTCGTCTTGGGTGACAATGGCCGATTCGGGAGAAAGGCCGGATGCACCTTCCACGACGCTCCAGGATCGCCGACGCGGCCATCGCGGTGCTCGCTCTCGCGGGACTCGGGCTTCGCTTCGGCCTCTTCCTGCCCAAGGCCTGGTCCATGGGCCTATCCACCTGGACCGCCACCGGCAACTTCCACAGCTACTTCAGCGTGCTGACCAATCTGCTGGTGGTGATCGTCTTCCTCATTCCAGTCCCGTCCTTCCGCGCGGCGAAGGTTCGCGGAGCGATCACGCTCTACGCGCTGCTCGTCGGCGTGGTCTATGAAACGATGCTGCGCGGCGTGTGGCATCCCGGCGGCGCGGAGTTCGCGGCCAGCCTCATCCTCCACGACGCCGTGCCCCTGGCCGTGGTGGCGCGTTGGTTCCTGTCGCGGGAGAAGGGCGCGCTGCGCTGGTCCGACCCGGCGGCCTGGCTCGCCTTTCCCCTTCTCTACCTGGCCTACGCCGTGGCTCGCGGCGAACTCACCGGATGGTGGCTCTATCCCTTCCTGGATGTCCCCGTCCTCGGCATCCTGCGGGTCGCCCTCAACACCTGCGCCCTCCTGAGCTTCCTCCTGATCCTCGGCCTCGCCATGGTCGCCTGGGACCGCCGTGGCCTGAGCCAGGAGGATGAAGAGAGCCTGGAAGACGACGGATTGACGGAACCCTTGAGCGCTTGAAGTCCTGGGATTGCGTGGGCATTCCGCGCATCCTCGAAGGCATGTCGAATCCCGCGCTGATCCAAGCTCCCCAGGCGGCTCGCCTGTTCTTATCGGCTCAGGGGCTGTTGGAGGATCCTTCGCGGAAGGCGACGAAGGCCGCGCTGAAAGCGGCGCTCGGCACGCTTGGTTTCGTGCAGGTGGACACGATCAATGTGCTGGCGCGGGCGCACGATCTGATCCTGCGGACGCGGCTGGAGGGGTTCGAACCCGCGCAGCTTCAGGCGCTGATCGAGCGGGACAAGCTGCTCTTCGAGGGCTTCACCCATGACGCGAGCTTCATCCCGCTGCGCTGGTACGCGCACTGGAAGCCGCGCTTCCGCCGCGACGAGGCGCGCATGAAGGCGCACGCCTGGTGGCAGCACCACTTCCGAGGCGCGGATGGCGCGGTGGTGGTGAAGGGCGTGCGGGACCGCATCGCGGCGGAAGGCCCGCTCATGTCCAAGGACTTCGAACATCCGGAGAAGCGCGGACCCTGGTGGGGTTGGAAGCCGCAGAAGGCGGCGCTGGACTTCCTCTGGCGCAGCGGCGAGTTGGCGGTTCCGAGGCGCGTCCAGTTTCACAAGGTCTACGACCTCGCCGAGCGCGTGCATCCCGAAGCCCACGCCGCGCCGGAGCCGGATCGCATCGCGCATGTGGCCTGGGCCTGCTCGGAGGCCGCGCCGCGCCTGGTGGTCTTCACGCCGAAGGAACTGGCGGAGTTCTTCGCGAGCATCGAGATCGCCGAGGCCAAGACCTGGTGCGAGGCCGAGGCGAAGGCGGGACGGATCGCGCCGGTGACGGTGGCGGACGCCACGGGCGGCAAACCGCAGGCGGCCTACGCGCTCGCGGATTGGGAAGTGCGCCTGAAGGCCGCGGCGGAAGCGCCGGAGGGCCTTCGTCTGCTGGCGCCGTTTGATCCCGTCGTCCGCGATCGCGCGCGCTGCCTGCGCCGCTTCGGCTTCGACTACCGTTTCGAGGCCTTCGTGCCGGAACCGCAGCGCCAGTACGGCTACTATGTGCTGCCCATCCTCGAAGGCGAGCGCTTCGTCGGCCGCCTCGACGCGAAGGTCCACCGCGATGAAGGCCACCTCGAAGTGCGCGGCCTCTGGTGGGAGAAGGGCGTCAAGCTCAGTAAGGCCCGCGTGAAGGCGCTCGACGAAGCGTTGGAGAAGCTGGCGGCGTTCGTGGGGGCGGAGACCTTCTCGGTGTAAGGGAATTCACCGCAGAGGCGCGGAGGACGCAGAGGGTATAAGTGTGGTTCAGATGTCGCGGCTGACCTGCTCCAAGGTCACATGCTTCTCGCCATCCTTCGCTGTGACGATCAATTCAGCCAGCAGAGTTCCTGGCGAGTCAGCCAATGAGAGCCTGCATTCCACGAGCGCGACGAAGGTCGGATTATCCGCTTTGAAGTACCGGACCGTGATCTCAGGTTGGGCGGGCGAGATCAGATTCAGAGAGAAACCGTTCTCGGATAGGCAGCCTTCCACATCGGATCGAATAGCCTCGGCCCCACCCTTGCCAAAGGCCAAGGCATATCCGAAGCGATTCGCCAATTCTAGATAATCACCCTTTGCTATGAGTTCGCACACCTCCGCTCCCAATCGTCCGAGGGTGGTTTCATCACATTGGCGGTCTGGAATCTTCATGGTTGATCCGAGTGTGTTCTTTCTCTGCGCAGTTTTTCTCGGCGTCCTCCGCGTCTCCGCGGTGAATCATTTCCCCTTCAGTTCTTTCAGCACGGCCACCACTTCCTCCGCGTGGTCCTTCACGCGCACCTTGGGCCACACATGGCGGATGACGCCGTTGGGGTCCACGAGGAAGGTGGAGCGGATGATGCCAATCACTTCTTTGCCGTACATGATCTTGGTGCCGAAGGCGCCGAGGGGCTTGAGCAGCGCGGTATCGGGGTCGGAGAGCAGGGGGAAGTTCAGGTTCTGCTTGGCGATGAAATTCTGGTGGCTCTTCATCGCGTCGCGGCTGATGCCATAGATCTTCGCGCCGAGCTGCTTCAACGCGGCGTTGCGGTCGCGGAAATCGCAGGCCTCCGTCGTGCAGCCGGGCGTGCTGTCCTTGGGATAGGCGTAGAGCACGGTCCACGCGCCTTTGAGATCGGCGTTCGTGACCGTGTGGCCCTGGTCGTCCTGAAGCGAAAAGGCGGGAAGGGATTTTCCGACGAGGGTCTTCTGTTCAGTCATGGCGCAGGCTCCGGGAAGCTGAGGCTCCATGCTAGGACGAGGACGAGCAAGAGGGCAGCCCAGGCGCTCATCGCGCCGACCGCGAGCCGAGGAAGTTCTTCTGTCAGCAGGCGACCGAAGGTGTCGGTCTGTGGCCCCGGGCCCAGGCCCAGCGCGGAGAGCGTCGTCTCCGTCCAAAGCGCGGCGAGCCACGCGCCGGGGAAGAGGGTGGCGGCTTCGGCGGCGGCCCATGGCGACCAGGAGAGGAGGCGGCGAAGGGACCGCGCGCCATGGAGGCGTCCTTGAGCCCACGCCGGGCTCCGCGCGAGCGCCTCGGCCTTCACGCGCAAGGGAGCCTCCAAGTGCGGCGCGAGGAGCAGGATGATGAGCGGCGCGAGCAGAGGCCGCTCCAGGCCGCCGAGGATCGCGGCGAGCGGGATGAGCCAGAGCAGGGCGGGAATGGAGCGAAAGGCGGAAAGCGCTTCTTCCGCGCCCGTGGCCGCCAGCAGCCAGGCGAGCGCCAACGCGCCGATCGCGCACACGGAGGCATAGGCCCCGGCCTGGGCGCCGGTGAGCAGCAGGCGCAGAAGCGCGTCCCGCCCCAGCGCGTCCGTGCCAAGCCAGTGATGGAGGTTGGGCGACGCGCCGCCCTGGAAGGGCTCCAGCGCGAGGCTCGGCAGCAGCAGCGCGGGCAGGAGGAGCAGAGGCCAGAGCCGCTTCACGCGGCCTTCCGCGTCAACGGTTTCGCCACGAGCCACAGGGCGCAGAAGCCCAGCACCCACAGCGCGAGACCCGCGTGATCGCGCAGGCTCACCCGCGCCATCCAATCGCCGCCGAGGCCCGGCAAGCCGAGCACGCGCTCGATGATGAGCGAGGCGGTAAGCCACAGCGGCAGCCGCGCCGCGAGCCAGCGCGGCACGAGACGCGCGAGGCTCCGCGCGCGGGAGGCCCGCGTCGCCTTCGCGCCCCAGGCGGCGGGGAAGGGCGCTTCGGGCGGCAATGACGAGGCGAGCCAGCGGATTTCGCTGGGGAGCGCGGCGAGCGCCAGCACGGCGATCCACGCGCCCCATCCCGGTGGGCCCGCGGCCGCGGGCCAGAAGGCGAGGAGCAGCAGCGCCCACACGAGGTCGGGCGGCGCTTCCAGCGCGCCGAGCGTGCGCGTTCGTGCGAGGGTTGGCCCGAAGATCCACGCGAGGAGCGGAGCGGCCAGAGTCAGCAGCATCAGTCCGAGCGCGGTGGGGAGAAGCGCGTCCACGGGAAAGGGCGGCGGTTGCGACGCATGCCAGAGATGTCCGGGCAGCGCCCACGCCAGGCCGAGCGCAGCGGCCCAGAAGGCGAGGCCGGGAATCGCCCTCATTCCTTCCAACGCCAGCCCGCCGCGCCGGGCGTGGGCAGGTAGAGGCCGAGGGAACTGGGTCGCACTTCCAATCGCCGATCCACCCAGAGGACGCTGTGCAGGTCCAGGATCGACAGCGCGGCGGGATGCTTCGCCCACTGGTTCTGGAGCGCGTTCCAGTCGGGCTTCGCGGCGGCGAGCAGCGTCGTCACAACCGGATCGGACCAGGCCGTGAAATTGAGGTCGCCGCCCTTCTCCACGAAGCCGAGCGCGGACCACGGGCTCGATTCGAACACATTGGTGATGGCGGCCAGTTCGAGCCTGCCCTTGGTGAGCTGATCCAGGAAGAGACCCGACTCCATGGGCCGCAACTTCACGGTGACGCCGTCCTTGGCGGCACGCGCGACGAGGGCCTGGAGCAAGCGTTCCGTCGCGGCGTCGCCGGACGGATACGCGAGTTCAAGGCTGGAGGGACACGGCTCGGGGCCGCTCGCGGGTTCGCGTTCGGGAAAGCCGAGGGCCATCGGCCACAGGCCCTTGGAAGGCGAATAGGCCTGCCCGAGCAGCGCGGGCGGAAAGGCGTCCTTCCGCCACCGGGCGAGGGCGCGGAGCGCGCCGGGGCCGAGATTGGGTCCGGCCCAGACGATGACTTGCGCGAGCGTCGGCTGGACGAGCTGGACCATGCCGGTGGGCGGCGCGAGACCCGGCTCCGGCGGCGGCACGCCCAAGGTGAGCCAGCCCTTGCGGAGCGCCACGAGCCGACCGGCCTCATCCGGCAGCAGGCGAAAGTGGAGCCCCGCAATCGCCGGATGCAGGAAGTGATCGACCCGCGCGGTGAAGGTCCACTCCGCGCCGCTCCGGATCAAAGTGAAGGGACCGCTGCCCAGCTCCGCGTGGCCCGCCTTGGCGATGGGCACGCGCCACAACTCGCGCAGCAGCCGCGCCGCGGGCCGCGACCCGCGCAGGCTCACGCGCGGGCCTTCACCCGTGGCCTTGAGATCGCCAAGCGCGGCGCGCTTGGTGGCGCTGGCTTGAGCATCCGCTTCGATGGCTTGGATCGTCCAGATCACATCCGCCGCCGTGACCGGGCTGCCATCGGCGAATCGCGCGTCGCCGCGCAGGGTCACATCGAGCCCGCCTTTCACGACCTTCCACGAGGCCGCGAGGCGCGGCACGGGTCTGCCTTCCGCCGAGAGCCCGATGAGCGCGTCGCCGCAGAGCGATTGGAGGATGAACTGTTCCTGGCCCTCGCCCTTCACGAAGTCCAACGGGCCGGGATCGGATAGGAAGGCTTCCTGGACGATGCGCGTCTGGCGGGATGAGCCTTGGGCCAGCATGGGCAGGCAGGCGAAAAGCAGGGGCAGGAGCCGCGCTGGGGTCATGGGTCATCCGGGGTTTGGGGCATGATGGCCCGGCGCCGTCCACCTCACAAGTTAAGTCCCGTTAATCTGAAGGTCGGGAGGGGGTGTGGCGAACGATCCGGATGGGCGAAACGGCCAGCGGGGATCCTGGCTGCTGAAGCTCTTCGCGCCCCATCGGAGCGTGCTCTGGGGCGGTCTCGCCGCGACGCTCCTGTGCAGCGTGGCGGCTTCGTTCGTCCCCTTCTGGGCGGGACGCGCGGTGCATGGGTTGGAGGCGAGGAGCTGGTCAGCCGCCCACCGGGACCTGGCCTGGATGCTCGGCTTCACGGCTGTGGCGGGCCTCGGCCGCTACTTCATGCGCAATGTGCTCATCGGCCTGAGCCGGGCCATCGAGAAGGAGCAGCGCGAAGGCCTCTACGCCTACCTGTTGAGCCGCCCCTTCGCGTTCTACGAGCGCAACCGCGTGGGCGACCTCATGACGCGCATGGGCGACGACATCAGCACCGTGCGCATGGCGACGGGGCCGGGCGTGATGAGCTTCCTCCAGACCGTGTCCATTCTTCCGATCACGCTGGGCCTGATGTTCGCCACCTCGTGGAAGCTGACACTGGCGGTGATGCTGCCCTTCAGCCTGCTCGCCATCGGCTTCTACGCCCTCGGCCGCTGGAGCCATGTCATCCAGCAGAAATTGCAGCTCGCCTTCAGCGCCCTCAGCTCCTACAGCCACGAGACCATCAGCGGCCAGAAGGTCGTGCAGGCCTTCAGCCTGGAGGAGCAGCGCGTGGAGAAATTCCACGAGCTGAGCACCACCCACGCGCGGCTCGCCATGACCCAGACCGTGCTCTTCGGCGCCTACGGGCCCATCGCCATGTTCATCGGCGGCGCGGCGGCGTTGGTGCTGGTGGCCTACGGCGGCGATCTCGTGGTGAAGCACCGCATTGATCTCGGCGACCTGGTGGCCTTCACCGGCTATCTCACGGCGCTCGCCTGGCCCGTGATGAGCCTGGGCTGGGCGGCCAACCTCTTCCAGCGGGCGAAGGCGGGGCAGGCGCGGCTGGATCAGATCCTCGATCCGTTGGACACGGCCTTGCCTCCGGCGGAGCCGATCACGGTTCCTCCTCATCCGGCGGCGCTGAAGGCGGAAGGCCTCGTGCATCGCTTTCCTTCGGGCCGCGGCGTGGGGCCGGTGGATGTGGAACTCCCCGCGGGCGGCAGCCTCGCGCTCGTGGGCGGCATCGGCTCGGGCAAGACCGTGCTGCTCCAGATCCTCGCCGGGCTTCGGGATGTCCAGCGCGGCTGGCTGGAGGTGGATGGCGTCCCGCTGGATCAGGATTCGCTGCGCCAACACTGGGCGGGCCTTGGTTGGGTGCCGCAGGAAGCCTTCCTCTTTTCCGATTCGCTGCGCGCCAACCTCGCCATGGGCCGCCCGGAGGCGACGGATGACGAGATCTGGGAGATCGCCCGCGTCGTCTGCCTGGATGAGCTCATCACGCGCCTGCCCGGCGGCCTCGACACGGTGGTGGGCGAGCGCGGCGTCATCCTCTCCGGCGGCGAGCGCCAGCGCACGGCCCTCGCGCGGGCGCTGCTCCGCAAGCCGCGCCTGCTGCTGCTGGACGACTGCCTCTCCGCCGTGGACGCGGAAACCGAAAGCCGCATCCTCGACAACCTCAAGACCTTCCTGGGCACGACGACGCTCGTGCTCGCCACCCACCGCATCTTCGTCGCCGAACTCTGCGAGCGGGTGCTGGTGCTGGAGGAAGGTCAGGTCGCCC
>CAYYJN010000060.1:0-12223 GCA_964472275.1 uncultured Solibacteraceae bacterium
TAGCTGGTGCCGGATCTCGGAAAGGGCCACGAAGATGAGAAAGTATACGAGGACACCTGTCTGCATATGGCGCAAGAAGGTATCCCATTCGAGGTAGTAGTTACCGAGGATCAGGTGAGCCGGTTCCATCCAGCCGCCCGGCGGCAGGACCATTGAGGGGATGGCGCGCCCTTCAAAACCGCATAACGCCCCGATCTCATTGGGAATCCTCAGGACCGGGATGATCTTGCCCACTTGAAACGGCAACCACTCGAACCCCACCGCCAACTTGAACAGGAACCGTCCGAAGGGTGCGAGCGGACTTCCTTGGGCGATGAGCGACCAGGTTCCAGTGAGCACGAAGTAGGTGGTCGCTGAAAGCAGCGTGGCCCGCCACAACGCGATCAAGACCCTGATGATGCGATGGAGGCCGGCGGAAGCCGCCTGGATGACCAAAGTTGGCTGGAGTCTCAGGCGCATCTGCCCTCAGGGGATGGGACAGGATCACACAACCGGCCACAATGGCTTCATGCCGAAGGCTTTGACCCAGACCCGCGAACTGCTCGACATGATCAAGTTCGAGCACACCGTGTTCGCGTTGCCCTTCGCGTTCCTCGCGGCCATGGAGGCGGCGCAGGGGATGCCTGCGTTGAAGGCCCTGCTTTGGATCGTCGCCGCGATGGTGGGCGCGCGGACGGCGGCCATGACCTTCAACCGTCTCGCCGACGCGGACCTCGACGCGCTCAACCCGCGCACGGCCATGCGCGCCCTGCCGGCGGGCCGCGTGAGCCGCGCCGGAGCCTATGCGCTCCTGGGTCTTGCCTGCGCCCTCTTGGGCGTCGCGGCGGGCGCGCTGAATCCCCTTTGCTGGAAGCTCGCGCCGCTGGCCCTGCTCATCATCTTGGGCTACAGCTGGTGCAAGCGCTTCACGATCCTCGCGCACCTGGTGCTCGGCCTCTCGCTCGCGGGCGCGCCGCTGGGCGCGTGGATCGCGCTGACGGGCCGCGTGGACGCGCCCGCGTGGTGGCTGGCGGCGGGCGTGCTGTGCTGGACGGGCGGCTTCGACATCCTCTACGCGCTTCAGGATCAGGACTTCGACCGGGCGACGGGGCTGCATTCGATCCCGTCCCGCCTGGGAACGCGCTGGTCGCTGGCGCTGTCGCGGGGGCTCCACCTCGCGGCGCTCACCTTCTGGGCGCTCTTCAACCTCTCCGTGGACGCCCACCTCTTCGGATGGCTGGGCTGGGCGGCGGTGGCGTGCATGCTCGCCCGGGAACAGTGGCTCGTCCGGGGCGGCGACCTGGACCGCATTGATGAAGCCTTCTTCACCTTGAACAGCCTGATCGGCCTGGCCTTCTTCGGCGGGCATCTGGTGGAGCGGATCGCGGGGGCGGCCCTGTCCTGACTGGTATCGCGTTTCAGCTAATCGTTGATTCGGCTGGACCGTAGCTTTGGGGTATAGTGGAATACCATGCCCCGCCAACCTCAAGGAAGACGCGCGCTGCGGCTGAGCCGTCCCGACCGGCGGCGGTGGATGACCTTCATGCTGGTGTTGAACCACCGGACCTTCCGCTGGTCCCTCACCCGGCGGACCCTCCTGTGGGTGCTGGGCTGTTCCGTGGCCCTCTGGTTCCTGGGCGTCCTCGGCTCCGGCTACGGCTGGTGGGCCACGAAGAAGATCATGTCCTTCAGCCGACTCCAGCAGGAGACGCTGGCCCAGCAACAGAAGATGAAGGCCACGCTCGAACAGGCCAAGGGGCTCGAAGACCAGGTGAAGACCCTCCGTCAGCAGCAGATGGACCTGCTCAAGGCCCTGGACCCCAAGAGCCAGCCCCAGCTCCCGACCCTGCCCCAAGGCGGTCCCCATGTGCCCGCTCCGGCGGGCGCCGTGCCCCAAGCCCAGGCTCAGAAACTCCAGGATCTCCAGGCTGAATTGGAGCGGGCTTCGGAAGCCGCGAGCCGCATCCAGGCCAGCCTCGATCCGATCATGGACGCCTGGAGCCGGACGCCTTCCGTCGCGCCCACCGCCGGGTACATCGCTTCCGGTTTCGGCGTGCGGCTGGACCCCTTCGGCAACAACCAGGGCGAGACGAGTTTCATGGAGACCCACACCGGCGTGGACATCGCCAATGACGCGGGCACGCCCATCCAGGCCACGGCGGATGGCGTGGTGGAGCAGGCGGGTTGGATCAACGGCTACGGCAACGCGGTGACCATCCGCCACACGGCGCAGCTCGAAACCCTCTACGGCCACATGGAAGAGATCAAGGTGAAGGTGGGCCAGGAAATCAGCCGGGGCGACATCGTCGGGCTGATGGGCCATACTGGCCGCGCGACCGGGAACCACTGCCACTACGAGGTCCGGGTCGGGGGCCACCCCGTGAACCCCCTCCCCTACTTGAAGCTGCAGAAGCAGTGGCTCAAGGCCCTCAGCTAGGAGACGACCATGGCGATGTTCAGCAACTCCTCCCAGAAGCCCCGCCCCAACGCCGCGCAGGCCATCCACACCCTGCTGGGCAAGGACACGCTCTGGAAGGGCGAGATCCACTGCGGCGCCCAGAGCCTGCGAGTAGAAGGCCGCATCGAGGGCAGCATCCACAGCACCGGCGAAGTGACCGTCGCCCCCAGCGGCTTCGTGGAAGGCACCATCCACGCCAAGCACCTCATCGTCACCGGCAAGGTGAAGGGCATGGTGAAGATCGCCGAATGCCTGGAGATCCACGGCACGGGCCTCGTGGAAGGCGAAGCCGAAGTGGGCAGCCTCGTCGTGGATGAAGGCGGCACCCTGGAAGGCCGCTGCACGCGCCGGGATGGCAAGAAGGTCGCCGCAGACGCCAAGACGGACATCAAGGCCGCCACCGGCCCCGTCAAGAATGGCGCGGAGCCGGTGAAGAAGGCCTGAAGCAGGCTGGAGGCTGGAGACTGGAGACTGGAGGTTCAAACCGCTGCGGCCTCCGGCCTTATTGACCTCCAGCCTCCAGCCTGAAGTCTCCAGCCTAAGAGAACAGCGGTCCTGGACTCGGTTTGAGACCGATGTAGGCGTAGGCGGCTTCCGTCGCCTTGCGTCCCTGCGGTGTGCGGTCCAGGAAGCCGATCTGCATGAGGTAAGGCTCGACGAGATCTTCCAGCGCGCCTTCGTCCTCGCCCAGCGCGGCGGCCAAGGTCCGCAGGCCCACGGGCCCGCCGCGATGCTTGCCGCACAGCGCTTCGAGGTAGGCGCGGTCCAGGCCATCCAAGCCCAGATCGTCCACTTCGTGGAGCGCGAGGCAGGCTTCGGCGGAGGCCTGGGTGATGGTGCCGTCGCCCTTCACTTCCGCGTAGTCGCGGCAGCGGCGGAGCAAGCGGTTGCAGATGCGCGGCGTCCCGCGACTGCGGCGGGCGATGGCTTCGGCGCCTTCCGTGGCGAGCGCCACCTGGAGTACCTCCGCGCTGCGGCGGGCGATGATGGCCAGCTCGGGCCGCGCGTAGAACTCCAGGCGGTGCACCATGCCGAAGCGGTCATGGAGCGGCTTGGAGATGAGTCCGGCCCGCGTCGTCGCGCCCACCAGCGTGAAGGGCCGCAGATCCACTTTCAGCGTCTGGGCGCTCGGCCCCTGGCCGATGAGGATGTCCAGTTTCCGGTCCTCCATGGCCGCGTAGAGCATCTCCTCGATGGGCGCGGAGAGCCGGTGGATCTCGTCAATGAAGAGGAATTCGCCTTCTTCCAGGTTCGTGAGGATGGCCGCGAGATCGCCCTTCTTTTCAAGGGCCGGCGCCTGGATCACCTTGCAGGTGGCGCCCATCTCGTTGGCCAGCACATGGGCGAGGGTCGTCTTGCCCAGGCCCGGCGGGCCGAAGAGCAGCACATGGTCCAGCACCTCGCCCCGCTTCCGCGCCGCCTGCAGCGCGATCTCCAGGCGCGCCTTGACCTTCTCCTGGCCGATGTATTCCCCGAGCCGCTGGGGGCGGAGGCTGTACTCCACCGGATCGTCTCGGAGGGCGGTGGGATCCAGGTCGGGGTGGCGGTGCTCCATGGTTCTATTCCGGCATGGGGCGGCCCTTTGTGCAACGGCCCCGCGCGGCTAATCTTGGGGAGTCATCCGACCCCGCACGGGAAGGCCGCCTTGTCTCAGCGCCACCAGCTCATCATCCGGGACCGCCACGGCTTCGAGCGCGCCATGCCTCTGATCCGGCCCATGGTGCTGGGCCGCCAGAGCACCTGCGATGTGGTGCTGCCGGACAGCATGATCAGCCGCCAGCACATCAAGCTGGAGATGGAAGGCGAAACCTGGTTCGTGGAGGACCAGGGCAGCTCCCACGGCACCTTCATGCACGGCAAGCCCATCACCAAGGCCCGCTGGGAGATCGGCGAGCCCCTGCGCCTGGCGGATGGCGCCTATGTGCTCGAACTCGCCATCCTCGACCAGGCCAGCTCCGAAGCCCATCTGGCGGCGATCCTGGAGACGGCCCAGCTGCTCGCCCAGGAAGTGGAGCTGGAGGATCTGCTGGAGCGGACCCTGGAGCGGCTCCTGCTCATCTCCGGCACGGACCGCGGCTTCCTGATGCTGCTGGAGAGCGGCGAGCTGGAGATCAAGGTCCAGCGCAACCTGCACCGCCAGCTGGAGAGCGACATCCACCTCTCCATGTCGAGCATCCACTCCGTCTTCGAGACCGGCGAGCCCATCTGGGTGCTGAACGCCACCGACGACGAGCGGCTCCTCGGCCACCAGTCCATCATGCGGCTGGAGCTCAAGACCATCCTCTGCCTGCCGCTGACCTTGCAGGGCAAGCGCATCGGCGTCGTCTACCTCGACAGCAAGAAGCCCATCGGCGAGCCGCCGGATCGCGCCACCTTCGAAGCCATCGTCGCGCTTTGCGCCATCGCCATCGAGCGCACTCGGCTCTCGGAAGAGAACCTGCGCGGCCAGGTGCTCGCCACCGTGGGCCAGGTGGCCAGCAGCATCGTTCACGACTTCAAGAACGGCCTCTTCGTGCTGCGCGGCCACGCCGAGATGCTGGAGCAGGCCGGGACGCCGAACGACGCGAAGGCGCAGGCCAAGGTCGGTCACCACGCGCACAAGCTGCTGGAGAACATCGAGCGGCTCTCTGGGCTCTGCGTGGATGTGCTGGACTTCGCCAAGGTGCGCGAGCCCCGCCGCCGTCAGGTGGAGATCGGGCCCTACATGGAGTCCATCCTCGAACCGCTCCGCCACCGCGCCGAAGGGCTCGGCATCACCGTCAAGACCGATGGCGAAGCCTGCGCCGCGAGCCTGGACGCCTCCCGCTTCACCCGCGTGGTGGAGAACCTCATCGCCAACGCCATCGAGGCCGTGGCGGCCAAGGAAGAAGCCGAAGGCCAGAAGATCGCCGGAGAGATCGATGTGGTGTGGACCCGCGTCACCGGCGGCCTCCAGCTCCGCGTGAAGGACAACGGCACCGGCATCCCCCGCAAGATCATGCGCCGCATCTTCGAGCCCTTCTTCACCCACGGCAAGCGCCGCGGCACGGGCCTCGGCATGGCGACCGTGAAGAAGATCGTCGAGGAGCATGGCGGCACGCTGGAAGTGCTCTCCGAGCCCGGCCACGGCACCGAAGTCGTCCTCTGCCTGCCGGACGGGTCGCACGGCCTCCTCAGCGACACCAACCCCGTGCCGAACCTCCGCAACTCCTCGCCGAACGCCTCCGGCACCGGCGGGCACCGAGGGCGGGACGAATCCACCGGCAGCCGCCCGGCCCAGCGCACATGACGGGCGCGCTCCCCCTGATCCGCGTCGGCCAGGGCTTCGATGTGCATCGCTTCGCGGATCCCTCGGAGGGCCGCAAGCTCATGCTCATGGGCTGCGAAGTGCCCCATGATCGCGGCCTCGTCGGCCACAGCGACGCCGATGTGATGCTCCACGCCCTCATGGACGCGCTGCTGGGCGCCGCGGGGCTCGGCGACATCGGCCAGCACTTTCCCGACACCGACGCCGCCTACAAGGGCGCGGACTCCTTCGCCCTGCTGGAACGGGTCATGGAAACGCTTCGCGAGCGCGGCTGGCGCGTGATGAGCGCCGATGTCTGCCTCATCGGCGAACGCCCCAAGCTCGCGCCCCACCGCGAACGCATGTGCGAACGCGTCGCGCCCGCGCTGGGCCTCGAACTCGACGCCCTCAATGTGAAAGCCACCACCACCGAAAAGCTCGGCTTCACCGGAAGAGGCGAAGGCCTCGCCGCTCAGGCCGTGGCGCTGATCGGGAAAAACTCCTAGCCCTCTCCGCCGCCCCCTTCGCGATGAAGGAGATCGATGAGCCAGGGAATCTGGGCTTCGTCCAGCACCTCGATGCGGCCCCTGACCGCCTTGGCGATCAGGGTCGCGCCCCGCTCGGTGGGGTTCCCGAGCAGATAGGCGGCATCCACGAGAGCCAGGTAGCGGCGCATGTTATGGATGGACTTGCCCCACCGTTCGCGGATCTTGTGCTCGGCCACATGATGACCGCCCGTCAGGACGCGGAGCTTCACACGCTGGACCGCGTCCTCGACAGACGGCAACGCGAAGTAGATCAGGCCCACTTTCCAACCTTGTTCGTGAGCCAGATCAAGGACCGGATCGAACTTCGCGCTGCTCAGGACGGTCTCGACTCCGAAGCTCTTCCGGGTTCCACGGATGCGCCTTAGGACATCTTCATCGGTGAGCTGGGCCGCAAGCAAGTTGGCCTCTCCGATTTCCAGCTCTGTCTGCTCCGCCAGCAGGGATCTCGTCCGGACATCTGGGTTGAGAATGTCCTCCGTGCCGATGAGCTCCTTGATCTCTGGCTTCATGCAGAGCGTGGACTTCCCAGCGCCGTTGATGCCAGCCACAATCCAGAGCCAAGGAATGGGCCGGCCCATCTATCAGGATCCGGAGCCCGTCCGCTTCACCAGCCGGCCAGCCTTGATGTGCGCTTCGGCAGCTTCCCGCGTCGCCTTTCGCGCGATTTTCAGAAGCGCTTCAGCGAAGGAGTCGCTACCCACGGCGGACTTCTCGACCTTCACCCGTGCCTGCCCCGGGGAAGGCTTCATGTCCAGCGGCGAAGGTTCCACGGCAAGCGGCAGGACGACCCAGTGGCTCGGTTGGCCTCCAAGCGCTGGCTTCGTGGGCTTCCTCGTCATGGGGCAAGGATACATCCGAAGTCCATCCCAGACCCCCTTTTCACGAGGAACCTGCCCTTTTCAACGCCGCCGCCGCGACGCGGCTGAGGACGCCCGCCGTGTTCTTCGAAGGGTCCTCGATCACGATCTCCAGCAGCTTCTTCTGAAGCGCGCCGAGCCAGGGTCCGCCGGGGCGGTCCGCGAGCGCCATGAGCGCGCGGCCATCGAGGGCGAGATCCTTCACGGACAGCGGCGGCTTGGCGGCCTGGATCGCTTCCAACCGGGCCATGATCGCGGCGTGGTCGGCGCGGTAGGGTTCTTCGCCGAAGCCCTTGCCCAGCATGTCCGCGAGGCGGAAGGCGCCCCACTCCGAAAGCGGCAGGTCGTCCTCGCCGAGATGCCGCAGGAAGCGGCGGCAGGCGGCGTCGCCCCATTCGGGGCCAGGGTAGGTGCCGTGGTGCTTCACGAGCGACCGCACGCGGGCGAGAAGGTCGTTCGGCGCCTTGAGGCGGCTCAGGAGATTCTCCGTGAGCTTCAGCGACACGGCTTCGTGGCCGTAGAAATGAACTTCGCCCTTCTCCACGCTGCGGGTGGGCGGCTTGCCGATGTCGTGCAGCAGCGCGGCCCAGCGCTGGGAAGCTTCGCGTGGCGCGAGGGCCAGCACCCCGAGCGTGTGCTCCCACACGGGAAAGCGGTGATGGCGGTTCTGGCCGCACCCGATCATGGGGCGCAGCTCCGGCATCCAGAGATCCATGAGGCCGGTTTCGGCCAACAGCTCCATGCCCCGCCGCGCGTGAAGGCCGAGCAGCAGTTTCTGCATCTCATGGAAGACGCGCTCCACCGCGACCTTACGCGCCACTTCCAGTCGCTGGGGAATCGCGGCAAGCGTGCCCGGATCGAGATCGAACCCGAGCTGCGCCGCGAAACGGCAGGCTCGCAGCGGACGCAAGCCATCTTCCTCGAACCGCCGTGATGGATCGCCCACCGCGCGAATCAGCCCCTTCGCAAGATCCCCGCGCCCGCCGAAAGGATCCACCAGATCCCCACCGGCCAGCGGCAGGGCCATGGCGTTGATGGTGAAGTCGCGGCGGGACAGATCCTCTTCAAGCGTGACGCCAAGCTTCACCGAATCGGGACGCCGTCCATCGCGATAATCGCCGTCACTGCGGAAGGTCGTGATCTCGAAGGGTACGCCCTCCACCAGCACCGTCACCGTGCCGTGCTGAAGCCCGGTGGGAAAGACTTTCAGCCCCGCCCGTCGGGCCTTGTCCATCACCGCTTCGGGCATCAGATCCGTCGCCAGATCCCAGTCCGCGTGAGGCCTACCCAGCAGCTCATCCCGCACCGCGCCGCCGACCACATAGAGGTGCTTGGCCCCGAGTGTGTCCCCAAGCCGCGAGAGCGAAGGCGTCACAGCGCGCCATCCGCGAGCTTGCGGAGCGCCTCGCCCGACACGCGGCAGGTGATCCACTCGTCCATCGTCTCCGCGCCCATGGCCTTGTAGAACGCGATGCTGGGCGTGTTCCAGTCGAGCACCTGCCACACATAGCGCGTGCAGCCTTCGCGCACGGCGATCTTCGCCAGATGCTGGAGCAGCGCCTTGCCGAGGCCCTTGCCCCGGAATTCGGGGCGCACCCACAAGTCTTCGAGGTAGAGCCCCGGCTTGCCTTCCCAGCTTGAGAAATTGAAGTACCAGAACGCGAAGCCCGCGGGCCTGCCGTCCCACTCCGCCAGCTCCGCGTGCATGATCGGGTGCGCCCCGAACACATGCCGCGCGATGTCGGCCTCCGTCGCCACCGCCTTCTCCGGCGCCCGCTCGTACTCCGCCAACTCCGCGATGTAGGCGCGGATGAGCGCGTTGTCCTCGGGCACGGCGGTTCGAATCGTCAACATGACTACAAGTTCACCACAGAACGGCACCTGGGGTTCATCGGTGTTCATCCCCGTCCATCGGTGGTTTCATAGCTTCATGGACCGCGCCACGGCCTCGCGCCTTCACGAAGCCATGCTGCTCACCCGGGTGACGGAGGAGCGGCTGGTGACGCTGTACCGGCAAGGCGCGACGCTGGGCAGCGTCTACCGGTCGCTGGGCCAAGAAGCCACGGCCTGCGCGACGGCGATGGCCCTTGGTCCGGACGATGTCATCGCGCCGCTCATCCGGAATCTCGGCTCCATGCTCGTCCGCGGCGTCACACCCGAGGAAATCTTCCTTCAATACCTGGGACGCGCCACGGGCCCGAGCGGCGGGCGGGAGCACAACAACCACTTCGGCAGCATCAAGCGCGGCCTCATCGCGCCCACCTCCATGCTCGGCGCGCTCATTCCCGTGATGGCCGGCGTGGCCCTCAGCTTCAAGCAGACGGGACAGCCCAGAGTGGCCATGACCTGGATCGGCGATGGCGGCAGCAGCACCGGGGCCTTCTACGAAGGACTCAATTTCGCCGCGGTCCAGAACCTGCCGCTCATCGTCGTCGGCGAAGCCAACGGCTATGCCTACTCGACGCCGCCCGCGAAGCAGATGAAGGGCAAGCTCGCGGGTCGCAGCCAAGGCGCGTTCACGCTGGAAGTGGATGGCAACGACGCGGCGGCGGTCTTTCAAGTGGCCTCCGAAGCCCGCGCCCGCTGCCTGCGCGGCGAAGGCCCCGTCTTCCTCGTGTGCGAGACCTTCCGCATGAAGGGCCACGCGGAGCACGACGACCAGCGCTATGTGGACAAGGCCCTGCTCGAAGCCTGGGCCGCGAAGGATCCCCTGCCCCGCTTTGAAGCGTGGATGAAGGGCCAAGGTTGGACGCCGGAGCCGGGTCTGCGCGGACGGCTCGAATCGGAAACCTCCGCCATGGCCGACCGCGCCCTCGCCGCGCCCTGGCCCGACCCCGCCACGCTCACCGATGGCGTCTACGCCTCCCAGTCGCCGCTGGAATCCTGATGGAAGCCATCCTCGTCACGGACACGGTCCTCATTCCCGGCGACGCGATCCAGTTCCGCGCGTCCCGGAGCGGCGGCCCCGGCGGCCAGAATGTGAACAAGGTCGCGAGCAAGGTGGAGCTTCGCATTGACCTAACCCGCATCCAGGGCTTGAACGAAGGCGCCCTCGCGCGCCTTCGCCAAGCCGTGAGGAATCGCCTGGACGCGGAAGGACTCTGGATCCTCATCAGCGAACGGTCCCGCGACCAGCGCTTCAACCTGGAGGACGCCCGCTTCAAAGCCGCCGCGGTGGTCCGGGAGGCTCTGGTCGTTCCCAAGACCCGCGTGAAGAGCCGTCCGACCAAGGCCAGCAAGGAGCGGAGGCTCGAATCCAAGAAGCGGAACGCGGTGGTGAAACAAGGAAGGCGGGGCGGCTTCGATTAATCTGGAGGAGTCCCCGGAGCCCCCATGCAGACCTATGCGACCCACCGGCGAGTGGATCCCGGCTATCACCTTTGGCTCACCCTCATGCTGGGCGTGAACCTCGTCGCCTCCGTCGTCCACCTCGCCTGGCATCACCAGGGCTGGGGAGAGATCGCCACCGGGTTCTGGCTCATCATGATGGCCTTTGCTTTCGGCCTCATGGCCTGGAAGCTCCGCTCCTACCCGCTCATGGCCCAGAACCGCGTCATCCGCCTGGAGGAGCGGCTGCGCCTGCAGGCGCTCTTGACGGAGCCGCTCAAGGCGCGCGTCGGCGACTTGAGCGAAGCCCAACTCGTCGCGCTGCGCTTCGCGTCCGACGGCGAACTCGAGGATCGCGTCCGTGAAGCCCTGGACGAAAAGCTGGACGGCGAGCAGATCAAGAAGCGCGTCCAGACCTGGCGGCCGGATGAGTACCGCGTCTGACTTTCACGGGGGAAAGCCATGAGACTGACCTCTACCGGCCTCGCGCTGGATGCGGCGGCGCCCGCTCCGCTCGCGTTCCTGGACGCCGTCCTTCGCGGCATCGGTCAGGTGATGCTGCAAAACAACGCCTACACCGGAGCGATCTTCCTGGCGGGGATCTTCTGGCATTCGCGCCTCTTCGGACTCGCCGCCTTGGTCGGCGCGGCCGCGAGCACGGCCGCGGCCATGGCGACCGGCGTGGCGCGGCCCCAGATCCGTGAAGGCCTCTTCGGTTTCAACGGCGCCCTCGTCGCCATCGCCCTGCTCACCTTCCTCCAACCGGACGCGCTGGCCTGGGCCTATGTGATCCTCGCCGCGATCTGCTCCACCGTGCTGATGGCCGCCCTCATGCGCGCTTTGAGCGTGTGGAAAGCCCCCGCGCTCACCGCCCCCTTCGTGCTCACGACCTTGCTTTTCCTCTTGGCCTGCGCGCGATTCGGGCGGCTCCATGTCACTGGCATCCTGCCCACCGCCGGGCTCCCCAAGGCTGCCAGCGTGGAAGGCGTCGTGACCGGAACGACTCTGCTTCAGGGTCTGTTCAACGGGCTGGGCCAGGTATTCTTCCAAGGCAGCGTGGTCACCGGCGCCTGCTTCGCGCTCGGCCTCCTCGTCAGCGCCCGCAAAGCTTTCGCCGCCGCGCTGCTCGGGTCCTTCATCGGCCTCCTGATGGGATGGGCCATGGGCGCGGCCGAGCCCGCGCTCCGCGCCGGAGCCTTCGGATTCAACCCCGCCCTCACCGCCATCGCCCTGGGCGGCGTCTTCTTCGCGATGGACCGTTTCTCTCTCGCCTACGCGGCCCTCGCCACGGCGACGACCGCCGTCGTGTTCGCCGGAATCTCCGCGGCCCTGGAGCCCCTCGGCATGCCCGCCCTCACCGCGCCCTTCGTGCTCGTCGTCTGGCTCTTCATCCTGGCCGGACCGATCTTCCCGAGACTCCAAGCCGTCTGAAGTCGTCAGCTCCGCGCGGGCGCTTGTTCCCCGTTGAAGGGCGGCGGCGACATCCGCAGATCCAAGAGCCGGGCCGCCCAATTCCGCGCCGCCTTCACGCGCTCCGCCGCCGAAGCGCCAACGCGCCAGAGGCCGATGGGTTCCGTGCGGGCAAGTCCCCTAGGCATGGGAGCCTCCAAGAGTCGTTAGGTTCTACCTCCTTGGATGCCCCGTGCCCCGAATAGGTTGCCTTCGGCCCAGTCACAACCCTGTGAACTTTTCGGCAGGACCCGGCACGAAAAAGCCCGCGCGGGGCGCGGGCTTCGTGAGTGGTGGTTCCTCTCGGACTCGAACCGAGGACCCGCTGATTAAGAGTCAG
>CAYYJN010000061.1:0-11869 GCA_964472275.1 uncultured Solibacteraceae bacterium
TCCACGCGGAAGTGGACAAGGTCGTGCAGATCCGGCGGAAACGATTAGGGATTCCTGGGTGGGCTTCGATTCGCTGGGCGCGATGATCCTACTCCTGAATCAATAAGCACTCATAGTCCACGGGAACCCCGTTGATTGTCGCGGGGGCGAACCGGACCTTGTCCAACTGAATGCGCACCTCGGTCAGATCCTCTCGACTCAACTCACCATGTGGTTCGACCTTCTCCAGGTGCTTGATGCGACCATTTGAACCGATAACGACATGAAGGTAAGTTTCCCACTGAGGCAGGTAACCGTTGAATCCGGCGTGTGCCCCAAGAAAGGCGGCAGGGCGACAGTCTAATCCAAAGACCTGAGAGCACTGGGATGGGACGGGTTTTCCTTCAACCATCGCTGGGTGGAATTTGGAATGTCCCACCGCGTGGGCCATGGCTTGAACCCATTCCTCAGGGATCTCCTTCCAGGTGTAGGGAGCAAGGCTCGTATTAGTCACACATCCCTTGGCGTTGACAGACACCTGGATGATGATATTCCTCACCTCGCTTCGAGCAGGTGCCTCTCCGATTTCTTCCGATTGTCCCAACCATCCGGGCGGCCAATTGCATCCCTTTAAGGCATGTTTGACCGAAAGAGGCGGGTCTATCACCAGATCACCCGCGAGTTTCGGCTTTACGATCGCATCGTCGGGAATGTAGCGGACTGAAGAAGGGTCAGAATCCGGCCCACAAAGCACGAACCCGGACAGGTCATACCCCATGGAAAATTGCCCGGGATTAATGCTCCCCTCATATTCGTTGGATACGAGATCGGCATCGCCACGGTTCAGTTCTTTGCCGATGACCATCCGCATCCGGGTCGCTACGGAACCTCTGTAGCGTCTCGCGGGAAAGGCAAAGCATCCATGAGGCGGAATCGCAATGTCCTTCGGGTCGTTTCCAAGCGCGCATCCCAACGGCATCATGGGCGGGGCCTCGTATTCGATCGGCCGCCACTGGCCATCATTATCTTTCGCTTCTTGGCGGCATCTGAGGCCCATCGTCCAGGTTGCCAGGCGCTGAACCTCGTCCGTATCGTTCACGAGTAGCACTGCCAAGGATCCATCCCCTGGGCGCAAGGTCTTCTCAGGAAGAACCACCATTGTGAATCGCCCCTTGGGGTAGCTCACGCCCTCGGGGATCACGGAGAAGACCCCGCCGACCTCCGCCTGAATCCCGCCGGAAGGGGTGAGTCGCCACTGAAGCGTGAGGCCGTTCGTCTCCGATCGATGAGAACTATCCGAGTAGCTTTCTCCCGCCTGGAAGAGCCAGAGGGGCTGGGGTTCGGTTCCTGTTTTGACATTCGCAGGGGCCTGCGCGATCAGCATCAAATTCAAGAGAACTGCGCACAAGATCTTCATCGCACCAACTCCCGCACGAAGACGAACTGAACTTTGCCCTTGGCTTCGGGGATGAGTTTCTCCAGCGCGTCCACGGTCTCGGGGTAGATGTGGCCGATGGCGACGGCTTCGCCATCTTTCTCGGCGAGGGCGACGGCGCGGTCGAACTGGGCCTTGGTCGCGGCGAAGCTCTTGTCGTCGTCCAGGAAGACCTTGCGCTGGATGGTGGGGATGCCGAGTTCGCGCGCGACCACCCACCCTTGGGTCGTCGCGATGGTGCGGCTGTCCACGAAGTAGAGCTTGCGGCCTTTGAACTCTTCAAGGATCCAGTGCATGCGCGTCGCGTCCGCGGTCATGCGCGAGCCCATGTGGTTGTTGGCGCCTTCGATGAAGGGCACATCGGCCAGCGCCTTGCGCGTGCGGGCGCGGATCTCGCTCTCGGGCAGGTCGTACTTCAGCGCGTCCGGGCCGGGGTCCTTACCGGGGATGCCCTCCATGGGCAGGTGGAGGATGACGGCCTTGCCCATCTCGTGGGCCAGATCGGCGCTCTCCACCGTGTGCTCCTGGTAGGGCAGCACGGCGACCGTGAGGGGCACGGGCTCCGAGCAGAGGCGCTTCACCAGATCCGGCTCGGCGTAGCCGAGGTCGTCAATGATGAGCGCCAGCTTGGGCAGATGGGAGGCCTCCTCCACCGGCTTCGCGGCTTCGGACTGTGGAACTTCCGGCCGCGGACGATGCGCGGGGTGGGAGGGCTTCGCGGGCTCTTCGCGCTTCGGCGCCTCCCGCTTCCGTTCGCAACTCAGATGGCCCAGCAGCGCGCCCGCGCCGAGGCCGAGGGCCAGCACCGCCGCGGCCCAGCCGATAAGCTTCGGCGTGGAGGCCTTGCCGCTCTTCTTAGGCATGCTCCTGCTTCGCGTGGGTGCTCACAGGCGGCGGCGTCGCGAGGGCGGCCAGCACGGCGGCGAGGGTGTCGTCCTTGGGCCCGAGCTTGAGCGCGCGGGTGGGCGTGACGCCCTGGCGGTCCAGCTTCTCGCCGCCATCCCCGATCCAGCGTTCGGTCACGAGCTCCACCGCGCCGCCATCCCGCAGGGGGATGCGCGTCTGCGCCACGCCCAGGCCCGGTGTGCGCTCGCCGACGATGGCCGCGCCGTTCTTCTTGAGGCAGGAGCTGAGCGCTTCCGCCGCGCCGAGGGTGCTGGGGTCCTGGATCACGATGAGCTGCTTGAAGGCCGGCAGGCCGGAAGGCGCGACGGTCAGCGTCCGATCGGGTTTGCCGGCGTCCTGGATGGTGGCGAAGGAACCCGCGCCGGTGAAGAGCCCGGCCACCGCCGCCGCTTCCTGGAGCGAGCCTTCGGTGTCTTCGCGCACATCCAGCAGCAGGGGCTTGGAGCGGTCCAGCTTCTGGATCGCCGCCTTGAGTTCGGCGGCGCGGCCCGCCTTGAGATCCGGAAGCGTGACCAGACTTCCCTGGTCCGTCGTCTTCACCGTGATGGCCCGCGCCTGCGGCGGCTGGAGCGTCACATCCACCTTGCCCAGATCCGCCGTGGCGGCGGAGTAGCGGAAAAGCGCCACCTTGGTCCCCGGCTGGCCGCAGAGCATGCGGTCCAGCTTCCACGAGCTGAGGGGGCCGATGGGCTCGTCATCCACGCGGCGGATCACATCGCCCACCTGGACGCCCGCCTGATCGGCGGGGCCGCCCGGCACCACGGCGAGCACCTGCGCGTAGATGCCTCGCTTCACCACGGTCATGCCCGCGCGGGCGGGGCCGGGCTCTCCGGCGCGGAGATCCTCCGGCGTCAGGAGGCTGTTCAGCGGATGCGCCCGCTCCAGCACGGCCTGGATGCCGCCGCCGATGACCTTGGGCATGTCGGGGCGGTCCACATAGTTCGCCTGGACGAGCGCCAGCACATCCTCGATGTCCGTGAGGCCCGCGAGCGGATCCTGCGTGGCGGCCGCCTTCTCTCCGCTCGCCGGGAGCTTTTGCGTGGCGACGGGCCAAGTGAAGGCCGCCACTAGGGGCAACGAAAGGGCCGAGAGCCAGGTGCGTGCGTGCATGGGCTTATTGTAGGCCGGAGACAGGGGACTGGAGGCTGGAGGTTTTTGACGCGCCTGCGGCGCGGCCATCTTCAAGTCAGGATTCCGCAATTTTCACGACAACGCATAGGGCCAAACCGACCAATTGGACAAAGAACGGCCATCGGGCCCTGGCCCAGTGCCTCACTAGGAACATGGTTGAGACGAATGGAATCACCAACATTCCTATCCCCCACCACACGCTCTGGCGAAAACCTTCCACTACAAACCAAAGCTGGCCCGCCAAGAAAAAAACCAGACCGATCACCGTGGGGATATGCATAAGGTTCTCGAACTCCCGGCCTATTTCCTGAACCAATCGCTGCCGCTTTGGAAACCCTTGGATTTGGCGGCCATCTGCTGGTGGCGGGCCAGGGCGAGGTCAATGAGGCGGCTGAGCTGCTCGGGATAGGGCACGCCGCTGGCGGCCATCAATTTCGGGAACATGGAGATGCTCGTGAAGCCGGGGATGAGGTTGATCTCGTTGAGGAAGACGCGGCCGGTGAGCTTCTCCAGGAAGAAGTCCACCCGGGCCATGCCGTAGGCGTCCAGGGCGCGGAAGGCGCGGCGGGCGTGGCTGCGGATGAGGTCCACCAGCTCCTCGGGCAGCTCCGCCGGGATCTTCGTCGTGGATTTCCCGGCGATGTACTTGTCCTCGAAGGTGTAGAACTCATCCGCCACGAGCACCTCGCCGGGCACGGAGACTTCGGGATCGTCGCCGCCCAGCACGGCCACTTCGATTTCGCGGATGTCGAGGCCCTGCTCCACCAGCACGCGGCGGTCGAAGGCGAAGGCCCGGTCCAGCGCCGCGGGCAGGTCCTCGGCGCGCTTCACTTTCTCCACGCCGATGCTGGAGCCCAGGTTCACGGGCTTGAGGAAGAGGGGCAGGCCCAACTTCTTCGCTTCGGCGAGGCAGCCTTCGCGGTCGCGCGCCCACTGCTCTTCGGTAAGCCCAGCGTAAGGCACCACGGGCAGGCCTTCGGATTCCCAGATGCGCTTGGTGATCCACTTGTCCATGCCCGCGGCCATGGCCAGCAGGCCCGCGCCGGTGTAGGGCCGGTGCAGCAATTCGAGGTAGCCCTGGATCTGGCCGTCCTCGCCGCCCTCGCCATGCAGCGCGTTGAAGAACACATCCGGCAGCGGCGTGGGTTCAGCGCCCTGCTCCAGCGGCAGGAAGGGATGGGCGCTGCGCTGCGGCAGCTCGCCCGCGGCCAATCGCGCGAAGGGATCGTCCGTCACCGCCCACACGCCATTGCGCGCGATGCCCATGGGCCGCACCTCGAAACGCGCCGGGTCCAGATGCTCCGCGATGGCGCGGGCCGTGACGATGGACACCTCGTGCTCAGGGCTTTCGCCACCAAAAAGGAGGCCGACGGATAGGCGGTTGGTCATGGCTCAAGGGTAGCTGGAAAGACAGGAACGCAGAGAGCACAGAGGAACGGGGAGAGCATAGAGAAAAGCCCTCTGTGTCCTCATGTTGTTCTCTGTGCGCTCTGTGTCCCTGGTCTTTTTGCGCTAGGCTGGAGCCGCCATCCAAGGACACCCGTGCGCACCGCCATCTACCCCGGCTCCTTCGACCCGGTCCACCTGGGCCACTGGGACCTCATCCAGCGGGCGGACAAGCTCGTGGACCGGCTCGTGGTCGCGGTGCTGAACAATCCCGCGAAGACGCCCGCCTTCAGCGTGGAGGAGCGCATCGCCTTCCTCAAGGAGCTGACGACCGGGATGCCCAAGGTGGAGGTGACGAGCTTCGATGGCCTGCTCGTGGACTTCGCGAAGAAGCAGGAGGCCCAAGTCATCATCCGCGGCGTGCGGGCCTTCAGCGACTTCGAGTACGAGTTCCAGATGGCCCTGATGAACCGCAAGCTCGCGCCCGAGCTCGAGACCGTGTTTCTGATGCCCAAAGAGAAGCTCAGCGCCCTCAGCTCCAAGCTCGTGCGCGAGATCGGCCACTTCGGCGGCGACCTCAAGGAGTTGGTGCCCGAGATGCTGCGCGAGCGCGTGGCGAAGGGGCTGAAGGGCTAGGCTTTCGGCCCTTGGCTTTGGGCTGTCGCTGGTCGAGGCATTCGAAGACCCTGCCACAAAGCATCGAATGGGTCGGCGCAGGCAAAAGCCAAGGGCCGAAAGCCAAGAGCCTCAGCTCACTTCCGCCAGCTTCAGCCGCGCCCATTCGCGGCGCAGCCACTCGCGCTGGGGGTCGCCGAGGCCTTCCTTGAGCGCGGCTTCGGCGGCTTCGCGGCAGCGTTGGAGGAGCGCACGGTCGCGGACGAGGTCGGCCACTTGGAATTGGGGCACGCCCGCCTGGCGCACACCGAAGAATTCGCCGGGGCCGCGCAGCTCCAGATCCTTCTGGGCGATGCGGAAGCCGTCGGAGGTTTCCACCAGCGCCTGCAACCGCGCGGTGTCCGAGCCGCTCAGCATGACGAAGCGTCCGCCATGGACGCCGCGCCCGACGCGGCCCCGGAGCTGGTGGAGCTGGGAGAGGCCGAAGCGCTCGGCGTGGTCCACCACCATCACCGTCGCGTTGGGCACATCCACGCCCACTTCGATGACGGTGGTGGCGAGGAGGATCTGCGCCTCGCCGCGCGCGAAGCGGCCCATGCGTTCCGACAGCTCGTCGGCCTTCAGGCGGCCATGGACGATCTCCATCGCAGCCTCCGGCAGCGCGGCGCGAAGCGTCTTCTCCATGGCCTGCAAGTCGCGGAGCTGGACCTTGCCCTCTTCGGACGGATCAATGGCCGGGCTCACGACGAAGGCTTGGCGGCCCGCGGCCAGTTCTCGTCGGATCAGGTCCCACGCGCGCTCGACCGACTCGGGCCGCAGGAGCTTGGTCTGGATGGGCTGGCGGCCCGGGGGCAGCTCGTCGAGCACGCTTTGGTCCAGGTCGCCGAAGACGGCGAGGGCCAGCGAGCGCGGGATGGGCGTGGCGCTCATGACGAGCCAGTGAGGATCGCCGCCCTTCGCCTTCAGCGCCTCGCGCTGCTTCACGCCGAAGCGGTGCTGCTCATCCACGACGACGAGTTGGAGCTTGTGGAAGGCGACGGCCTCCTGGAACAGCGCGTGGGTGCCGACCACATAGGCGGCCTCGCCCGACGCGATGCGCGCGAGCGCCGCGCGCTTGTCCGCCGCCTTCATCCCGCCCAGCAGAAGCTGCATGCGATGCGCTTCAGATCCCAGGTAGCGCGCGAGGCTCGCCGCGTGCTGGCGCGCGAGCACTTCCGTGGGCACCAGCAGCGCGCCCTGCCCTCCCGTCTCCGCCACCATCGCCATGGCGAGGAAGGCCACGAGCGTCTTGCCGCTGCCCACATCGCCTTGCAATAGGCGATGCATCACCTTGCCGGAGGTGAGGTCGTCCACGATCTCTTTGAAGGCCCGCCGTTGCGCCGCCGTGAGCGGGAAAGGCAGGTAGGCCTTGAGCCGCTCCCGCAGTTCCGGCGAGGTGGGCACTTTGAGGCCCTTGCGCGTGAGGCGGCCTTCGCGGCGCAGCGCCACACCCAGCGCGAAGCCGAAGAGTTCTTCCGACGCGAGGCGCTGATGGGCGGGCGTCGTCCGCGCCTCGAGCCGCGCGGGGTCGCTGTCATCGGGCGGTTCGTGGAGCAGGCGCAGGGCTTGAAGCGTGTCCGGCAAGTGCTTGCCCAGTTCGCGGGGAAGGAAGTCCTCTTCTTCCGCCGAGCGGTCCAGGGCCTCCTTGACGATCTGCGAGCGCACGCGACTCGTGATGGGTCCGAGCTTGCGGTAGAGCGGCAGGAAGCGGCGCACGAAGGGATCTTCGTTCTTCGCGAGCCGCTCGATCTGCGGCGAGCGCAGCTCCCAGCCGTGGCGGCCCTCGCTCAAAGGACCGTAGGCCAGCAGACGGTCGCCGGGCTTGAGCGTGCGGCCCAGGTAGGGTTGGTTGAAGAAGACGAGCTTGAGCGCGCCGCTGGCGTCCTCCAGCAGCACCTCCGTGATCGTCATGCGCTGGATGCGCGTGGGCGCCTGGCGCAGGTCCCGGATCTGGCCCAGCACGGTCACGATCTCGCGCCCCTCGGGCATGGCGCCAAGACCCCGCAGGGCGAGGTCGCCGAGGGGCACGACGCTGCCCCGGTCCAGGTAGCGGAAGGGCAGGCTCCACAGCAGGTCGCGGAAGGTTTCGATGCCCGCTTCCTTCAACGCCTCCAGCCGCGCGGGGCCGAGGCCGCGCAGGACGCCCACCTGCGTGGACAGGGGCAGATGTCCGAAGCCAGCCATCCGGAAAGACTATCGGAAGGAAGGGCCTCGACAGGAGGCCCGGCGCGTCCGATGCTGGGGGCCAATCCCATCCGCAAAGCCCACGGTCTCCGAGGAGGCCCCTTGGCCAAGCTCGACGGTTTCCTGAACCAGCTCGCCTCCCGGGGCGGCACGGCGCTCTTCCTCAGCCCCGGCGCGCCCGCCACGGTGGAGCTGCCCGGCGGCCACCGGGCGATGCTCGGGACTCAAGACCTGCTCACGCCCATCATTGACGGCCTGGTGAAGGAGGTCATCCCCGAAGAGCACAAGACCGCTTACCTACGGGGCGACGCGGTGGTCTTCCAGCGGGAGCAGAGCGACAGTCTCTTTGAAATCCGCGCGACGCGATCCTCCGGCTCCAGCAGCCTCCTGGCCTACCGTCTCACCCGCCCGGCCAACGCCGCGAAGGCAGAAGAGGGCGCGCCCGAACCCGGCGCCATCACGGGCATCCATAGCGAAGAAGCGCTCGCGGAGAAAGCGAAGGAGACGGTCAAAGCCGGACCGGACTCCAAGGCGAAAGAGGCCCCCGTCGCGCCCCCGCCCGTGGTTCGCGTGCCGCCCATCGTGAAAGCCGCATCGCCTTCGGACAGCACCCAGCCTGGGCTCGACCCCTGGGATGGCCTGGTGGCGAAGCTCCTTGAAATGGGCGGGTCGGACCTCTACCTCTCGCCGGAAGAACCGCCCCTCGTGCGGCATCACGGCGTCGTGGAGCCCGTCCCCGGCTGGCCGCCCACGCCCGCTGAGGGACTTGCGAAATGGCTGGAATCCCTCGCGACGCCCCGGCATTGGAAGGCCTACCTGGAGCATGGCCACGCGGACTTCTCCCACCGGGACGCGGCGCGCGACTGCCGTCTGCGTGTGAACCTCTCCCGGGATACGGATGGTCCTTCCGCGGCCCTGCGGGTGGTGCCGGATCGCATCCCCGACGACGATGTGCTGGCCCTGCCCCCCGCCGTGCTGGAGCTGGCGGACATCCCCAAAGGCCTGGTGCTCCTCGCGGGCACGCCGGGATCGGGACGCAGCACCACGCTGGCGGCGCTGCTCCGGCGCGCGGCGGAGCGCCGCGGCGGCTTCCTCATCTCCGTGGAGGATTCCCTGGAATTCCGCATTCCGCCCGCGGGCTCCGTCGTCCGCCAGCGGGAGACGGGCGGCGAAGGCGGCGACCAGCGCCGCGCCATCCGCGCCGCCCTCAAGCAGGCGCCCGATGTGCTCGCGGTGGACGCGGTGCGCGACGGCGAGACGGCGTTGCAGGCGCTGGAAGCGGGCATCTCCGGCCGCCTCGTGATCGCCGTGATGGAGGCGCCCTCCGCCATCTCCGCGCTGGAACGGCTCGTGGACCGCCAGCCGCCCGAATCCCAACACCTCGTGCGGGCCTTGCTCGCCACCGGGCTCAAGGCCGTGGCCCATCAGGTGCTCGTGCCCCGCCCCATCGGCGGCCAGGTGGCGGCCTTCGAAACCGTCTTCAATTCGCCGGACATCCAGTCGGTGCTGCGGAAATGGGATCTCGCCAAAGTGCCCACCGCCATGAAGAGCGGCCGGGCCTACGGCCAAGTGACCCAGGCCGAGGCGCTGCTCGAGCTGGTCCAGGACAAGCAGGTGGAGGCCATGGAAGCCTACACCCACTGCCACGACCGCCACGGCTTCGTCGCCGCGTGCAAGGCCGCCAAGCTCGACTTCGACCCGCGCAAGAGCGGCCAGGTGGCCTGATACGCTGGGCCATGGCCCGACACGGCAAACCGCGATTCCAACCCCGCTCCCCGAGCCGGACTCCGGATCGCCGCGAGCGGCCCAAGCCCGCGGCGGCGCCGAGCCACGGCTTTCGGCCGTTTGAGACTTTCGAAGCCACCTTCCTCGGCCATCCCGAAGGCCCCGGCGGCTTCCTCCGCGTGATCGGGCAGACGGCGAAGGGCAGCGACCTCTTTGTGGACTGGCGGGATAAGCACGGCGCCATCCACGGCGACCGCGTGCAGGGCGAAGTGACCGGCGAGGACCATCTCGGCCGCCCGCGCGCGCGCGTCGTGCAGGTGTTGAGCCGCGGCGAGGCGCCCATCCCCGCGACGCTCAAGCGCGAAGTGCTCTACGGCCCCAAGGCCTGGCGCGCGATCCCGCTGGACCCACGGCTCGGCCAGGTCGTCGCCGTGCCGCCCACGGAGCTCGCCGTGGATGGCGACCTCGTGAGCGTGAAGCTGGACCCCGATCCCAACGCCGCGCAGCTGCGCGGCGAGGTCATCGCCAAGCTCGGACGCCCCACGGACCTGCGCATCGAGAACAAGCTCACCGCCGCGCTCTTCAATCTGCGCACGGACTTCCCCGACGCGGTGATGAAGGAGCTGGCGCCCTTTCCCACCGCGATCCCGGAAAGCTGGGTCGCGGATCGGGAGGACTTGCGCCAGACGCTCACGTGCACCGTGGACCCGCCCACCGCCAAGGACTTCGACGACGCCATCAGCCTCGAAGCCTTGCCCGAAGGCGGCTGGAGCCTCGGCGTCCACATCGCCGATGTGAGCCACTATGTGGTCGAGGATGGCCCGCTGGACCAGGAGGCGCGGACGCGCGGCACGAGCGTCTACTTCCCGGACGAAGCCATCCCCATGATCCCCGAACGGCTCAGTGGCGATCTGTGCAGCCTGCGCGAAGGCGTGGATCGCCTCACCATGAGCGCGTGGATCACGCTCTCGCCATCGCTCGAAGTGCTGGAGACGCGCTTCTCCGAAAGCGTGATCCGCTCGCGCAAGCGCCTCACCTACGACGAGGTGAAGGAGGCCTGCCTCGACGCCAAACCGGCCAAGCGCGCCGAGCTGGGGCCGGAGCTTTGCGCCATGCTGGACGAGGCCCTGGCCGTGTCCCGCGGCCTCACGGACAAGCGCCTGAGCCGCGGCGCCATGAACCTCGACACCGAGGAGACCCAGTTCCTCTTCGACGCCGAAGGCCGCCCCGTGGACGCCCGGCCCTACGAGCGCCACGACGCCCACAAGATGATCGAGGAGTTCATGCTCCTGGCGAATGAAGCCGTCGCGCGCTTCTTCGGCCGCAAGAAGATCCCGACCCTCTACCGCATCCACGACGAGCCCGACCCGCTCAAGCTGGAGATCTTCGCCGAGACCGCACGGGGCTTCGGCCTGCTCGGCGCGAAGGAGACGCCGACGCCGGAGCACCTCAACGCCATGCTCGCGAAGATCCGCGGCGGCCCGCTGGAGGCGATGATCAACACGCTTCTGCTGCGCTCGCTGAAGAAGGCCGAATATTCCGCCGACAACATCGGCCACTCCGGCCTCGCGCTGGACGACTACCTGCACTTCACCTCGCCCATCCGCCGCTACCCGGACCTCATCGTCCACCGCGAGCTGCGTAAGGTGCTGCGCGGCGAAAAGCTGCCGGAAGGCCTCCACGCCCAGCTCGCGCTCATCGCCAAGCAGAGCAGCGACGCGGAGCAGAAGGCGACGGAGGCCGAGCGCGAGAACAAGAAGTGGAAGGCCTGCCTCCTGATGAAGCCGAAGATCGGCCAGAAGTTCAAAGGCCGCATCCAGGGCTTCTCGCCCAAGGTCGTCTTCGTGCAGCTCGCCTCGCCCTTCATCGAAGTGGGCGTGCCGCTCGCGGCGCTCGGCGGCGACTTCGTCGTGGACGAACACCGCACCAAGATCACCGGCGTTCGCGGTCAGGTGATCCTCGGCATCGGCGCGAGCTGCGAAGCGGAGATCACGGGCGTGGACGAGGATCTGCGCCGCATCAGCGCCTGGCTCACCGAAGCCCAGGCCGCCGACGGCAAAGGCAAACCCTTCGCCTTCACCCCCGCCCTCGCCGCGCCCGCCAAACTCGCCAAGACCGACTTCGAAACGCCCAAACGCGGCCGCACCGAACGCCCCGTTTCCAACGGCCGCAAGCCTCGTCGTGAGCCCAGGCCCGCGCGCGAAGCCAAACCCAAGAAGCCGAAAGGCAGCGTGCGCGGCGGCGGCAAAGCCCACGGGTCGAAGAAGAAGGCGCGATGAACGCGCCCTCCCGTTGCCTCGGCGTGGACCCCGGCTCGCTGGCCTGCGGCTGGGCGGTGGTGGAGCGCAGCGGGTCGCGGCTGGGGCTTGTGGAGGCGGGCGTGATCCGCTCGCCGCGGGGCGCGGACTTTGATCAGCGCATCCACGGCATCCACCTGAAACTCAGCGAGGCCATCGCGGCGCACGGGCC
>CAYYJN010000062.1:0-11811 GCA_964472275.1 uncultured Solibacteraceae bacterium
GGCACCGGCGGCCCCGGCTGGAAGATCAAGTGCGAGACGGCGGGCAACCCGCACAAGCATGTGCTCGGCGCCCTCTCCATGGCCCACGCGGGCAAGGACACGGGCGGCTCCCAGTTCTTCATCTGCAACGGCAGCTCGCCCAGCCACCTCGACGGCGTCCACACCGTCTTCGGCAAGACCGTCTCCGACGCGGACATCGCCGTGGTGAAGGCCATCCGCGCCAACGACCGCATCCTCAAGGCCACGGTCGTCGAAGCCTAAGATGCCTTCGAATCTGGATCGTCCCCGCTGCCACTGGTGCGGGGACGATCCGCTTTACCGGGCCTACCACGATGAGGAATGGGGCGTGCCGGAGCACGAGGACCGGCGGCTTTTCGAGTTCCTCATTCTGGAAGGCGCTCAAGCCGGCCTGAGCTGGATCACCATCCTTCGCAAACGCGAGGCCTACCGCCGCGCCTTCGCGGGCTTCGATCCGGTCAAGGTCGCGCGCTTCACGGACGGGGATCTCGCGCGGCTCATGCAAGACGAAGGCATCGTCCGCAACCGGCTCAAGATCACTTCCGCCCGGGACAACGCAAAGGCCTTCCTCGCCGTGCAGAAGGAATGCGGATCCTTCGACGCCTATGTGTGGGCCTTCGTGGGCGGGAAGCCCAAGATGAACCGGCCCCGCAGCCACGCGGAGGTGCCCGCCGAGACGCCCGAGGCCGTGGCCCTGAGCAAGGATCTCAAGAAACGCGGCTTCCGCTTCGTGGGCCCCACCATCATGTACGCCTACATGCAGTCCATGGGGCTGGTGGACGACCACATCCAGAGCTGCTGGAAAGCGGCTGGGAGCCGTTAAGCTATAAGGCTCGGAGCCAGCTGTGCCCAAGCCCTTCTACATCACGACGCCGATCTACTATGTGAACGACCGGCCCCACATCGGGCATGTCTACACGACGGTGCTGGCGGACGCGCTCGCCCGCTTCCACCGGCAGATGGGCGAGCCGGTGCGCTTTCTCACGGGCACGGACGAGCATGGCCAGAAGGTGGAGAAGGCCGCTGCCGCGCGGGGCATCGCGCCGAAAGCGCTGGCGGACGA
This sequence comes from uncultured Solibacteraceae bacterium, assembly GCA_964472275.1. Classification (GTDB taxonomy): domain Bacteria; phylum Acidobacteriota; class Holophagae; order Holophagales; family Holophagaceae; genus JAFDVN01. The sequence continues at coordinate 1,082 of CAYYJN010000062.1, forward strand.
AGTCGTCGCCAACTACACGGACCTGTGGGCGCGCATGGGCATGACCCACGACCGCTTCATCCGCACTACGGACGCGGACCACCGCGAGACCGTGCAGGGCTGGTTCAAGAAGCTGCTGGATTCCGGCGACATCTACAAGGCCACCTACAAGGGCCTCTACAGCGTCAGCGACGAAGCCTTCGTGACGGAGACCCAGGCCAAGGAGCTTCAGGCCCAGGGCCTCGCGCACCAGCTCATCGAGCTGGAAGAGGAGACCTACTTCTTCCGCCTGTCGAAGTACGAGAAGCCGCTGCTGGACTACTACGCGGCGCACCCGGACTTCGTGCAGCCGGACTTCCGCTTCAACGAGGTCAAGCGCTTCGTCGAAGGCGGCCTGCAGGACCTCAGCATCAGCCGCACGACGATCAACTGGGGCATTCCTGTCCCCGGTGATGCGAAGCATGTGGTCTATGTGTGGTTCGACGCGCTGCTGAACTACCTGACGGGGGCGGACGGCGCGTGGTCGGCGGACCTGCAGATCGTCGGCAAGGACATCCTCCGCTTCCACGCCGTCTACTGGCCCGCCTTCCTCATGGCCATGGGCCTGCCGCTGCCGAAGGCGATCCTGGCCCACGGCTGGTGGCTCATGGGCAACGACAAGATGAGCAAGTCCAAGGGCAACATCGTGCGCCCCGACACGCTGCTGAAATACGGCAACGACGCCCTGCGCTACTACTTCCTGCGCGACATGCAGGTGGGGCAGGACCGCGACTTCTCGTTTGAAGGCTTCATTGACCGGCTCAACGCGGATCTCGCGAACGGCCTGGGGAATCTCGCGTCGCGATCTCTCTCGATGATTCAGAAGTACCGAAATGGAGTAATCCCCCATCCCGCTGTGAGGCTTTTGGAACCTGCATTTGGCGCTCTGGGGCCAGATTTTAAACCGGTTTCAAAGCAGGGCCTGATCTCTAAATATCTCGAGTTGGCCTCTCAGAATAAGTTTGATGAGGCTTTGAGTCTTCTGTGGGATGCGCTTCGGATGATGGATGGATTAATCGTCCGATGGCAACCGTGGCAACTCGCCAAGATTGAGAAGGACAATCCAGAAGCCAGGGGCCAACTAGACCAGCTGCTTGAGCATCTTTGGCAAGTCTTGCGTGTTGCTGCAGTCTTGCTTGCGCCCGTTATACCGACCATGGCCCAACAGCTTTGGGAAAGCCTTGGCCTGCCGGGCAAGGCGGCGGAGCAGCGTCTGGACCAGTTGTCTTGGGACGCGCCCGCGCCCGGCCCCGTGAACGATCCGAAACCTCTTTTCGCCCGCATTGACAAGGAGAAGGACATGAGTGAACTCGAAACTTCCAACGCGGCTGCGCCCGCGGCGCCTTCGCTTGATGTGCCCGAGATCCGCGAGACGGTGGACGCGGACACCTTCTTCAAGGTGGACCTGCGCGTGGGGAAGATCCTTGAGGCCGAGCGCGTGCCCAAAAGCGACAAGCTCATCAAGATGAAGGTGGACATCGGCCTGGAGCAGCGCACCATCGTCGGCGGCATCGGCAAGGCCTACGAGCCTTCCGACCTGCTGGAGCGCTCCGTCGTCGTCGTCGCGAACCTCGCGCCCCGCAAGCTCATGGGCATCGAAAGCCACGGCATGCTCCTGGCCGCCAGCGACGCGGGCAGCAAGCCCTACCTCATCGCGCCGCCGGCGGATGCCAAGCCCGGTTTCATTGTGAAGTAGATGTTCAAAACGCCGGTCTGGACCCTGGAACTCATCCGGGACACGAACGCGCCTTTTGAGCGCGTGAAGGAAGTGCTGCTCGACGGCCCCCGCTGGGGCGCGTGGCATCCGGTCTACCGCCAAGCCTCGCCTCGCGTCGTGAACGAGGAAGCGGGCGTGGCGGAGATTGACGCCGAGGAGAGTCCGTTCCCCGGCGTGACGGAGCGCCTCCACTTCCAGATCCGCCAACAGGGCGATCGGGTGCTGCTTCTCTACTCCGGCCGCTTCAAGGGCTGGGCCGTGCCGCTCATGCTCGGCTGGTGGCGTCTGGAGCGCCGCGATCTCTGGGAACGCTTCGTGAGGACGCTATGAAGGCGACGCTCTGGATGAAATCCACCTGCACCACCTGCCGCGACGCGAAGGCCAAGCTCGCCGCGCTCGGGGTCGAGGTGGAGGTTCGCGATTACGCCAAGCGGCCGCTGGAAGCTGATGAGCTGGAGAAGCTGCTTCCTTCCGATCCCGCGCCCATGCTGGGCACGAAGTCGCCCAAGTACCGCGAGCTGGGGCTGAAGGATCGCAAGCTTTCCAAGGCCGAAGCCATCGCGCTCATGGTCCAGGACAACAATCTGCTGAAGCGGCCCATCCTCATCCATCCCCAAGGCGTCATCATCGGGTTCGATCGGGACGCCTACGAGAAGCTCCTTTAACCGCAGATTCCGCAGATGACGCAGATGCACCGCTGCCATGGATAGGGACCTTGCTCTCCGCATCCTGGGACGGGGGGAGGCGATCAAAACCCTTTTGGACGCTTCTGCTCGGTTCCTGGCTGATAAGACTGGCGGTGCAAGGCTTGCCCCCTTCACCATCGCGATGGGCTGGGGAATCGAGGCTGTCTCTGCGCTGCTGCTCGAACCTATATGGACCGAGCATCGGGGCCTCTGGCCGCGGGAGTTGGATGAGCCGCGTTCTGGTGCATCCCATCCCGCGTTCCAGGAAGAGGCATGGGCCTTCGATGAGCCGCCGGATGCTGATGTCACCGAGCATATGGGCCGGGATGCGGCCTTCCAGGTCCATGGCGTCTTGGAGGCCGTCCACTGGCAGCTGAACATGGTGCTGATCGAGGCGCGGAAGGCCGGATTCGCGACAGAACCAGGTCTGCGTTCTTCGCTGGAGCAGATCCAGAAGACCGTTTTCAGCGGAGCCACGCGCCACTTTTGGGCTCGATGGCCCGAGTTGGCGGTCCCTGAGGATGCCAACGGCGCCGATCCCTGGCCCATCCGCCACGATCCCGTTTTTTGAATCAGCGGAATCGGCGTAATCTGCGGTTTGGATTTCAAAGGCCTCCCATGAGATTCGTCAGCTGGAATGTGAACGGGTTCCGCGCGGTCCTGAAGAAGGGCTTCATGGATTGGTTGGAAGCCTCCGATCCGGATGTGCTCAACCTCCAGGAGATCCGCTGCGAGTGGGACGAGATTGATCGGGACATCCGCAAGCAGTTGGAGAGCGCTTACGACATCTGCTGGTTCCCGGCCACCAGCAAGAAGGGCTACGCGGGCGCGGCGACGCTCAGTAAGAAGGAGCTGGGCTTCAGCCACCAGAAGGGGCTGGGCATCGAGGCCTACGACCAGGAGGGACGCATGGTGGTTTCCACCAAGGGCGATCTGGCCTTCATCGCCGGCTACTTTCCCAACGCGTCCCAGGGCCTCGTGCGGCTGCCCTTCAAGCGCCAGTTCGCCAAGGATCTCGCGGCCTTCGTCGCCAAGTTCCACAAGCAGGGCAAGCAGGTGATCGTCACCGGCGATATGAATGTGGCGCCGGAGGAGATTGATCTCGCACGCCCCAAGGACAATGTGAAGAACCCCGGATTCACGCCCGAGGAGCGGGAGGATTTCAAGCTCTACCTGGCCGAAGGACTTCACGATGTGCTGCGCGAGCGCAACCCGGGCATGCCCGGCCTCTACACCTGGTGGACCGCCCGTGGCGGCGCGCGCGCGAAGAATGTGGGTTGGAGGATTGACCTCTTCCTCGCTTCCAAGGCGCTTCTGCCAGCCATTCAGGATGTGGCCATCCACGCGGATGTGCTTGGGTCCGATCACTGCCCCATCAGTCTGACGCTGAAATAGAAAGGACCCCGGCTGGGGTCCTTTCCAAGGCGGATCCGCGATCAGAGCGCCGAGAGCGCGCCCTTGACCTCGTCTGCGTGGCTCCCGGTGGGGGCCAGGTCGAGGTACTTCTTGAAGTTGGTCTTCGCGCCCGCCATGTTGCCTTGGTTCATCTCGACCAGGCCGAGCAGGTAGTAGCTGTCGGGGAAGGTTGAATCCGATTCGATGGCCTTCAGGAGGTGCTGCTTGGCCTCCTTGAACCGGGAGGCGTTGAAGGATTTGACGGCCGCGTTGTAAGGATCGGCCGCGTTGGAGGTGCCGGTGGCCGAGTTGAGCATGGCCTGGTACTTGGCGCGATTGGCGTCGTCCTTCTTGGCCGTGTAGATGTCCACGAGGAGCTTCATCACATCGGCGTTCTTCGCGTCCTTGGGGTTGGCGTCCGCGATCTGGCTGAGAGGCGCGATGGCCGCGTCATCCTTGCCGGTCTGGTGGAGGGCGAAACCGTAGGCCCTGCCAATGGTGGGAAGCAGGGACTGGCTATCGGCCTTGGCGGCCTCGTCCTTCAGGGTGGCGACAGCATCCGTCATCCCCTTGTAGGCCTTCTCGAGGCCTGGCAGCGCCTCGGCGTATTGCTTGGCGTTGTAGAGCGGAATGGCGGTGTTGAAGGCGGCGCGGGCATCGGCGTCCTCCTTCAAAGCCGGATCCGGCGCGGCGGCCTTGCCATCCGGCTGCGTGTCGGCGGGCGCCTCGCTCGTGAGGAGCAGGGTGAAGTCCTTGTGGATCGTGTCGCTTGAAAGGCGCATGTCGAACTTCTGGATCAGCGGCGCGTAGCCATCCTTGGTGATGGTGATCTGGTAGGAGATCGAGGAGGTGGGGACGATGCCGGCGCGCGCGAATTTGCCTTCGCTGTCGGTGGTCATCTCCACCTTCCATGCGATGTCCAGGCGCTCGAGCACGACCTTGGCGCCAGCCACGGGCTTGCCATCGGTGCCCTTGACGAGACCGGCGAGGCGGTCGAACTGCTCCGCGTGAAGCATCGGACCGGCCGAGGCGAGGAGCAGGACGGGGATCAGGGCGCGTAGGTTTCGGTTCATGCGTGCCTCCACGCTCCATGATCGCCCGGCCGGACCGGCCTCGCCACCACGGAAAAATGCAGGCGATCCGCAGGAAGGACGCCTCGGACTTGTGGTAGCCTTTTCATTCTCCAGGCTAGTGGGGTACTCGATGCAGGCAGGCGTCCCTGAACCGTCCTTTTCCGCGCTGGTGCAACTCCTCGCGGAACAGGCGCTACTCGCCCTTGGCGTTCCCCACCCCCAGGTTCCAGTTCCTCCCCCGGCCAACCCCACGGCGGCGCGATTCTATGTGGACCTGCTGGCGATGTTGAAGGAGAAGAGCGAAGGACGGCGGACGGACGCGGAGACGCGCGAACTGGAAACCTTCCTTCACGAACTGCGCATGCGGGTGTTGGACCTGGCGGTCCCGGGGCCAAGGTAGACCGTGATGGATCGGCGCCCTCCCTTTCTGCGTTCGGCCGCCCTGGGTTTCGCCCTGGTCCTCGGCCTCGGCGCGCAGACGCATGCCTCCACCGCCACTCCGGTCGCCGCCCCGGCTCCTTCCGCGGCTTCGACGCCGGAACCTCCGGCCATCGCCCTCGCCCATCGCGTGGAACGGCTGAAGGAGGCCTTGGAGAAGGGGCAGTCGGACAAGGTGGATGCGGCCCTCTCGGAAGTGGAGTCGCTGCGCCGGAACTACACCTCGCTGGATGTGATGCCCCTGGTGGACGCCATGGCGCTCTGGGCGCGGCAGCAGGGCATCTACGGACGGCCCCGCCTGGGTCTCGCGGCGCTGGACAAGGTGGAGCGCTGGGCGCCTCAGGACCCGGCGATCCTCAGCACGCGGATCGTGCTGACGCGGCAATTGGGAATCCAGGGTTGGGTGTGGAGCATTCCGGATCTGCTGCGACTCACCGCCAAGCGGCTGGAACACCCGGCCCATCGCTGGCTTTGGCTCGTGCAGCACCTCGGCGGTTTTCGACTCATGGCCTCGTTGCTGCTCTGGGGCTGGGCGCTCACGCTCGCGTTCCGCCACCGCAATGTGCTTCGCGATCTTTGGGAAGAACGCTTGCGCGGCAAGGGCCTATCCGCGCCGGTGCTCGCGCTGATCGGCGCCTTGATCCTCACCGCGCCGGTGCTGCTGGGCCTGGACCCGAGCCTCGCCGCCATCTTCTGGCTGCTGCTGCTCGGTCCGTTCATGTCCTCCGCGGAGGCGCGCGCCACGGTGCTGGTGCTGATCCTCCAACTGCTCAATCCGATGATGGCGGTGATGGAGCCGTGGGCCGTGCAGCCGCCCTCTCCGAGTCTCGTTACGCTTCAAATCCAGCCTCAGATCGAGCCGCCTGGCGAAGCCCGGTTGCGCCTGCTGCCGCCGGGCGATCGCGCCTTCCTCCAGGGCTGGCGTCAGCTTCAAGCCCAGGACTGGGCTTCGGCCCAGACCACCTTCCAGAGCCTCGTGGGTGAACTCCCCGACCAAGCGCCCGTGCTCAACAATCTGGGCGTCGCGGAGTTCATGCAGGGGCACGCGGCGGAAGCCCAAAAGCAGTTCGAGAAGGCCTACCAGCTTGATCCCGGTCGAGCCGAGGTGCTCATGAACCAGAGCATCCTGGACTTCGACCAGTTGGACACCGTCAGCGGCGCGTTGAAGCAGGAGGCCGCGCGGGCCGCGGATCCCGCCCTGTTCAATGAGCTGGCCCTGCTCAACGAGGCGAAGGGCGGCGCGTCGGGCCATCGCGTGTATCCCTCGCCGCTCCCCGACACGCCCGCGCGGGTGAAGGCTTTGGAGGACGCCGTGGGCGAGCCTGACAAGGCTCCGCCGCTTTGGAATCCGCGCATCGCCCTCGGCGTGTTCGTGCCGCTGCTCGCGCTCCTCCTGCTGGGCTGGCGGATCCGGCGCTCGCGCTACACGCCCTACGCCACGCAGTGCATCCGCTGCGGCGATTCCTTCCGCTCCACGGACAGTCCTCACCCTCAAGTCTGTTCCCAGTGCCACCACCTCTTCGTCGTGAAGGACGGCGTACACGCGGAAAGCCGGAAGCGCAAGGTGGACCAGCTGGCGTCCCACCAGCGGACGACGCGGTGGATCCATCGGCTCTTCATCGTGTTCCTGCCGGGGTGCGATTCGGCTTTCCTGGGCGACACCTCTGAAGGTTTCTGGGAGTGGTTCATGGTGTGCCTGGCCGGTGGCATCGTCATCGCCACGGGGCCGACGGTGCGCTACCCCGGCGAGATCCTGCCTGATCCGCTCTCCCTCTGGCTGCCGCTGGGCGCGGCCTTCCTGGTCCTGCTCTACCTGCGCTCCTGGGTGAAGCTGCTTCCGAAACGGAGGATCTGACCATGGCGCTTGAAGGCTCCCTCCGGGATTTCGACCTCTTCTCCCTGTTCAACATGATCAAGATCCAGGGGAAGAGCGGGACGCTCGTGCTCACGCGCGGCCAGGAGTTCGTGAAGGTCTACTTCGACAACGGCGAGATCGTCGGCGTGGATTCCAACCAGGTCCGCATGGAGGACCGGGTCGGCAGCATGCTCGTGCGCCTGGGCCGGCTCACGGGCGAGGAATTGTTGGAGATGATCCAGCGCCAGCGCCAGACGCTGAAGCGCATGGGCGTGCTTCTCATCGAAAGCGGCAAGGTCAGCCCGCACGATCTCCAGGACGCGCTGTCCCATCAGGCGATGGCCATCCTCCATCGCACCTTCCGCTGGGTCTCGGGCGACTACCGCTTCGACAGCATCATCCCCTCCGATCTGGACCGCGACCACTTCCCGCCCATGCCGGTGGACACCGTGCTGATGGAAGCCGCGCGGGTGCAGGACGAGTGGCCGGAAGTGGAACGCAAGCTCCCCTCCTTCGACATGCCGGTCACCCGCACGCCGAAGGCGTCAGCGCTGCAACTGGACATTCATCGTGATCTGGCCGGCGTGCTGGAAGGGCAGAGCGCCTCCGCGACCGGAACTTCCGGCCTGAGCCACGAAGAGGAGATGGTGCTCTCCTACTTCGACCTGCCCCAGAGCATCGAGGAGATCGTCCAGGTCAGTCGCTACGACGAACTGGACACCTGCAAGGCCATCCTCGCCCTCATGCAGAAGGGGCTGCTGGAAGTGACGGCCCGCACGGAGATCCCCCGCATCGTCCGCCCCTGGGTGGATGATTCGCCGGATGAGCCCTTGGTGGAAGAGCCCGACACGCGGAGCGCGCTGCTCTGGCCGCTCGTGGCGCTCTTCATCGCGGTGCCGATGCTGCTCTGGGTGCCGAAGGGCAGGGGCAGCTACAACCTCGGCCTCGCGAGCTTGCAACCGGCGGATGTCTCCGTGGTGAACGATGGCCCCGCGCGGACGCTCCAAGCCTGGGCCATGAGAATGGCGAGCCCATCCGATGGAGGCAAGCCCCTGGCCGAAGCCCTGGGCCGCCCCATGCCGGGCGCGAACCCCGTGCCCGACTTGAGCAAGCTGCCGGATCCCATGGCGGCGGACGCGCCTGCCGCGCCCGCTCTGCCTGGCGCGGCGGCCAAGCCTCACGCCAACTGACGGGATTTCTGGACGCGACATGTTCATTGAGCAGCGCCGGGGCTCCCTGGAAGTCATTTGCGGGCCGATGTTTTCAGGCAAGTCCGAGGAGCTGATCCGGAGGACGACCCGCGCGCTCATCGCGAAGCAGAAAGTGCAGGCCTTCAAACCCGCGATGGATGATCGCTACGAGGCCTCCGCCATCGCCAGTCACGGCAAGGCCCGGCTTGACGCCATGGCGGTGCAGGGCAGCGCGGACATCCGTCGCCTCCTGGATTCCGGAACGCAAGTGGTGGCCATTGACGAAGCGCAGTTCCTCGACGAAGGCCTCATCCCCCTGGTGGAGTCCCTCGCCAACGCGGGCGTGCGGGTGATCCTCGCGGGGTTGGATCAGGATTTCGCCGGCAGACCTTTTGGCATCATGCCCGCGCTCCTCGCCCGGGCGGAGTTCGTCCAGAAGCTCCACGCCATCTGCATGGTCTGCGGCGCGGCCGCGAGCCGCAGTCAGCGCCTCGTCCGCAGCGGAGGCACGGTGCTGGTGGGCGCGGCGGAAGCCTATGAGGCGCGGTGCCGCCATTGCCACGAAGGCCCGGGCGATGACGCGCCCGTGATGGTTCCCGAAGGCTGACGAAGGCGCCATCCAGCGGTAGACTTGAAGGTTGGACCCCGAGGGGTCCCGGGCGCGCTGCTGCAGTGCCCGCCTTTCCCAACTCTCCGCCCGCGGCTGCAGGGCATGCAAGGAGTCCCCATGGCTGGCGCCTACGCCACCTTCAAACACATGACCGACTACATGGGCTTCGAAGGCCTGCTGACGGAAGAGGAAGTCGCCGTCCGCGAAGCCGCCCGCGAGTTCGTCAACGCCGAAGTGCTCCCGATCATCGAGAAGCACGCCCAGAACCAGACCTTCCCCAGCCACCTCATCCCGATGATGGGCGATCTGGGCTTCTACGGCCCTTCGCTGCCCGAGGAATACGGCTGCGCGGGCCTGTCCTCCGTCGCCTACGGCCTGCTCATGTACGAGCTGGAGCGCGGCGACAGCGGCCTCCGCTCCTTCGCCTCGGTGCAGGGCTCGCTCGTCATGTGGCCCATTTACGCCTACGGGTCCGAAGAGCAGAAGAAATACTGGCTGCCCAAGCTCGCCAAGGGCGAGAAGATCGGCTGCTTCGGCCTCACCGAGCCCGACTTCGGCTCCAACCCCGGCGGCATGCTCACGAAGGCCGTCAAGGAAGGCAACGGCAAGTGGCGCATCAACGGCACGAAGATGTGGATCACCAACGGCACCGTCTCCGATGTGGCCGTCGTGTGGGCCCAGACCGAGGACGGCATCCGCGGCTTCCTCGTGGAGAAGGGCACGCCCGGCTTCAGCGCGCCGGAGATGAAGGGCAAGTGGTCACTGCGCGCCTCCACGACCTCCGAGCTCGTGCTTGAGGATGTGATCGTGGATGAGGAGAAGAGCCTCCTGCCGAATGTGAAGGGCCTCAAGGGCCCCCTGGGCTGCCTCACGCAGGCCCGCTACGGCATCGCCTGGGGCGCGCTCGGCGCCGCGGACGCGTCCTACCAGTGCGCGCTGGACTACGCGCTGCACCGCATCCAGTTCGACAAGCCCATCGCCAGCTTCCAGCTCCAGCAGGAGAAGCTCGCGTGGATGGTCACGGAGCTCACCAAGGGCCAGCTCCTCGCCCTTCAGTTGGGCCGCCTGAAGGACGCGAAGAAGTTCACGCCCGCTCAAGTTTCCATGGCGAAGATGAACAATGTGAATGTGTCGCTGGAGATCTGCCGCAAGGCCCGCACGATCCTCGGCGCCAACGGCATCCTGGACGAATACCCGGTCATGCGCCACATGGCGAATCTCGAAAGCGTCTACACCTACGAAGGCACCCACGACATGCACAACCTGGTCATCGGCCAGGAAGTCACCGGGATTCCCGCGTACCGCTGATCCGATTCCAGCCAAGGAAAGGGCCCCTCGCGGGGCCCTTTCCTTTGCGTGTCCCGCGCCTACTGGATCTTGAGATTGCGGGCTTCGAGCAGGTGGCCCATGGCCTTCTCCAGCGCCGTCACGCCGGTGGCGTAGTTGATCTTTGCCTGGATCTCGGCGGTGCGGGCGTTGGTGAGGGCGGTCTGCTGCTGGAGCACGAGGAAGTTGGTGCTCATGCCGTTGTCGAACTTCTTCTGCTCGGCGTCCAGCGCCTGTTCCTGGTATTGGCGGGTCTTCTCGGCGGCGGCGACGCCGCGGGAGAAGGCTTCCAGGTTGCGGTAGGCCTGGCGCACATCCAGGCGCACCTGCAGCTCTTCATCCCGCAGGCTCAACTGGCTGGAGCGGTAGTTGGCGTCCGCCTGCATGCGCTGGCCCCGCGCCGCGCGGTTGAGGATGGGATA
>CAYYJN010000063.1:0-11744 GCA_964472275.1 uncultured Solibacteraceae bacterium
CGCAGGTAGCGGCCCTGCTGGCTCACGACGCCGACGCTTTCGTCATGGATGAGGGCCTGGCGCACGGCTTCGGCGTCGAGGCCCTTCCGCAGTTCGATGAGGCAGAAGCAGCCGGCGTTGAAGGGGAAGACGGTCCAATGCGGTGTCGGCGCGGAGAGGGCGGCCTTGAGCTTGCGGTAGCGGGCCTCCATGATGAGGCGCAGGCGCTCGAATTCGGCCGCGTGGCGCGGGTCCAGCAGCTCTTCTTCCATGAGGTATTGAGAGAGCCCCACGGGGCTGCCGATGGTCGAACGGACGAGGCTCATGGCCTTGTCCACGAGGATCGCCGCGACCTCGGCCTTCACGCCGAAGGAGAGGAAGCCCACGCGGCCGCCGAAGAAGCTCAGCTCCTTCGTCACGCCATCGCACTTGAGGGGGATGAGGTTCTCGTTGCGGTTCAGCAGCGAATAGAAGAGGCTCTTGGGCGTCGCCGTGGGCTCGAAGACGAGGCCGTGGTAGGCGTCGTCGCAGTAGACGACGACGACGCGGTCCTTCGCGGCTTCCATGAGCACATCGGCGATGGCTTCCAGTTCGGTCGGCGTCGGCGAGTAGCCCGACGGGTTGCTGGGGAAATTGAGCAGCGCGTGGACCTTGCCCTTCTGGGCTGCCAAGGAGGCGCGCAGGCCCTCCACATTGAAGCCGCCAGCCGCGTTGTAGAAGGGGTAGGTGGCGCGCTCGCCTTCGAGGCGCATGTCAAAGACTTGCTCGTAGTTGTCCCAGTAGAGGTCGGGGATCGTGAGCGTGTCGCCGGGCGAGAAGAAGAGGTCCGCGGCCATGCTCAGCGCGTTGCAGATGCCGGCGGTGACGGAAGGCAGGGCGACGCCCGCGGCGCGTTCGTCTTCCGCCACCAGCTTGGCGTGCCAGGTCTTGCGGGCGCGCTCGCGGCCCTGGATGGGCGAGTAGAGGAAGGCGTCCTTGGGCGGCAGGTTCTTCAATTTTTCCGCCAGGGGCGCGAGGGGGATGGGGTTGCCCGCGCCATCCGTGATCTGGCCGATGGTGGCGTTGATGGCGCAGCCTGAGGCCTGACCCGCCTGGAAGGGGATGCCCTTGGGGAAGAAGGCCCGCTTCCCGAGGGGGCTCAGGGCTTCCAGCACCTGGGGGGCCAGGCCCTTCAGGCGTTCGTTGCGTTCGGCGGCTTCGGGGTGCAGGCGCATGGACATCCTCGAAAGGAAGCTCAAGCTTAGCGAAGCCTTGTCAGACATGGGGCTATTCAAAATGGTGAATCTGAATGAATAAAATATGAGTTGACAAATATCATATTTGAACGATCCTGAGATTCCTGCGAGGTCCCATGTCGCTCCTACCCTTGACCCAAAAAGCCAACGAAGCCCTCGTCGCCGCGCGGGACGCGGCATCGAGCCAGCAGCACCCCGAGATCCTGCCGCTGCACCTGCTCGCCGCGCTGCTGGAGCCCGCCGCGGGCCTGCGCCCGCTGATGGAAGGGGCGGGCGCCGATCCGGAGGCGCTCCCGGGCCTTCTGTCCGCGGTGGATGAAGCGTTGGCCAAGCAACCCAAGGCGGTTGGCGGGGCGGAGCCCCAGGCGGGGCCTGCGTTCCGGACCTTGCTGGAGACCGCCAGCGAAGCGGGCCGATCCCTGGGCGATCGTTTCCTCGCCACGGACGCTCTGCTCCTCGGGCTCGCCTCCCAAGGCGGCGACACCAAGGCGCTGCTCGGCCGCTACGGCCTCGACCGCAAGAAGCTGGAGGCCGCCGTGAAGCAGACCCGCGCCGGCGCGCGGGTGGAGGACGAGCGCGCGGAGGAGGCCTTCGCCGCGCTCCAGAAATACGCCAAGGACTTCACCGAGCTCGCGGAGAAGGGCAAGCTCGACCCGGTCATCGGCCGGGATGATGAAATCCGCCGCGTGCTGCAGGTGCTGAGCCGCCGCACGAAGAACAACCCCGTGCTCATCGGCGAGCCCGGCGTGGGCAAGACAGCCATCGTGGAAGGGCTCGCCCAGCGCATCGTGAAGCGCGATGTGCCCGAGAGCCTCAAGGGCGTGCGGCTCATGGGCCTGGACATGGGCGCGCTCATCGCCGGGACCCAGTACCGCGGCCAGTTCGAGGAGCGCCTCAAAGGCGTGCTGGACGAGATCGAGCGCAGCGAGGGCCGCGTCGTCCTCTTCATTGACGAATTGCACCTGCTCATCGGCGCGGGCGCGACCGGCGGCTCCATGGACGCGGCGAACCTGCTCAAGCCCGCGCTGGCCCGCGGCGAGCTGCGCTGCATCGGCGCGACGACGCTGGACGAGTACCGCAAGCACATCGAGAAGGACGCGGCCCTGGAGCGGCGCTTCCAGCAGGTCTTCGTGGACGAGCCCAGCCCTGAGGACGCGGTGAGCATCCTGCGCGGCCTCAAGGAGCGCTACGAGCGCCACCACGGCGTGCGCATCAAGGACGCCGCGCTCGTGGAAGCCGTCGCGCTTTCCAGCCGCTACATCCCCGACCGCTTCCTCCCCGACAAGGCCGTGGACCTCATGGACGAGGCCGCGGCGTCGGTGAAGATGCAGGTGGATTCGCGTCCCATCGAGATTGATCTCCGGGAGCGCCGCGAAGTGCAGCTCCAGTTGGAGCGCCTCGCCCTCGCCAAGGAGACGGATGAGGCGAGCCGGGCGCGGCTGAAGGAGCTGGAGCAGGAGCTGGCGGAGCTGGGCGAGGAGCTCACGCGCCTGCGCGCCCAGTGGGAGCAGGACAAGAAAGGGATTGAAGCGCTGCGCGCCGATCAGAAGCGTCTGGAGGATTTCCGCCTGGAGTTGGAGCAGGCCAAGGCCAAGGGCGAATACGAGCGCGCGTCGCGACTCGAATACGGGGAGATCCCCGATCTGGAAAAGCGCCTGAAGGCGGAAACCGAGAGCGGCACCGCCATGCTCCGCCTCGAAGTGGGCGAAGAAGATGTGGCCTCGGTCGTCGCCAAGTGGACGGGCATTCCCGTGGACAAGCTGCTGGAGGGCGAGGCGCAGAAGTTGCTGCACATCGAAGCGCGACTGCGCGAGCGCGTCGTCGGCCAGGACCCGGCCCTCGTCGCCATCGCCGACGCCCTGCGCCGCAACCGCGCGGGCCTGAGCGACGAGAAGCGGCCCATCGGCTCCTTCCTCTTCCTCGGCCCCACGGGCGTGGGCAAGACGGAAGTGGCCCGGGCGCTGGCGGAGTTCCTCTTCGACGACGAGAACGCGCTCGTGCGCCTGGACATGAGCGAATTCACCCATGAAGCCGACGCCACGCGCCTCATCGGATCGGCGCCGGGCTTCGTGGGCTACGAAGAGGGCGGCCGCTTGACGGAAGCCGTCCGCCGCCGTCCCTACTGCGTCATCCTGCTCGACGAAATGGAGAAGGCGCATCCGCGCACCTTCGATCTCTTCCTGCAGGTGCTCGAAGACGGTCGCCTCACGGATGGCCACGGGCGCACGGTGAGCTTCCGCAACGCGCTCGTCATCATGACGAGCAATGTGGGCAGCCAGGCCATCTTCGCGGCGGGCGGCCATCCCGAGCGCGCCCAGACGGAAGTCCAGGCCGCGCTCCGCCAGGTCTTCCGCCCCGAGTTCCTCAACCGCGTGGATGAGGTCGTCACCTTCCGCGCGCTGGAGGCGTCGGACATGGAGGCCGTCACGCGCATTCAGCTCAAGCGGTTGGAGGCGCAGTTGAGCCACCGGCGCATCAGCCTCGACATCCCGGATGAGGTCGTGTCCTGGCTGGCGAAGGAAGGCGCCGATCCCCAGATGGGCGCCCGTCCCTTGAAGCGCCTCGTCCAGCAGGCGGTGGTGAACCCCTTGTCCCGCCTCGTGCTGGAAGGCCGCCTTAAGCCCGGCGGGGTGGCCCAGCTACGGATGGCGAAGGACGAGATCATCGTCGAGGCTGACACGGTCCAGTAAGAAAGCGTGGATGGGAGTATGCTGTCGGCGTGACGACGACTTCAGCTCCCATCCTCATCGTGGATGATGAGGCCGACCTCCGGTCCCTGCTGGTGGAGGCTCTCCAGGAACTGGGGCACGAGGCTCTGAGCGCCGCCGGCGGCGCTCAAGCGGTCGAGCTGGTGAAGACGCGGCATTTCCCGGTGGTCTTCACGGACCTGAACATGCCCGGCATGTCCGGCCTCGACTTGATCAGCCAGCTCCACCAGGTGGACCCCAAGAGCTTCCCCATCCTGATGACGGGCTTCGCCACCACCGAGGCGGCCATCCAGGCCCTGAAGGGCGGGGCCTACGATTTCATCACCAAGCCTTTCAAGTTCGCGGAGATCGAGGCGAGCCTGAACCGGGCCTTGAGCCATTACAACGCGCTGAGGGAAAACGAGGCCTACCAGCACGACTTGGAGACGCGCGTCGAGGCGCGCACCAAGGAGACGGTGAAGCTCAAAGACGACATCGAGCGCCTGTTCGAAGGGTTCGTGGACGCTTCCGTGGCCGCGATCGAAGCGCGCGATCCGACGACCTCGGGCCACAGTCACCGCGTGGCCGAACTCACCGTCGGGCTCGCCGAGGCGGTGAACCTCACGGATGGCGGCGTCTGGGGCGGTTTCCGCCTCTCGGAACGGCAGCTCCGGGAGTTGCGCTACGCGAGCCTGCTCCACGACTTCGGCAAAGTGGGCGTGCGGGAGCAGGTGCTCGTGAAGGCCAAGAAGCTCGAAGCGTCGCGGGTGGAGGTTCTGTTGCAGCGCCTCCATCAGCGGAGCCTCGAACAGGAAGTCGAGGCGCTCCGCGCGGCGTGGCGCGAAGGCCGCCCCTTCGACGCGAGCCTCATCGAAGGGCTCCAGGCCGAGGGACGGGCGGAAGCGCTGCGCCTCATCGCCCTCGTCCAGCAGTCCAACGAACCCAGTGTGTTGCCCAAGGAAGCCGCGGAAGAACTCGCGCATCTGGACGGCATGGCTTTCCAGCACTGGAGCGGCCATCGCAAGCCCCTCGTGGAGGACCGCGACCTCTCCGCGTTGCGCATCCCCAAAGGCAGCCTCACCGAAGAGGAGCGGCGTGAGGTGGAAAGCCATGTGACGCACACCTTCCGCTTCCTGGAGAAGATCCCCTGGACGGAGGAGCTGGGCGGCGTGCCTTCCATCGCCTACGCCCATCACGAGCGCCTCAATGGTCGCGGCTACCCGCGAAAGCTCACCGGCGAGGCCATTCCCGCCCAGAGCAAGATGATGGCCATCGCCGATGTGTTCGACGCGCTCGCGGCTTCGGACCGGCCCTACAAGGTCGCGGTCCCGGTGGGCAAGGCCCTCGACATCCTGCGCGAAGAGGCCAAGGCGGGCCTCATGGACCCCGAGCTGTTTAGCATCTTCGTCGAAGCGAAGGTCTACGAGCGGACGACGATGGGGAAGTGAAACTGGGAACCAGCGCTGTCCATCGGTGGTTCCCGTTAAGCTCTTTCCATGCGCGTGAGTGACGGACTTGTGTGGATGGGCTTTGATGGCCAGGATGCGCCGGGTGTGCCGGAGGACCTGACGCCTGGCGGTGTGATCCTCTTCGCGCGCAACCTCGATCCCGACCCTACAAAAGGCCCCGCGCGGTGCAAGGCGTTGCTGGACGCGCTGCACGCGCGCTTCAGCGGTGAGCGCACACTCGCCATCGCCATTGACCAGGAAGGCGGCGCCGTCTCGCGCCTGCGCGCGTGGGTGGGCGACACACCCTCGCTGCGCCGCATCTGGAGCGCGCAAGGCGCGGCTGGATGCGAGGCCTGGGGCCGCCTTTGGGGCGAAGGGCTCGCCCTGCTCGGCTTCAATGTGGACTTCGCCCCGGTGACGGACCTCTGGGACGGCAACAAGGACGCGGGGATCGGCGACCGCGCGGCCAGCGCGGACCCTGCGGAAGTGGCCGCCGCGGTGGGCGCGTTCCTTCACGGTCTGGAATCCACCGGCCTGCGCGGCTGCCTCAAGCATTTCCCCGGTCTTGGCGGCACCACGGTGGATTCGCACCTGGGTCTGCCCGAGCTGACGAATCGCGCGGATGTGGACCGCAACGCACGGCCCTTCGTCGCGCTATCCAACGACGACCGCCTCGTGATGGTGGCGCATCTCAAGACACCGCTTTCGGATCTGCCATCGAGCCTCGATCGCGGTCAGGTGGCGGAGAACCCCTGGGGCGTGCGAGGCCGCTTCTTGCCCGACGATCTCGAAATGGGAGGCTGCGCGGCCTGGGATTGGGACGCGCGCGTGACGAAGTGCCTGGAGGCCGGTCACGAATGGTTGCTCGTCTGCCAAAGCGGCGCGGGCGTCCGCGCATGCGCGGAGGCGGCGGCGAAGCTGCCCGCCTCCGTCGTGGAGAACGCCTTGACGAAAAACCGCGCCATGCGCGCGAACCTCCGCCTGCCGTACAAAGGCCCGCTGGATCCGCGGGCCTGGGACGCATGGATCGGAAGGCTGAAGGCCGCGAGCGCGGGGCTTTAGGCCGAAGCGCCGCGCCGTTTGAACCTCCAGCCTCCGGTCTCCAGCCCTACTTCGCCGCGGCCTTCAGCGCGTCGGCCTTGTCCGTATTCTCCCAGGAGAACTCGGGACGGCCGAAGTGGCCGTAGGCGGCGGTGGCGCGGTAGATGGGTTTGCGCAGGTCCAGGGCCTCGATCATGGCCTTGGGCGTGCAACTGAACACGGCGCGCACGGCCTTCACGATGGCGTCGTCCGACACATGGCCGGTGCCGAAGGTGTCCACGCTGATGGAGACGGGCTCGGCCACGCCGATGGCGTAGGCGAGCTGGATCTCGCAGCGGTCGGCGAGACCCGCCGCGACGATGTTCTTGGCGATGTAGCGGCCCATGTAGGCGGCGGAGCGGTCCACCTTGCTGGGGTCCTTGCCGGAGAAGGCGCCGCCGCCGTGATGGCCCGCGCCGCCGTAGGTGTCCACGATGATCTTGCGGCCCGTGAGGCCGCAGTCGCCCATGGGCCCGCCGATGACGAAGCGGCCCGTGGGATTGATGTGGTACTTGGTGTCCTTGTCCAGCAGGGCCGCGGGCAGGGCGCCTTGGATCACTTCGCGCATCACTTCGGCGCGGAGCGTCTCCATGTTGATCTCCTCGGCGTGCTGGGTGCTGATGACGACGGTGTCAATGCGGACGATCTTGTCGCCGTCGTATTCCACGGAGACCTGGCTCTTGCCATCGGGGCGCAGCCAGGGGAGGACGCCGCTCTTGCGCGCCTCCGACAGGCGGCGCGTGAGCTTGTGGGCGTAGAGGATGGGCGCGGGCATGAGCTCCGGCGTCTCGGTGGTCGCGTAGCCGAACATGAGGCCTTGGTCCCCGGCGCCGCCGGTGTCCACGCCCATGGCGATGTCGGGGCTCTGGCGGTCCAGCGTGACCGTCACGGCGCAGGTGTGGCCGTCGAAGCCCTTCGCGCCTTCGTCGTAGCCGATGCTGTTCACCACTTCGCGGGCGAGCTGCGCGACGGGGATGTAGGTCTTGGTGGTGATCTCGCCCGCGACGAGCACGAGGCCCGTCGTCACCAGCGTCTCGCAGGCGACGCGGCTCATCGGGTCGTCCTTCAGCGCGGCGTCCAGGACGGCGTCGCTGATCTGGTCCGCGATCTTGTCGGGATGCCCCTCGGTGACGCTTTCAGAGGTGAACAGGTGGCGTCCCAGCTTGGCCATGCGCGCTCCTCGTCTTCCGGCGGGCGGAAGGAAGACTTCCATTATGCGGGCCAGCGCGGCCCCGGGGAAGCGTTCAAAGGCCTTGGGCTTGAGCGTTTCCGCGTGTTCCGGCCTGGCCCGGGGCCGTGAAGGGCATACAAACCCGTGGCAATTTCCCGGCTTTTGGAACTTGAAAGGGCCGCCACCCGCCGATAAGGTTGGACCTTCCATTCGAACTCACAGGAGGCCCCCATGTTCAGGTTCACGCGCCACGCGCTCGTCGCGGGACTCGCCGCCGCCGTGCTCGTCCTCCCCGGATGCAACCGGGAAAACGCCAAGATCAAGGAGCAGACGGAGAAGGCGGCCCAGGCCGACCAGACCCAGCAGCAGATCCAGGCCGCGGGCCAGGCCCAGCAGCAGGCTTTGCAGAAGGCCGGGGTGACGGATGTGCAGCCGAACCCCGACACCATGCAGCTCACCGATGAGCAGCGCAAGGCGCTGGAAGACCGCATCAAGAACGAGAAGAACAGCTCCTACCAGGCGCTGCTCCAGGAAGTCATTGACAAGGACAAGCAGATCAAGGACATGAACGACAAGCTGACGAAGCTGCAGTCCGAGCTTCCCAAGCCCGATGTCGTCCGCGCCGGTGAAAGCCACTACGGCCTCGCGATGCGCTTCCTCCAGAAGCAGGGCCTGTCCAAGTCCGACGCCAAGAAGCTCGTGGACAATGTGAACATCATGGACAAGCTGGCGCCCGGCATGGAGGTCTACCACTTCTATTCCAACGGCGTGTACGGCACCTGGGTCGCCAAGGGCCACGCCCGCATCAGCCCCTCCGAGCTGAACCGCCAGGAGCGAGCCAAGATCGAAGGCGAGCGCGACACCGCCGTCGCCCAGAACGAGAAGCTGCAGGAAGAAGTCGGGGACCTGGCCACCCAGAAGGAGCAGCTCACCAACGATGTGGCCGCCCTCTCCCAGGAGAAGGCCACGCTGACCCAGCAGATTGACGACCTCACCACGCTCTCCGAGAAGCAGAAGAGCGACCTGAACTCGATGCACTACATCGTGGGCGACCGCAAGGCCCTCGAGAAGGCGGGCGTCATCATCATCCCGGTCTTCTCCAAGGATCGCGCCGGCGCGAAGTGGTCCAACGAGGCCTTCGACAAGGAGCTCGACCTGCGCTCCAACGACACCCTGACCTTCACCGCCGCCGACGCGGGCCTGAAGAAGATCGGCAAGGTCAATGTCGTCCCCGGCTCCCTGGTGAAGGACCAGCACTACACCCTCACCATCGCGCCCGACAAGCAGAGCGCCACGGTGAAGATCCTCGACAAGAGCCGCTTCACCAACGAGAAGGTCGTGTTCGCGGTTTCCGAATAATCGAAAACCCTACCCGAAGTCAGGCCCCCGGCGCGTCCGGGGGCCTTGCTTTTTGCTGGAATCCAGAGGCTTCCGCGCTATCTTCTTGGCACCTTCCCGGTCTGTTCTCACGAGGTGTCCCATGCCCGCCCGATTCCGCGGCGCCCTGCTCGCTTCCCCGCTCCTGCTGCTGCTCGCCTGCGGCGGAGGCTCGTCCTCCAGCTCGGTCAATCCGACGGCGAATGATCCCAAGTCCACCACGAGCGCGGTGAGCGCTGACTTCGATCCGTCCACCGGGAACATCCCGCTGCCCAATGTGCTGCTCACGGCGGCCGCCACGGCCACGCTCACGCCGGTGGCGGGTACGCCCTTCACGCCCGACAAGGCGCTCGTCTGGCTGAACCAGCAGGAGGCGGGCGGCACCCACGCGGTGTCCGGCGTGAACGCGCCCATCTACATGTCCTTCTCGGGCGCGGTGGATCCCGCGACGGTGAACGCCGGCACCGTGAAGGTGTTCCAGGTGCTTCCCGACGCCCCCACGAATCCTTCCTCGACGGAGAACACCACCCTCGGTTTCCGGGATGTCTCCGCCCAGTTCTCGTATCAGATGCTTCCCAGCGGCAAGGAGGTCTACCTCATGCCGAAGGTGCCCCTCCTTCCGGGATCGCGCTACCTGTATGTGGCGACCAACGGCGTCCATGACACGAACGGCGTCGCCATCGGCTCCAGCCTCGTGTTCGGCATCGAGAAGTATGTGAAGGGCGGCGCCACCTCCTACGCCACCGACACGACGAACCTTGGTGATCTGACGGATTCAACCAACCCGGCCGCGGTGCTGGGCCAGTCCACGGCCACCCAGCTCGAATCCATCGCGGGGAATGTGACGGTCAGCACCCAGATCGTCTTCTCCGGCTACCGAAAGGTGATGTGGGACCTCATCGCCAACGGATCGTCGGATGTGTCCGGGCGCGGCGCCTACGGCGCGGGCCCCACGGGCATCACGAGCCGAGCCCAGATCTCCGTCCTTGGCCGCATGGTGACCACGGCGACCGGCTACACGAAGCCGGATCCGGTCGGGAATCCAGGCGTGCTCGCGCCGCTGGAAACCCTCATGTGGGGCTGGGCGAACAACGCCAACATGAGCACGGGCATCCCCGGCGCGGACTTCTCGACGGCCGCTTCCCGCGCCTGGAACAACGGCGTCTCCAACTTCCAGATCATCGCCAGCAGCGCGGTTCCTTCGGGCAATCCCGGTTCGCTGGCGGACATCTTCACCGCCGCGGGGGCTCCCAGCGCGGGGGTCGGCATGATCGCCTGGGGCTCCTTCGAGAGCGCGGACATCCAGGTGGATCCCGCCGTGGTGCAGACCAACATGGCCGCCGCGGGCGGCAATGAGACCGGCGTGACAGGCATCTACAACCCCGGCACCAGCACCGTTCCCGGAAGCAACACGCTCATGCCTTTCCGCGACGGGGGCGGCGTGCTGCGCGGCTGGTACCACCAGACCCGCACGGTGCCCTTCGTGCTCTTCGTGCCCACCACCAGCAGCGCGACCACTTGGCCCGTGCTGATCTTCGAGCATGGCATCGGGCGCAGCAAGGAAGACGCGATCGGCCTCGCCAGCACCGCGTGCCGCGCGGGCTACGCGGTGATCGCCATTGACCAGGCCGTGCACGGCTTCGGCCCCGGCACCGGCAGCTTCACGCCCCCCGCCGTCACCACCGGCATGGGCAATGGTCGGCCTCAGGCCGAATGGGCCAGCAACTTCTTCATGTTGCCCTCCAGCCTCACCGCCCGCGCCAACATCTACGACAGCGCCTTCGACCTCTGGCGCCTGGAGCGCATCCTCAATCAGCCCACCGCGGACCCGAACAGCTTGACGGCGCATCTTTCCGGCGCCACGGCGGTTCCGACCTCCTTCCCCTACTCGGGCGGCGTGGCGTCGCTCAACACCGGCTCCACCACGCACCGCTTCGTGGGCCAGAGCCTCGGCAGCATCGTGGGCACGGTCTTCCTGGCGGGCAACGCGGCCGCCACCGGCGGTTCGGGCATGAAGGCCTTCCTCAGCGTCCCCGGCGCGCGACTGGCCTTCATCCTCCACGACAGCCCGGCCTTTCAGAGCGCCGTGAACTCGGGTCTCGCCAACGCGGGCGTGCCCACCGGCAGCCCCAGCTACAACAAGTTCTTCGTCCTGGCCCAGAGCGTGGCGGATTCCGTGGATCCCGCCACGATGATGGGTCCGCTGCCGACGGGTGGGGCTTCCCGCCTCGCGGGTCGCATCGCGGCTCAGGAGGCGGTGGGCGATTCGGTCATCCCCAACGCCGAAGGCAACTATTGGGCGAACGCCCTCGGCGGGCGCAAGCCGCAGTTCGGCGCCGACATCAGCGGCGGCTTCACTCAAGTGCTGAAGGATGGCGACACCGCTCCGGCGCTGCCCTTCATGTTCGACGCCATCTACGGATCGCCCTTCAAGGCGGCGGTGGCGGCGGACAATCCGGCGGCGTCGGTCGTCGGACCCACCCAGGGCCTGTTCCAATTCGGCACCACGGCCACCCCCGCGAATCACGGCCTGTTGCTCGATGGTTCGGCCAACACGCCCGCGGCCCAGCGGCAGATGGCCATCTGGCTCGCCACCGGGAAGATCGCCGATGGCGCGGACGGCTCCAATGGTTACCCGATCGCCCATCCGACCGTGCCGCCCCAGGCGGAGCTGTTCGGACCGGAGAACCTGCCGATCTACTTCCCGCAGGCGCAGTGATCTCGGAGTGAGTCCCAACAGATGGCGCCGCGAGGCGCCATCTTTTTT
>CAYYJN010000064.1:0-11388 GCA_964472275.1 uncultured Solibacteraceae bacterium
TACGGCCAGTTCATCTACCTGGAGGGCAGCGATCAGCACCGCGGCTGGTTCCACAGTTCGCTGCTGTTCAACCTGGCCGCCAGCGGAACGAAGCCCTACACGACCGTCGTGACCCACGGCTTCGTGCTGGACGGCCGCGGCCAGAAGATGAGCAAGAGCCTGGGCAATGTCATCACGCCCGAGGAGATCCTCAAGACCTACGGCGCGGACATCCTCAGGTTTTGGGCGGCCTCCTGCGACTACAGCGAGGATGTGCGCATCTCCAAGGAGATCCTGGAGCGCAGCGCGGACGCCTACCGCAAGATCCGCAACACGCTGCGCTTCATGCTCGGCGCGTTGGCGGACTACGACCCATCCGTTCCCGATCCCGCGCCTTCCGCGCTCGATAGCTGGCTGCTGGGCGCGCTGGCTCGGCTTTCGGAGGAGGTCCGTCGGGCCTATGCCGGATTCGATTTCCTCGGCGCGGCTCAGGCGCTGCTGAGCTTCTGCCAGTTGGAACTCTCAGGTCGGTACTTCGAGATCGTGAAGGATCGCCTTTACTGCGACGCGGCGGATTCTCCGCGCCGCCAGTCCTGCCTCGCCACGCTGCATGCCGTCGCCTCGACCCTCATTCGGCTGCTCGCGCCCATCCTCAGCTTCACGGCGGATGAGGCCTGGGAGCATTTGCCCGGCGCGGAAGGAAGCGTGTTCCTCGCCCGTTTCGAGGCGATTCCGGCTTCCGCTGAAGCGCCCGAATGGGTCGCCTTCTGGCCCATCCGCGAAGCCATGCAATCCGCCTTGGAGCCCCTCCGCGCCGCGAAGATGGTGGGCACGAGCCTCGACGCTCAGGTGCGCCTGGGTCTGGAGCCCGCGGACCTCGCGGCGCTCCGCGCGTTGGAAGCGTTGCCGGGAGCGGACGCGCTGGAGGACCTCCTCGTGGTTTCCGGCCTTGATCTCGCGGAGGGTGATGCCGTCGAAGTGGCCGCTCACTCCGGGATCAAATGCCCGCGCTGTTGGAATCACAAAGGCGGCCACGGGATGGGCGACGACGCCGCGCTCTGCGCGCGCTGCGCGAGCGTGGTGGGCGCATGAAGCGGTCCGCTTGGCTGCTCCTCCCGTTCTCGGTGCTGGGCGTGGATTTCCTCTCCAAGGCCTGGATTCTGTCCCGGCTTCGGGAAGGCGAGTCGCTCACCGTGATTCCCCACTTCTTCAACCTGTCCTTGGGGTTCAACACCGGGGCGATCTTCGGAAGTCTCCAGGGGCTCCCCGAATGGGCGCGCACCATCATCTTCACGGTCGCGGGGATCGCGGCCCTGATCTACTTCGGCGGCCTTTTCATCAAAGACGCCACGCCCACCCTGGAGCGGGTCGCGTTGGGCCTCATCCTGGGCGGCGCCCTCGGGAACGGGCTGGATCGCCTGGTCCATGGACATGTCGTGGATTTCCTGGATTTCGTCTTCGGCGGTTGGCACTACTGGACCTTCAACCTCGCGGACAGCGGCATCGTCTGCGGCGCGATCCTGTTCGGATTGAGCCTGCTGAGGAATCCCGCTTCGGCGAAGGCCTCCACGAAGGACGCCTGACGATTCAAGGCGGAAGCAGCCCCAACTCTTCCCGGTTCGCGTGCAGCACGGCGAGGATGCGGGCCAGGTGTTCTTCATCAACGCCGCCCGCGGCTTCGCTGAGCATCCGGAACCCTTCCGCGACTTCATGGCGGTCCACGCCCGCGGCGAAGGCCTTGTCCTTGAGCTTCTTCTTCACGGACTTCGGTTCGAGGCCTTCCGTGCGCGTGGGGCGCACGAGGGCGCAGGCCATGCAGAAGCCCGTGATCTCATCCGAGGCGAGCAGCGCCTTGTCCAGCAAGGTTTCGTAGGGCACGCCCCACTGGGTGTAGTGCGCGCTGACCGCGTGGGCGATCTCTTCTTCGCCGCGCTCCCGCAGCCAGGCGACGATGCGTGTCGGGTGCTCCTCCGGCCACTGGTCGTAATCCGCGTCGTGAAGCAACCCCGCCAGACCGAAGGCTTCCTCGTTTTCGCCGAGCTTCGTGGCAAGATCACGCATGACCAGCTCCACGGCGCGCGCGTGGACGCGCAGCTTGGGCGAAGGCGTCCATTCGCAAAGCAAAGACCAGGCTTCGTCGCGCGTGAGTGGCATCAGGGCACCAGAATGAAAGGACGCAAGGGGCCGACGGGGGGTTCGCCCTTGTACTTCACGCGCTCCAGGAAGAGACCGGCGGACGGCGCGGCGCGCTCGGACCAGAAGAGCGCCGCGTCCCGCGTGGGCTGGGTCAGATCCCTCTTCACGCGGGCGGGCTCCGCTTCGCCCAGAGCGCACGCCACCGCGGCGCCGACCATCCGGCGCACCTGGCTGCGCTTGAAGTGGCTGGCGGTGGCGCGGAGCAGGATGAGGCTGCCGTGTTCCATCCATTCGCAGCGGCGGATCTCGCAGCGGGGCTCGTCGCCCCTGTCCAGGTCGGCGAAGGCCGCGACGGCATGGAACCCTTCGAAGGCGGACCAGGCGGCGGCCAGGCGATCCAGATCCAGCGGCTTCTTCACCCACCAGACGAAGGGCTTGGCGAGGCCAGAGCGTCGGCGGCTGATCTGGTAGAGGTAGCTGCGCTCCTCCGCGTCGTGGCGCGCGTGGAAGGAGGGGCTGCACACTTTCACTTCGCGCACGGCGGCGTCGCTGGGCAAGCCTTCGTCGAAGATGCGCTGAAGCTGGGCGGGGGAGGGCGCCTTCGCGGCGTCGAGGTGGAGGTGCGCGCACTGATCCAGCGCGTGCACCCCCGCGTCCGTGCGCCCCGAACCCATGAGCGCGATCACGCGAAGATCGGCCTGGCGCAGGCAATGCTCCAGGCTGCCCATGACGGTGCGGACGCCCGCCTTCGTCTGGGCTTCGCCTTGCCGTTGCCAGCCCTGGAAGCGGCCGCCTTCGTATTCGATCCGCAGGCGGTAGGCCGCGACCACTCGTCCCTTCGGGTCAGGACGGGGGGAAGGGCGGCTCACTTTGCCTTGTCCACGACCTCGCGCACGGCCTTGATGAAGGCGTCCGGGTCGTGGATGGGTTTGGAGAGGTAACCCTCCGCGCCGCTGTCGCGCATGAACTTTTCACGATCCCCGCTCATGGCGTGGGCCGTGGCGAGCATGACCGGCACCTTGGCGGCGGCGGGGTCGGCCTTCAGCAGCTTCGTGATGAAGACGCCATCCACATTCTCACCCTGCCACTGGGAGTTGGTGAGGCTCACATCCATGATGATGCAGGTGAGGCCATCTTCCTTGGCCAGCTTGAGGATCTCCTCCACATCTTCGGAGACGGCGACCTCGAATCCGCCTTTGCGGGTGAGGACCACCTGCATGTAGCGGATGTTGATGGGATCGTCCTCGACGATGAGGATGCGCTCGGCCATGGGGTGCTCCAGTCTCCAGCCTAGCCGGGGATCGCGCCCTAGTGCCAAGCCCCTTCGCGCTGGCGGGCCTCGAGCCCTTCCAGCACCTCGTCGGGCACATGCAGCGATCCACGGCCGCGGCCGAGGCGGATGGCGGGTTTGTTGCGACCGTGATAGTCGCTGCCTCCGGACATGGCCATGCCCAGCCTGGCGGCGAGCGCTTTGAAAGTGCGTTGCTGGGCCTCGGCGTATTCGCCGTAATAGGCTTCCAGACCCTCCATGCCTTGATCCCGCAAGGCCAGCATGGCTTCGTCCCACACGAAGGCGCCGCCCGCGAAACGGCCCGGATGGGCCACCACGGGCACGCCGCCCGCCTCGCGAATCCAGCGCGCGGCTTCGGAGGGTTCGAGTTCCTCCATGGGAACCCAAGCCCGACCGCCATCGCACAGGAGCGATTCGAAGGCTTGTTGGGGATGGTTGACGATGCCCTTGGCGGCGAGCGCCTTGGCGAAATGCACGCGGGAGATCAGGTAGGCGCGCCCCGGCTGGTCCGGCGCTTCCGCCTCCACATCGGCCATTTCAACGCGGTAGCCGAGCTCTTGGAGCTTGGCGATCATGCGCCGGTTGCGGTCGTCCCTGCGCTTGCGCAGCTCCGCGAGCCGCGTGGCGAAGCGCGCGTCGTCCGGATTCACCAGCAGCCCGAGCACATGGAGGCTGCGCCCGAGGAAGCGGCAGCTCAACTCCGTCCCCGCCAGCAGGCGCGCCTTCACCTCAGGCTGCATGGCGAGGAAGGCGGGCAGTCCCTCCATGGTGTCGTGATCGGTGAGCGCGAGGGCCGAGAGGCCCGCGACATCGGCCATGCGCGCCAGCGCCTCCGGCGCGTCGGTGCCGTCCGAGTAGAGGCTGTGGCAGTGAAGGTCAATCATGGGGCCCTGAAAAGGAAAGGGCCGCGAACGCGGCCCAGACCCGGAAGCGGAAGGTCACTGGACGAGGTGCGAGGCGTGCTCGCTGTCCTCGAGTTCATCCATGGCCAATCTGCGGAAGAGCTGGATGTCCATGAGGCTGAAGAGGCTCATGTACGCGAAGCCGTTGAAGAACAGCAGGAGGAAGGGCACGGAGGCCCACTTGCGCATCTCGATGGAGATGATGACCGCGACCAGGTAGTAGAGCGCGAAGCCCAGCTCCAGGAAGGTGATGAGGCTCTTGGGCACCTTGTAGGCGCGCGTGCTCGCCATGGCCTTGCCGTTGGCGTCCACGCCCAGCTTCGGCGTGCGCTTGAATTCCTTGTCGTCCGTGAAGAAGCCTTCCAGCACAGCCTTGGCCTGGTTGAGGCCGAGGCCGATGCCGAGGCTCATCAGACCGGGGATGTACTTGAGACGGCTGGACCAGCCGCGGTTGTCGGTGAGCTCGCGCTGGGACAGGCCGAAGTAGAGGCCCACGCTCACCGCGTTGAGCAGGAAGAAGGGGCCGTCCGTCGCTAGGAGGATGTACCAGGGCGTTCCGGCGCGGAGCACCATGCAAGGCACCATGATGATCGCGAGCAGCACCATCAGCAGGTAATTGCAGTTGGCTGAGAGGTGGAACCAGCACTCCAGCTTGGTGTGCAGGGAGGCGTCGGACTTCCAGATGGTCTTCATCAGTTTGCGGATGACCTGGGCGTTGCCCTTGGCCCAGCGGTGCTGCTGGCTCTTGAACGCGTTCACATCCACCGGCAGTTCGGCCGGGACGACGAGGTCCTTGAGGTAGACGCCCTTCCAACCCTTGAGCTGGGCGCGGTAACTCAGGTCGGCGTCCTCGGTGATGGTGTCGTGCTCCCAGCCACCGGCGTCGGCGATGGCGGCGACGCGCCACATGCCGGCGGTGCCGCTGAAATTGAAGAAGGCGCCGGAGCGGTTGCGGGCGGTGTGTTCGAAGACGAAGTGGCCGTCCAACAGGATGGCCTGCACTTGCGTCAGCAGGCTGAAGTCGCGGTTCAGGTGCGCCCAGCAGCCCTGCACGAAGGCCATCTTCGGATCGGCGAAGTGGGGCACGGCCTTGCGGAGGAAGTCCTCGGTGGGGATGAAGTCCGCGTCGAACATCGCGACGACTTCGCCCTTGGCGGTCTTGAGTCCCGCGGCGAGCGCGCCGGCCTTGAAGCCAGTGCGGTCCGTGCGGTGCAGGTGGACGATGTCGAAGCCAAGCGCGGCGTACTTCTCACACACGGCCTGCGCGACCTTCACAGTCTCATCCGTGCTGTCGTCCAGCACCTGGATTTCGAGCCGGTCTTTCGGCCAATCCATGCGGACGACGGAATCCACGAGACGCTCGACCACATTCATCTCGTTGAAGATGGCGAGCTGCACCGTGACCATCGGCTCGTAGTCCGGGCCGCCCATGGGCTTGGGCTCATGCTGCTTGTGCTTGTAGTAGAGCCAGAGCATCCACAGGCGGTGCGCGCCGTAGACGCTCAGCACCGTGAGGATCGTGAAGTAGGCTGACAGCACCACCAGCTTGAGGATGTCCATCCAGGCTCCAGGGGAGGCATGCCTACGGCAAACCTTGGAAAATTCTCCCATGAAATGTTGAAGGGTCCAGGGAAAAAATCCGGGATTCAGGGCAGGGCGCCGCGCCTTCCGATAGCATGGTCAGAACCAGGTCACGCGCATGATCCCCGAAGAGAAGATCCCCCAGTCCATCGGTCGCTACCAGGTGCTCAAAGTGCTGGGGGCAGGGGCCATGGGTAGCGTCCTCCTCGCTGAGGACCCCCGGATCAAGCGCAAAGTGGCCATCAAGATCGTCCGCCTGGAGGCGCTTCGCTCCCACAAGGATGAAGAAGAGCACCTGGCGCGCTTTCAACGGGAAGCCGAAGTCAGCGGCCTCCTGAATCATCCTGGAATCGTGACCATCTTCGATGTGGGCGAGGAGGATGGCATCGGCCCCTTCATGGCCATGGAGTTCGTGGCAGGCCAGTCGCTTGATGCCGTGATCAAGGGCGGCGTCACCTTGCCCTTGGAGCAGAAGCTGCGCGTCGCCGCCGCCATCGGCGAAGCTCTGGACCACGCCCATCGCCTTGGCGTCATCCATCGGGATGTGAAGCCCGGGAATGTGATGCTCACCGAGGATGGCCGCCCGAAGCTCATGGATTTCGGCATCGCCAAGCGTGAGGACGCCGGACTCACCCAGACCGGCACTTTCCTTGGCACGCCCAGCTACGCGGCGCCAGAGCAGATCAAAGAGGGGGCGGTCACCCCACAGTCGGACCAGTTCAGCTTCGCCGTGATGGTGTTCGAATTCTTGAGTGGAAAACTTCCATTTCCTGGTAATTCCATCAACACGATCCTGTATCGAATCGTGAACGAGCCGCCTTCGGATCCCCAACCGCCGGTGGAAGGCATCCTTCCCGACGCATGGCACCGCATCTTCCTTCGGGCGCTTTTCAAAGAACCGGAAGGCCGCTATCCCAGTTGCTCCCACTTCGTTCACGATTTGGCGGAGGCCGCGCTGGGCGTGGGCACCCTCGTGCGCCAGGACCTGCTCTCGGCCCTGCCGCCCGTGGACACGACTCAGCCCCTCGTGCCTCCCGTCGCCGTGCCTCAGGTAGGCGCCGCCACACGCGTTTCACCCATGATCCAGTTGGGCTCGAACCACGACGAAACCCTGAATCAGGCGTTGGACGCCTCGATGATGGAACCGCGCTCCAAGGGGAAGGCATGGCCTTGGATCGCCCTACTCGTCGTCGCGGCGGGAGCTGGTGGCTTCTATCTGTGGAAGCGACCCGCCACCGCTACGCTGCTGCTCAAGACCGATCCGGACAAGGCTCAAGTCACCCTCAACGGGCGCGCCCTCGCCGAGGCGACGCCCATTCAGGAGCCCCTTAAAGCGGGCGACCACCTTCGCTTCGAGGCCAAGGGATTCCAACCCAAGGAACTTGATTTCACGACTCCCGGCGCGTGGCCCTCTGCCATCTCGCTCGCGCCAATCGTCAGCACGGTGGAGGTGAAGACCGACCCCGCGGGCGCGCAGGTGGTGATGGATGGCAAACCGCTGGATGGCGTGACGCCGCTTTCCCTTTCGTGGAATCAGGGGCAGCCGCACCAATTGACCTTCACCAAGGGGACGGCTTCACTCCCCAAGGATTTCGCGGTTGGGGAAGTTCCCGATGGCGTCTTCGCCCTCCAATCGGCCTCCGCTTCCACGGCCGCGGTCACGGGGAATGGCACCTTGCGCTTCTCGGGCGGCTTCGCAGTGCGGGTGAGGGTGGATGGGGCGGACAAGGGCGAGCTGGCGCCAGGCCGCACCCTTGAAGTGCCGCCGGGCGATCACCGCGTGGAGTTGAGCAATGGCAAGGTCTTCTTCGCCGAGACTCGCACGGTGACGGTCGCCATGGGGCAGGAGGCGAAAGTGGCCGTGCCTGGGCTCGCCTCGCTCACCGTGAGCACCCATCCCGGCGTCGGCGATGTGCTCGTGGACGGAAAGGCGACAGGCATCCAGAGCGATGGCAGCCGCGTCCAAGTGGCGGCCGGGAAGCACACCCTCACCATCCGCAGCCTGAGCGGCAAGACCGCGAGCCAGACGCTGGAAGTGCAGGGCGACAAGTCCGTGGACCTCGCCCTCTAGTCGGCCACATGCTGCAACGCGAGTTGGAAGCCGAAAGCATCGAGATCATCCGCGAGGCGGTGGCGGGGGCCTCGAAGCCGGTGATGCTCTACTCCATTGGCAAGGACTCTTCCGTGATGCTGCACCTCGCGCGGAAGGCCTTCCATACCGCGCCGCCGCCCTTTCCGCTCCTGCATGTGGACACCACCTGGAAGTTCCGGGAGATGTACGCCCACCGCTCGCGCATGGCCGCGGAATCGGGCATGGAACTGCTGATCCACACCAACCAGGAAGGCCTCGCGGCCGGCGTGAACCCCTTCACCCATGGGTCGTCCTACTACACCGATGTGATGAAGACGGAGGCGCTCAAGCAGGCGCTGGACCTGCACGGCTTCGATGTGGTCTTCGGCGGCGCGCGGCGGGATGAGGAGAAGTCCAGAGCGAAGGAGCGCATCTTCTCCTTCCGTTCGCCGGGCCATCGCTGGGATCCCAAGAAACAGCGCCCCGAACTGTGGAACCTCTACAACACCCACATCCAGCCCGGCGGCACGCTTCGCGTCTTCCCGCTCTCGAATTGGACCGAGGCCGACATCTGGCAGTACATCCAGGAAGAGGCGATTCCCATCGTCCCGCTTTACTTCGCGAAGGAACGCCCGGTCGTCCGCCGGGGCGGCGCGTGGATCATGGTGGATGACGATCGCCTTCCTCTGGAGGCCGGAGAAAAGCCCGAATCGCGGTTGGTCCGATTTCGGACGCTGGGGTGCTACCCGCTCACCGGGGCGGTGGAAAGCGCAGCCGACACGCTGGAGGCCGTCATCGCCGAGACGCTGGGGGCTCGCCAATCCGAGCGTCAAGGCCGCCTCATTGACTCCGATCAGCCCGGCTCCATGGAGAAGAAGAAACAGGAAGGGTATTTCTGATGGCCCTTCCGACGCTCCGGTTCATCACCTGCGGCAGTGTGGACGATGGCAAATCCACGCTCATCGGTCGCATGCTTCACGAATCCAAGAGCGTTTTCGAAGATCAGATGGAGGCCCTCGCCAAGGATTCCCGCCAGTTCGGGACTCAAGGCGGCAAGGTGGATTTCGCGCTGCTGGTGGATGGCCTCCAAGCCGAGCGCGAACAGGGCATCACCATTGATGTGGCCTACCGCTTTTTCGCCACGCCCAAACGGAAATTCATCGTGGCGGACACGCCTGGCCACGAGCAATACACCCGCAATATGGCAACGGGGGCCTCCACCGCCGATCTGGCGATCCTCCTGATTGACGCGCGAAAGGGGATCCTCGACCAAACCCGGCGCCACGCGCGCATCGTGGCGATGATGGGCATCCGGGAAGTGGTGCTCGCGGTCAACAAGATGGACGCCGTCGGATTCGAAAGGGCGGTGTTTGATCGCATCGTCGCCGAATTCCAGGAGGCCGCCGCCGACCTTGGATTCGCCCGCGTCCAGGCCGTCCCGCTCAGCGCCCTGGAAGGTGACAATGTGACGAGCGTGAGCGCGAAGACGCCGTGGTATCCGGGGCCTAGCCTGCTCGAACATCTGGAATCGGTGCCCATCGAATCGGCCCATGAGGCGGCCTCGTTCCGCATGCCCGTGCAGTGGATCAATCGGCCGAACGCGGATTTCCGGGGCGTGTGCGGGCGCATCGCTCAAGGCGCCGTGAAGCCAGGCGATCCGATCCGCATCCTGCCCCAGGGCACATTGACGAAGGTGAAGCAGATTCTGGCCTGGGAAGGCGCGCTGGCCAGCGCAGAGCAGGGCGATTCCATCACGCTCACGCTCGAAGACGAGATGGATGTGAGTCGAGGCGATCTCATCGCATCGCCCGATGACGCCCCCCAAGTGGCGGATCAGTTCGAGGCGAATCTCATCTGGATGTCGGAGTATCCGCTCGGGGCTGGGCGTCCTTACCTGCTCAAGCTCCACGCCAAGGAGGTAACCGCGATGGTCACCGCCATCAAGCACGCGGTGGAGGTGAAGTCCGGCGCGCATGTGGCCACGCGATCTTTGGGACTCAACGAGATCGGCGTGGTCAATCTGAGCCTGAGCCAGCCGGTCCCCTTCGAACCCTATTCCGAGAATCGCGTGCTCGGTGCCTTCATCCTGGTGGACAAGCTCACCCATGAGACGGTGGGCGCGGGCATGATCCAGTTCGCGCTGCGAAGATCCATGAACATCCACTGGCAGGCTCTGGAGGTGGATCGCGCCGCCCGTGCTCGGCTGATGGGGCAAAAAGCGCGCTGCATCTGGTTCACGGGCCTTTCCGGATCCGGCAAGTCCACCCTCGCCAACCTGCTGGACAAGCGCCTTCACGCCGAAGGCCGCCACACCTGCATTCTCGACGGTGACAACATCCGGCACGGGCTCAACCGCGACCTCGGCTTCACGGAAGCCGATCGCGTGGAGAACATCCGCAGGGTTGCGGAAGTCGCCAAGCTGATGACCGACGCCGGTCTCATCGTCCTCGTGGCCTTCATCTCACCCTTCCGCTCCGAGCGCCGGATGGCCCGAGACCTCTTCTCGGAAGGCGAGTTCCTCGAAGTGTTCGTGGACACCCCTTTGGAGGAATGCGAACGGCGCGATGTGAAGGGCCTCTACGCGAAAGCGCGGCGGGGCGAATTGAAGAATTTCACGGGCATTGATAGCGCGTATGAGCCCCCCGAGCGTGCCGAGGTCCACCTTCGGAGTGGCGCGATGGACTCGCAGGCGTGCCTTGAGGTGATCCTGAAGGCCATGGGATGAATGACTGGCCGCAGGTGGTCGCGGGGGCTTTGACCGGCTTGGTCGTTGGGCTCACGGGAGTCGGGGGCGGCGCATTGATGACGCCCGTGCTGCTCCTCGTCTTCGGCATCGCGCCGGTCACGGCGGTGGGCACGGACTTATGGTTCGCGGCTCTGACCAAGACCGTGGCCGTGCCCCTCCACCAGCGCAAGGGGCTCATTGACTGGCCGATCGTTCGCCTGCTCTGGATGGGGAGCCTGCCCGCATCGCTCGTCACGGTGGCGCTCCTGAAGGCCCGTTTCATCGGACTCCATCAACCGGGGATCCTGAAAGCCGCCATCGCCGCTGCGGTGATCCTGACCGCGCTCGGAATGCTGTTCCGTCGCAGTCCCCGGGCCTCTGAGCAAGCAGTGGATCTGAACGCGAAACGCCTGAATCCTCAGGCCACAGCGGCGCTCACCATCGGATCAGGGGTTCTGCTCGGGTTTCTCGTGACGCTCACCTCGGTGGGCGCGGGCGCATTGGGCGCGGTGTTCCTCGCCTTCCTCTACCCGGCCCGCCTCACCCCGTCGCGTTTGGTCGCCACGGACCTGGTTCACGCCATCCCCTTGGCGCTTTTCGCGGGAGTAGGCCATCTCCTCGTGGGAACCGTGGATATGAGGCTCCTCGCCCTTCTCCTCTGCGGCTCGATCCCCGGGGTTCTCATCGGCGCGAAGCTCTCCCA
>CAYYJN010000065.1:0-11335 GCA_964472275.1 uncultured Solibacteraceae bacterium
GGAGTGGCGCGGCTTTCATCGTCTCACTCCCGAGTTTGCTTCCTAAGACCCAAAGATAAATCCAGTGTCAATTTCTTTGAGTCTCATTGCGGTTGCGTACATTGAGTCTCCTGTAGGGTGCTGGCCGCATGGCCCAACTTTGAATTAGACGAACCTGCTGATGGATGGAGCATGGGCCCATACTACGCCGAACGGTTGGAATGCCAAGGGTGATCTGTCTCGTGAAGAATTCATGGCCCGGGTGGCACGCTCATCATGGAAACTGCCCTCGGCACTACTGGCCCCCGGTAGCCCGTAGCCTGTAGCCTGTAGCCAGCCATGTCCCGCCGCCCTGTTGACCGCCTGCTCCTCCTCTTCGCCCTGCTGCTCATGGCGCTGGGGATGGTGTTCATCTATTCGGCGTCGGCGGTGAAGGCGTTCCAGATCAATCCGGCGGGGGCGGCGTTCCTCACGCGGCAGCTGGTGGGCGGGGGCGTGGGGCTGGTGCTCATGCTCATCGCGACGCAGGTGGAGCTGGGGCCGATGGCGCAGGACTGGAAGCCATTGAAGGCATGGTACGGCGTGATGATCGTGCTGCTGTTGGCGGTCTTCGTGTTCCCGAGGGTCAACGGCGCGCATCGCTGGATCAAGCTGGGGCCGCTGAGCTTCCAGCCGTCGGAGTTCTTCAAGCCGCTGGCGGTGCTGCTGGCGGCGTCGTGGATGGTGCGGAACCAGGACAAGTGGCGCAGCAACAAGGAGGCGCTCCCCGGGCTGTTCCGCCTCATGCTGCTCTTGGCCGTGCCCCTGGCGCTCATGCTCAAGCAGCCGGATTTCGGCACGACCTTCCTCGTCGTCTTCGTCGTGATGCTCGTCGTTTTCCTGGGCGGCGCGCCGCGCTGGATCTTCGCGCTGGCCATGCCGGCGCTCGCGGTCGTCGGCTTCCTCTTCGTGCGCTTCTCGCCCTACCGTTGGGAGCGCGTGACGAGCTTCCTGCACCCGGACGCGGATCCGCTCGGAACGGGGCACCAGGCGCTCCAGAGCCTCATCGCCGTGGGCAACGGCGGCTTCTTCGGCGTGGGGCTGGGGCAGGGGATGCAGAAGCTCTTCTACCTGCCCGAAGCGCACAACGACTTCATCTACGCGGTGATCGGCGAAGAGGCCGGTCTCATCGGAAGCGCGCTGGTGCTGGCGCTCTTCGTGGGCATCCTCTGGCGCGGCTTCCGCATCGCGCGCCGCTGCCAGGACGGTTTCCTCTCGCTCTGCGCCATGGGCTTCACGCTCCTGCTCGTCGTGCAGGCGCTGATGAACATGAGCGTCGTGCTCAGCCTCGCGCCCAACAAGGGAATCCCGCTGCCCTTCATCAGCTACGGCCCGTCGAGCCTGATGGCGAGTCTGCTGATTTTGGGGCTGCTGTTGAGCGTGTCGAAGGATACGGCGTGAGTAGGCTGGAGGCTGGAGGCCTTTTAGCGCGGCGCCCATGGCGCCGAGCTTCTTTCTAATGGCCGCGGCCCGAAGGGCCGCAACGGCTTGACCTCCAGCCTCCAGCCTCCAGCCTTCTTCAGCCTAGAGTCAGCGGCTCGTCATCATCCTCATCCACGAGCGTGATGTTCGAGCCCGCGCCCAACAGCACCGCGTCTTCGTACATGTTCTTGAGCTTGGCGGTGTAGCGGTCGCCCTGCTTGAGGCGGGCGTCTTCGATCATGCCGAAGCCCACGCGGCGCAGGCCGAGGATGGTTTCCGGCGCGCGGCCGAGGATGGCGCCCAGCAGCTTGAGCGGGCTCAGGGCCGGATTCACGGCGAGGACGGTGCGGAAGCGCAGGACGCCGCCTTCGAGCGCCATCTCCACCACGGCCGGGCGCAGGTTCACGCGCTTCTCCCGCTTCTGCCCTTCGACCTTGCCGGCCTTGTCGAGGAAGCAGGTGTCGGAGGCGAGGAAGGCCACGATTTTCTCGGGCGCGTTCGCATCGTCGCAGGGCCAGGACCACTCCGCCGTCTCGCACAGCTCCGCCACGGGCGTGGCCCAGGCGGGCGCCTCCTCCCAGCTCAGAAGCTTCAGGCCCTGCGGCAAGCGGCGGTTGAGGCGATCCAGCAAGTCTTCGCCTTCCGCCGAGCGCTTGAGCGCGACTTCGAGCCATTCGGCGTCACTCGCCGCCTCGAAGGGCAGGTGCGGGGCGCAGATCACCATGGGGCGCGGACGCTTGCCCAAGTCCAGCTCCAGCGGCAGGCCTTCGAGCCGCAAGGCTTCACTGAAGATCTGCTGCAATTCCACCGGGCCGAAGCCCAGGGCCGCGCCATCCTTGGTGTAGCGGGCGCGGGCGATGGCGCGCGAGCCATCCAGATGGACGCGCGCGGCGCGCTTGGCCTTCGCCGCCGCGGCCAGCGGTTCGAGCTTCGCCTTCCAGGTCGCGTCGCCGCGGCTGGAGCGCGCCCATTCGAGCGCTTCTTCCACGAGATCCGCCGCTTCGAGTTCGGCGAGGTCGCCGCGTCCCGCCATCAGCGCGGCGAGGGGCGCGGGCCAGCGGGGCGGCGCGGCGGCCTCCGCGGCTTCCAACGCGCGCAGAAGCGCGTCCGCGCGCGCGCGCGCGGCTTGCAGGTGTCGTTCGAGTTCGGTCACGGATCCAGTTTAGAGGGTGCGGCGTCTCCCGCGAGCCAGGGCGCGAGACGCTCGAAGGCCGGCGTCCAGAAGGCCCAATCGTGATCGCCGGGCCAGAAGAGGAGGATCGCGGCGGGATGCCCGGCCTCCGTGCGCTTTTCCGCCAAGCCGCGCGCCGCGGCCGCGATGCCGTAGCGGTCCTGCAGGCCGCTGCCGATGGCCAGCTCCGCGTCGCCGCCCAGGTTGTTCCAGGGATTCCAAGGCGCGAAGGCCTCGGCATCCAACGGGAAGATTTTTCGCAGCCCGCGGCGGAGCCAGAACCCGGCTGAAGCGAAGGGCGGCTTCACCAGCGCGGGCGACAGCGCGGCGCAGCGGGAGAAGGCGTGGGTCCGCGCCGCGAGATTCAGGGCCCCGAAACCGCCCATGCTGAGCCCAGCGACGGCGCGGGCTTCCTTCGATCCGCCATAGGCCGGGTGTGCGCGCTCCATGGCGGGGATCAGTTCTTCCAGGAGGAAGCGCTCGTAGGGAAACGAACCGTCCTTGCGATCCGCATACCAGGACAGGAAGTGTTCCGGCGCGATCCAGAGGGCGGGCGGAATCGCGCCCGCATCCTCCCGCGCGGCGAGATCCGCGTAGATGCCCTGCTTGAGCAGGTCCTTCGGGCCGTCGTAGGCGCCGGGCAGGAAGAGGACGAGACGGGGCCTCCAGTCGGGATGGGCGGCCTGCCACCGCTGCAAGGCCGCGTCCGACGGCACATGGATCGCGAGCTCCACCTTCCGGTCCAGCAACTTGGATGGCAGGTTCTCCAGGCTTCCGCCTTGGGCGGAGACGCCCTTCGCGGCGAAGATGAGGAGCGACGCGAGCATGACCGACACGATCCTCATTCCACTCCTCCCCGAGGCCTGGCCCTACCAGCCTCGCACGGCGCTGCCGGATTTCCAGGCGCGGGAAGGCGCGGTGCCCACCTTTGAGGGACGCTGGACGCTGGAGGCGGGCGATCTGGATTTCGGAAGCGTCGCGGCGCTGGAGCAGGCCTTCGGCCGCGGCGGCGTGCGGCGATTGGGTGAAGTGATCGTTCGTCCCTACCGTCGCGGCGGCCTCGTGGCGAAGGTGAACGCGAAGACCTACGCCTCGCCCGCGCGCTTCCGCCGCGAGCTGGCCGTGCATCGCGCGTTGTGGGAGGCGGGCTTTCCGACGGTTGAACCTCTCGGCATCGCGCATCGCGGGAACGGCTTGGGCGTCGAAGGCCTCTTTCTCACGCGCTATTCGGAAGCCCGGCCCTGGCCGACGGATTGGAACGCGCTCGCGCTGCCGGAATTGATGAAGGCGCTCGCGGCCTTGGACGCCTGGGGCCTCTTCGCGCCGGACCTCAACGCGACGAATGTGCTGCTCGGGGCAGGCGGCATCCTCCTGCTGGACTGGGACCGCGCAGCCTGGACGAAAGGACCGCTGCTGCCGCGCTACCGGGCGCGGCTCGCGCGGAGCCTCGCCAAGCTGGGCGCGCCTTCGGATCTGGTCGAGGCCTTCAGGCGCTAAGCACCTTGCGCTGGTGCTTGGCGCGCTCCTGCTCCACCTCGCCCATGTGCTGCACGGCCCAGGCGCAGAGCGCGGTGAGCGGCTCCTTGAGCGTGCGGCCGAGGGGCGTCAGCTCGTACTCCGTGCGGGGCGGCACGACGGGGAAGACGGTGCGCTTCACGAGGCCGTCCTCTTCGAGGCGGCGCAGCGTCTGCGTGAGCATCTTCTGGCTGATGCCGCCGATGGCCTTCTGCATCTCGCCATAGCGCTTGGTGCCATCCGCGAGCAGGTAGATGACGAGGGTCGTCCACTTGTCCGCGATGAGATCCAGCACGCGCCGGGTGGGGCAGGTGGCGCTCATCAGATCGCCGGAGAGGTTGCCGCAACTGCCTTGCTTCATCCCTTTGCTCACCATGGGGTGCCTACCTTTGAAAAAGGTGCCTACTTTCCAAACGAGTGTAAGCACCCAACCATTGTGCCACGGGCCGCAAGAGCCCAACACCCCGGAGGCACCATGACTACCACGCTGACCCCGACCCTCAGCCCCGAGACCCTGATCGAATCGCTGAACTGGCGCTACGCCACCAAGAAGTTCGATTCCGCCAAGACCATTGACGACACCACTTGGAAGGCTCTGGAGGAGGCCCTCGTCCTCAGCCCTTCGTCCTACGGCCTCCAGCCCTGGAAGTTCCTCGTCGTGAACGATCCGGCCCTCCGCGCACAGCTCAAGGCGCAATCCTGGGGCCAGAGCCAGATCACGGATGCCGCGCGGCTCGTCGTCTTCACCCACCGCACGGATCTGACTGAAGCCGATATTGACCGCTACCTCGCCCGCATCGCCGAAGTGCGCGGCGTGACGGTGGAAAGCCTCGCGGGCTTCCGGCAGATGATGGTCGGCAATCTCGTGGAAGGCCCCAAGCACGCCACCATCGGCGACTGGACCGCGCGCCAGGCCTACATCGCCCTGGGCCAGCTCATGACCGCCGCCGCCGCGCTGGGCGTGGACGCGACGCCCTGGAGGGCCTGGACCCCAAGGCCTACGACCAGATTCTCGGCCTGGAAGGCAGCGGCTACGCGACTGTCGTGGTCTGCGCGCTGGGCCATCGCGCCGAGGACGACGCCTACGCCCAGCTCGCGAAGGTGCGCTTCGCGAAGGAAGAGCTGGTCGTGAATCTGTGAGATCGGGCGTCAGGCGTCGGGTCTTCATGCGCGCCGGATCGCTTAGATCAGGCGGACTGCCCGTACCAGGGCCTGAAGCCTGACGCCCGACGCCCGACGCCAACCGAAAAAGGAGAAACCATGTCCAACCTCGTGCAACACCTCACCGACGCCGAATTCAAGGCCTCCATCGCCACCGGCGCCACGCTCGTGGACTTCTGGGCGCCCTGGTGCGGGCCCTGCAAGGCGCTCGCGCCGGTGCTCGACGAACTCGCCCAGGAGTACGATGGCTCGCTCGCCATCGCGAAGGTCAATGTGGATGAGCAGCCCGTCACCGCCGAGGCTTTCGGCATCATGAGCATCCCCACGATGATCCTCTTCAAGGACGGCAAGCCCGTCGGCAAGGCCGTGGGCGCGCTGCCCAAGGCCCACCTCAAGGCGTTCATCCAGGAACACGCGGCGGCCTCCCGGACCTGAGCCCGAAGGGCGGCGTTGCGCCGCCCTTCGTCTTTCCCCATGCTGGGCTCATGAGCAACGCCAAGACTCCCCTCACCGTCATCGTGGGCATGGGCCCTGGCATGGGCATGGCGCTCGCGCGCCGCTTCGGGCGCGAAGGCCATCGGCTCGGACTTCTCGCGCGGCGCGCCGACGCCCTTCAGGAGCTGGTGGACCAGTTGAAGGCCGAAGGCCTCGATGTTCACGGCCACGCGGTGGACGCGGGGGATCCCGCGGCGGTGAAGAAGACGCTGAGCCACGCGAACCCCGATGCGCTCATCTACAACGCCTCCATCTTCCGGGAGGCGACGCCGAGCCAGCTCGATCCGGAAGTGTTCGCCGCCGAGTTCCGCGCCATGGCCGTTGGCTTCCTCGCGGCGATCCAGGCGGTGCTGCCTTCGATGAAGGCCAAGGACAAGGGCAGCATCCTCCTCACCGGCGGCGGCAGCGCGCTCTCGCCCTTCGCCAGCGGCGCCTCGTTGTCCGTCGGCAAAGCCGCCCAGCGCAGCCTGCTGCTCAGCCTCGCCCAGGAGCTGGGCGACACCGGCATCCACGCCGCCACGGTCACCATCTGCGGCATGATCCTGGAAGGCACGGCCTTCGATCCCGTGAAGCTGGCCGACCACTTCTGGCAGCTTCACGCCCAGCCCCGGGGTTCGTTCGAAGTGGAGCGCGTCATCAAGGGTTGATGCCGGTCAAGGAGGTCGTCCTTCCCTCCCGCCACACTCGATTCATGGAACGGCGCGCCGACCCAGGCTCTTTGGCCCATCGCATCGGCCATGGCGGCATCGCCGCCGTGGTGGACGCCTTCTACACGCGCATCCAACATCACCCGACCTTGGCCGCCCCCTTTGGCATCGTGGAGGATTGGCCCCAGCACAAGGAGAAGCTCACGCACTTCTGGTGGGTGCTGTTGGGCGGCGACCCCTATCTGGACACGGAATACAGCGTGCCGATGAAGCATTTCAAAGCGGGTTTCACGGACGCGCTCCTGGGGGATTGGCTGGAACTCTTCGGCGAGACGCAGCGCGACCTGCTGCCCGAGGATCAGGCGGACGATTGGCTGCACCTGACGGTGGGCATGGGCGCGAACCTGGCGCGCATGAACACGGCCATCGCTGAAAGGGCGGCGCGGCAGGCGTAGAATCGAGGGCATGGCGCAGCGCGCGAAGGCTTACGCGGGGCAAGCGGAGGGCTCTTTCTTCGTGGACCGCGCCTGCATTGACTGCGGCACCTGCTACCAGTTCGCGCCGGAGACCTTCGAGGACGCGGGCAGTCACAGCCGCGTCCACGCGCAGCCGGGTGATGCCGAGGCCAAGCTCCGAGCCGCGATGGCCCTCGTCGCATGTCCCGTGGCCGCCATCGGAACGGAGGAGAAGGCGCTCGTCGGGCCCGCGTCCCTGGCCTTCCCGAGCCCGGTGGAGGATGGAGTTTCCTTCTGTGGCTGGACGAGCGAAAAGAGTTTCGGGGCCTGGAGCTGGCTCATCGAGAGGCCGCAGGGCAATGTCCTCATGGATTCGCCGCGATCCTCGCCCCAGCTCATGAAGCAGCTGGAAGCGCGGGGAAGCGTGTCGCTGATGGTGCTGAGCCATCAGGACGACATCGCCGACCACGCGGCCTACCACGCGCGTTTCGCCTGCCCGCGCGTCATGCACGCGGGTGACGCCTTCCACGGC
The DNA here is from genome assembly GCA_964472275.1 of uncultured Solibacteraceae bacterium. Classification (GTDB taxonomy): domain Bacteria; phylum Acidobacteriota; class Holophagae; order Holophagales; family Holophagaceae; genus JAFDVN01. Next base: position 7,417 of record CAYYJN010000065.1, read on the forward strand.
TGCGAGCGCGTCATCACGGGCGAGGAGCCGGTCGAACTGGCGGACGATCTGCTGCTCATCCCCACGCCCGGGCACACGGCGGGCTCCCTGTGCCTGCTCTACCGCGAGACCTTCCTCTTCACCGGCGATCATCTGTGGTGGAATCCGCACAAGAACCGCCTCTCGGCTTCCAAGGCGTACAACTGGTTCGATTGGGAGACTCAGCTCGCGAGCCTGGAGAAGCTGCTGGATTTCCGCTTCCGCTGGGTGCTGCCGGGCCACGGCTATGCCCGCTCCGAAGCCACCCCGGAGGCCATGCGGGACTTGCTGGCGAGGTCCATCCAAGAGCTGCGGGCGTTGTAGGCGCGGCCATGCGAGAATGAGGGTTCGCTTTGGAGCCCCCATGACCACGAGCACGGACGCCCCCGTCATCACCGCGCCCCGCGGCACGCACCTGCATTGCAAGGGCTGGGTGCAGGAGGCGGCGCTGCGCATGCTCATGAACAACCTCGACCCCGAAGTCGCCGAGCGGCCGGAGGATCTCGTCGTCTATGGCGGGCTCGGCAAGGCCGCGCGCAACTGGGACGCCTTCCACGCCATCGTCCACGAGCTGAAGAAGCTGAATGATGACGAGACGCTGCTCGTGCAGAGCGGCAAGCCTGTGGGCGTCGTGAAGACCCACGCGGACGCGCCGCGCGTGCTCATCGCCAATTCCAACCTCGTGCCGAAATGGGCGACCTGGGAGCACTTCCGCGAGCTGGATCAGAAGGGCCTGATGATGTACGGCCAGATGACGGCCGGAAGCTGGATCTACATCGGCAGCCAGGGCATCGTGCAGGGCACTTACGAGACCTTCGCCGAGGCCGCGCGCCAGCATTTCGGCGGCACGCTGCGCGGCACTTGGACGCTCACGGCGGGTCTCGGCGGCATGGGCGGCGCCCAGCCCCTCGCCGTGACGATGAACGGCGGCGTCTGCCTCGCCATTGAGGTGGATCAGACGCGCATCCAGAAGCGCCTCGACACGCGGTACCTGGACGAGTGGACCGACAACCTCGACACGGCGCTGCACCTCGTGCGCACCTACGCGGACGCGAAGGAGGCGCGCAGCATCGGCCTGCTGGGCAACGCCGCGGAACTGCTGCCGGAGATCCTCAAGCGCGGCCACATCCCCCAGCTCGTCACCGATCAGACCAGCGCCCACGACGAATACATCGGCTACATTCCCGCCGGTCTGAGTCTCACGGAAGCCGCCGCGTTGCGGGCTTCGGATTCCAATGCCTATGTGGACCGCGCGCTGAAGTCCATGCGCACCCATGTGGAGGCCATGATCGCCTTCCAGAAGCTGGGCAGCGTGGTCTTCGACTACGGCAACAACATCCGCGCCCAGGCCCAGCGCGCGGGGCTCGAGAACGCCTTCGCCTTCCCCGGCTTCGTGCCCGCCTTCATCCGGCCGCTCTTCTGCAAGGGCATCGGACCCTTCCGCTGGGCCGCGCTCTCCGGCGACCCCGAGGACATCGCGGTGACGGACGCCGCGATGATGGAGCTGTTCCCTGAGAACGACGGCATGATCCGTTGGCTCAAAGCCGCCAAGGAGAAGATCGCCTTCCAGGGCCTGCCCGCGCGCATCTGCTGGATCGGCGCCGGCGAGCGCCACAAGGCCGGCCTGATGTTCAATGAGCTCGTGAAGTCCGGCAAGGTGAAGGCGCCCATCGTCATCGGCCGCGATCACCTGGATAGCGGCTCCGTCGCCTCGCCCAACCGCGAGACGGAAGCCATGAAGGACGGCTCCGACGCCGTCTCCGACTGGCCGCTCCTCAACGCCATGACGGCGGTGGCGGGCGGCGCGTCGTGGGTCAGCCTCCACCACGGCGGCGGCGTGGGCATGGGCTACAGCCAGCACAGCGGCGTCGTCATCGTCGCCGACGGCACGGAGCGCGCCGAGCGCTGCCTCGCCCGCGTGCTCTGGAACGATCCCGCCATGGGCGTCTTCCGCCACGCCGACGCCGGTTACGACGAGGCCCGCGAGCACGCCGAGAAGATCGGGCTGCACATTCCGATGAAGGGCTGAGCCTCAGGTCATGGCACCCGAGTCGAGTATTCAGGACAACCTTGTCCTAAATCTTGGCTATCTTAAATAGAATCGTCCGCCTCCCTTCGTCAATCTGGAGTTCTGATGCTGAATCCAAGCCGCCGCCATCTTGCGGAACTGGATGTTGTGCGATTCTGGGCTTTCTTTGGAGTTTTCGTATTTCACGCCCTGAGGGTATATCCATCCGTTCTAACCGTCCCGGTCGGCCATCTTCTGTTTTGGGGAGAGGTCGTCATCAAGGAGACCGGTAGATATGGAGTGGACCTGTTCTTCATCCTGAGCGCATTCCTGATCACCTCTCTTCTCATTTCGGAGAAGCAGGACACAGGGAAAGTGCATCTTGGGAAGTTTTATGTGCGAAGAATGCTCAGGATTTGGCCGCTCTATTTTGGGGTCGCTTTCCTCATGTTCGGCGCGGCTGCGTTGCTACGGGAGCCGGAAGTGCATTCCTACTTCTGGCCATTCATGCTGCTTGTCCCGAATTGGGCATGGGTGATGCTCGGAACCCCCCGTGTTGACCACACGGTCTTTCTTTCCCTAATGGTGTTTTGGAGCCTTGGGATGGAAGAGCAGTTCTACCTCGTTTGGCCGTTCCTGATGCGCCGCGCGACGCTAAGTGGGATTCGGATGGCGGCTTGGGGAATGATAGCTCTTTCGGTATTCATCCGTTTGATATGTTGGATGAATGATGTAGCGCATCCAGGCATTTACGCGAACACTCTCGCCCACCTCGATCCAATCGCGGTAGGCATCCTCCTCTCCGTTGAGTGGGCTTCCTTCAGGGAGATGAGTGACAGGAGATCGCTTCGGATTCGGTTCCTTGCGAACGGCGCTTCGGCCTTAACTGGAATCGCGCTATTCCTCGCGGGAGGATGGATGTCTGCCTTCGGAGGCATCAATGGCCCAGTCTTCATTTTCCTTGGCTATCCCGCGGTGGCCTGGGGAGGCTATCTGGTGCTCTTTTGGACATTGCTCAATCTGCGGGAAGAGCGTGATGGGAGGGGGTTTCGGTACCAGGCTTATCTTGGAAAGATCTCTTATGGGCTCTATGTCCTCCATGGATTCGTGATGGTTGGAACCCAACCGGTGGCTCGGTGGCTTACCCACTCTAAAGAAGGGTATTGGGACATGGGGTTCCTTCAGATGACTGTCAATTTCATCCTGGCGCTCGTCGTAACGATTTTCCTCGCGCATCTTAGCTATGCCTACTTTGAAAGCTTCTTCCTGCGGATGAAATCCAGGTTCTCAGAGCTGAAAACCGAGCCGCTTGATCAAACTGGCTCTAGGATCACATCAATGTCCGGGGAGATATCGGGCTAGCATGGCCTCATGCAGCCTACTCCGAACCTCCTCGATCGCCTGTTTCGCGTCCTCACCGTCTTCCTCGCTTTGGGAAACCTCGTCTGGTTCGTGATGACCTTTCCCATCTACTTCCGCTGGGCCTATCAGGTGGGCATCGCGGGGCTGCCGGTCTATTTGCTTTGGTTGTTCGTGGGCCTGCCGAGCCTCGGTTGCGCCGTGGTGGCGCTTCGGCGCGCGGCGATGCACGGCGGCGCGGGAATCTTACTGAAGCTGGCCTTCCTCGCCATCCTCGGAATCTGCGCGGCGGTGGTGATCCTCGTGTCCATCGCGAAGTGGAGCGTGGACGCGGAAATCGGGCGCCACTTCCCCTGGCTCACGCTGCTGGTGACGGGGGTGGTCGGAATAGGGTTGGCCTTCTACGCGTTGCGCGGAACCGGAAAGGCTCCCAAAGCCGAAGAGGCCAAGCCTGCCCCCGCCTCCAAGGATTAACAACATGGGTCTTAGGAAGCAAACTCGGGTCAAAGAGGGTGGGTTCGGAGCAGTTTTAGG
>CAYYJN010000066.1:0-10857 GCA_964472275.1 uncultured Solibacteraceae bacterium
ATGACGACCGGCCCGGGCAAACTGCCTTTCAGGATGCGGTTCACCGGCTGGAGGCATTCCTCCTTGCGGCCGGACTGGCTGCGCTCCACGAAGATCGCGCAGCCCTCCTGCTCGGCCATGGCGCGCAGCGTCGGCCACCAGAGGTCCCGGGTCGCTTCCAACCCCGCCGTGCCCACCTGGAGCACGAGGGCCGGGCCGTAGCGGTCCACCACGAGACCAGGCAGGCCGTCCCCTTCGCCGAAGATCCAGCGGCAGCCGCCTTCGGGATCCCAGAGCCCGAGCAGCTTCCGCAACGCCAGCGCGGCCGCGAAGCGCTCCCGGAAGAAGTCGCCATCCAGCGGCGCCTCCTCGAAACGGAAGACACGCACCGCCAGCGGATTCGACGGCGAAGCCGTGCCGACCGCCAGTACGCGGCCCTTGGCGTCCGCCAGCCGCACGAGCGAGGACTTCGGCGGTTCTTCCAGCGCTCCGGAAAGAATCCAGGGATGCCGCTTGCCCAGCAAGTCCTCCTTGCCGGGTTTGAGTTTGAGGATGGGATAGGGCCACGCCATGGCTTCACTCTACCGGAGCGGGGCCGCAGACTGAGGGGATGCGCGCGCTTCTCCTGCTTCTCGTCTGCGCCATCCTGGGTGCCCAACCCAAGGTGGTCCTGCTGAGTTTCGACGGCCTCGCCGCCCGAAAGTTCAACGCCCGCACCATGCCGAAGCTCTGGAAGCTCAGCCAGCGGGCCTGGGTGGGCGAAGGCGTCCCGCCCTTCCCGTCCACGACCTTCAACGGTCACGCCACGATCGCCACTGGCTGCTGGCCCGAGCATCACGGCATCGTCGCCAACGGCTTCGTGGACCCTTCCGCGGGCTTCGTCGCCTACACCGCCAAGGCTGAGTTTCTGGAGCGGGAACCGCTGTGTATCGCCGCGCAGCGGAGCGGCGTGAAAGCCGCCGTCTACCACTGGCCCTGCGCCACCGGGCCTTGGCGCGGCGAATCCCCTTGGCGGATGGAGCCCTTCCAATCAGGCACCTCGGATGCGGATGCCTTGACCTTCTGCGATTCCGCCTTGAAGGACGGGGCCCGGCTCGTGATGGCCTACCTGAGCGGCATGGACTCCGAAGCCCATCGCCACGGCCCGGATAGCGAAGCCGTCTTTCGCAAATTGCGAGCCACGGACGCCCTGCTCGCTCCCTGGATCGAACGGGTGCGGGCTTCCAATCCGGAAGTCCGCGTCATCCTCTGCGCGGATCACGGCTTCGCCCGCGTGCCGAGGATGATCTCGCTGCCCAAGGTGCTGAAGGGCATCCCAGGGCGCATCATCGCCCACGGCGGCAGCGCCTTCATCTACCTGGACGACAAACACCAGGCGGATGCGGCCGTGGCCCGCCTCCGCCGCGCGGGGCTCCAGGCCTGGAAGCGCGAAGAGCTTCCCGCGCGCTTCCACCTTGCGGCGAATCCTCGCGTCGGCGATCTCGTCGTCTCCGCGCCCATGGGCACTTGGCTCAGCGAGGCCACCAACGCGGCGTCGCTCGCCAAGGAGCGCGCGGCCCGCGTGGGCTGCCACGCCTTCGATCCCGCCGATCCCGAGATGCGCACTTGGCTCGTGGCCTTCGATCAGGGCAGCGGCCCGCTTGGGCGAGTTCCGCTTTGGGATCTCGCGCCGACCGTAGCGCGAATCCTAAAGTTGAAGTGGGAGCAAGCGCCGGATGGGCAGGCCATCCCCTTCCTCCGTTAACGCTTCAACACCTTCTTGAGCGCGACGAGCAGCCGCTCCACCTGGGCCTCCGTCGTCCCCGGCAGCATGGACACGCGGATGACGCTGCGGGCTTCGGCTTCGCTGTAGCCCAGGCTCATCACGGCGTGGCTAGGCTTCACCGCGCCGCTGTGACAGGCACTGCCGGTGCTGAGGGCGAGGCCATCCAGATCCAGCGCCATCTGAACCGCTTCGCCGCTGTGGCCGCGCAGCAGGAGGCAGCTCGTGTTCGGCAAGCGAGACTGGCCGCGGCCGATGGCTTCATAGTCGCTGGACCAGGCGAGCAGCTCGGCCTCCAGCGCGTCGCGCAACGGCTCCAACGCCGCGTTGGCTTCGACGCGTTCGGGCACACGCTTCGCCGCCCCGGCGAGGCCGAGGATGGCGGGCGTGTCTTCGGTGCCGCCTCGTCTACGGCGTTCCTGCGGGCCTTCCATCACTGGCTCCCAAGGCAAGCCGGGCCGCATCCAGAGCAGCGCCGCACCCCTCGGGCCGCCCATTTTGTGCCCGCTGAACACGGCCGCGTCGCAGTCCGAAAGATCCACCGGAACCTTGCCCCAGGCCTGGGCGCAATCCTTGACGCGAATGGCGCCGACCCGCTGGGGCATGGCGTAGCCGATGCCCGTCTCGTTGCTCGCCGCCATCTGGATGAGGGTGCGGACGCCATCCGGCATCTCGGGCAGCCAGCTCACGCGGCTCCAGGCCTTCAGCGGATTCAGGCAGGCGCTGTGCTCACCGGGGAAGACGGCGGCGGGCTCGTCCCCGAGTTCCGGCCTCAAACCGTCGAGCAACAAGTGCAGCGCTTCCGTGGCGGAGCCACAGAAGACCAGCTCCGCCGGAGCCACGCCCAGCGAGGCCGCGATCCCGCGCCGGGCCTCCTCCACCGCGTGCCGCGCGCGCTGGCCTTCGCGATGCGTGCTCGTGGGATTGGCCCAGACCTCGCGCATCGCCGCCGCCACAGCCTCCGCCGCGTCCGGGTGGACCGGCGCGGTGGCGTTGGCGTCGAAGTAGAGGCGCTCCATGGGGCTATTGTGCCTTGTCTCTGGCGTCGGGCTTCGGGCGTCAGGCGTCGGGCCTTTATGCATGGGAAGCAGCCCGTTCAACCTTTCGTGCTGGCATGAAAGCCCGAAGCCTGACGCCCGACGCCTGAAGCCGCTATCTTCAAAGACATGCCCAAAACCCTCGAAGGCCAGCTGGTCGTCGCGATTTCGAGCCGCGCCCTCTTCGATTTCGAGGAGGAGAACCGCCTCTTCGAGCGGGAAGGCGAATCGGCCTACATGCGGCTGCAACTCGACCGGCTGGAGGTCCCGGCCCATCCCGGCGTGGCCTTCCCGCTGGTGAAGAAGCTGCTGGCTTTCAACGCCGGGGACGAGAAGCGGGTGGAGGTGGTGATCCTCTCCCAGAACGATCCCGTGAGCGGGATGCGCGTCTTCCGCAGCGCCAAGGCGGCGGATCTCAATCTGGAACGCGGCGTGTTCACGAAAGGCAAGAATCCCTTCCAATACCTGCGGCCGCTGGGCGCGAACCTCTTCCTCAGCGCGAAGGAGGAGGATGTGCGGTCGGCGCTCCTAGCGGGCTATCCGGCCGCGCGCGTCTATCCCAACAGCGCCATGGCGGCCGAGCGCCACCCGGATGAGATCCGCATCGCCTTCGACGGTGACGCCGTGCTCTTCAGCGACGAGGCCGAGCGCGTCTACCAATCCGAAGGTATGGACGCCTTCCAAAAGCACGAGACGGAGCACGCGTCGGAGCCCCTTCCGCCCGGCCCTTTCAAGCCGCTGCTGGAAGCGCTGCATCGGCTCCAGTCTGGCGCGGGCGGCACGCCCATGCGCATCCGCACCGCGCTGGTGACGGCCCGCAGCGCGCCTGCCCACGAGCGCGCCATCCGCACGCTCATGCAGTGGAACATCGGCGTGGACGAAGCCATGTTCCTCGGCGGGCTCACGAAGGCCGACTTCCTTCGCGAATTCGAGCCGGATTTCTTCTTCGACGATCAGACCGGCCACTGCGAAGCCGCCGCCCAAGTCGGCCCCACCGGTCATGTGGCCAGCGGCGTGAGCAACGAGCCGAAGGCATGAACAGCGGCCTGGTTCATTCGGTGAGAAAAGCGGGACACAGAGATCACAGAGAGCCGCAGAGGTCACAGAGGGAGTCCGGCAATTTTCTCTGCGCGCTCTGTGATCCTCGGCGCCCGCTGTATCCCGGTTTTTGAGTCCATGAAACGCCTCACGAACCCGGTCGAGTTCAAATTGCGGGAAAAGGCTTCGGTTTTCTTCGCCGAGCTGCATCCCGCGCCGGACGCGGCCGCGCGGGCGGACACCCTCGCGCGGCTGCGCAGAAGAGACTTCGACGCGACCCACCACTGTTCCGCCTGGCGCGAAGGCGCGCCGCTGAAGGCCCACGGCGCGGATGACGATGGCGAGCCCAAGGGCACCGCGGGCGCGCCCATGCTGCGCGTGCTCGAAGGCGCGGAGCTGACCGACCTCATCGCCATCTGCATCCGCTGGTACGGCGGCACGAAGCTCGGCACGGGCGGCCTCGTGCGGGCCTACACCGAAGCCGTGCAGGGCGCCCTGGCGGAGGCCGAAAGAGCCGGGCTCCTGGAAGAGATCCGCGTCCTGCGCGTGGGCCGGATCACCACGCCCCTCGCCCTCGCGCATGTGCCCTTCGCGGTGCTGGGCGCGATTCCGGACGCCGAGGTGCTGGACCAAGGCTTCGCGGGCGCGGAAGCCTGGGTGCGCTTCCAGGTGCCTCCGGGCCGCGAAGGCGCCGTGGAAACAGCCTGGCGCGAGCGCAGCCGGGGCGGCGCGGTGGACTGGGAATCCTGATGGCGCCCGCGTTCGCCGATGGCTCCGCGCCATTCGCCGATCCAGGTCGGCGCGGGGGATTCCCCGCCCGTAGCCTGGGTTGCGAGAAGAACCATGGACCCCTGGCTCCCCACCCTCCTGATCTGGACCCTGCTGATGGCGGGGCCGATTCCGGTCCTCCATTCCCTGTCGCACCGCTCCAACGGATCGCACCATGACCTCTGAGCCCCTCGATTCCACCCAACCCACCCATCGGGAAACCCGCCGCCCTCGCCGCCACCTGGGCACCGGCATCTTCCTCATCCTGCTTGGCCTCATGCTGGCCGCGACGCAATGGGGCGGGTCGCCGTTCTACGATCTGGGCCGTCATTGGCCGCTCATTCTCGTCGCCTTCGGCGTGGGGCGCATGGTGGATCGCGGCCTGCTCCACCCCTTCGCCCACGCGGCGGTGCTGGTCGGCCTCTACTTCGAGCTGGATTCGCTCGGCCACTACCACTGGATCCACCGCGCCTGGCCCCTTGGCCTCGTCTGGATCGGCCTCATCCTGACCTTGCGGGCGCTGCGCCCGCGCACCGAACCCTTCTGCGGTTAAGACCATGAACGCGCCCTTCATCCCCGGCCAACCGCCGCCCCGCCGCCACACGCCTTCGCTGGTGCTCGGCATCTGCGTCATCCTCTTCGGCCTGGCGCTGACGCTGGACCAGCTCAACATCCCCCACGCCAGCTTCCTCGTGAAACTCTGGCCGCTGATCCTCATCGCGCTGGGCGCCACGAAGCTGCGCCAATGCGAGGGCTTCAGCGGGGGCGGGCTCATCCTCGTTCTCGTGGGCGCTTACCTCTTGGTGGCGAATTTCTCGCCCGATGGCATCGCCGACTCGCTTTGGCCCTTGATCCTCGTGGGGCTGGGCGTCTATCTGGTGATGAAGTCCGTGCGGCGGAACTCCGTCCGGAATCCCACGGATGGCGAGGCCTTCGTGGATTCCACCGCCATCTTCAGCGGTTCGCGCCGCCAGCCCCAAGGCGGGCAGCCCTTCAAGGGCGGAAACCTCACGGCCATCTTCGGCGGCGTCGAGCTGGATCTCCGCGCGGTGGAGCCTTCGCCCGAGCCCATGACGCTGGATGTGTTCGTGCTCTTCGGCGGCGGCGAGATCCGCGTGCCTCCCGGCTGGGCCGTGGACATCCGCACCACCTCGATCTTCGGCGGCGTGGCCAACAAGGTCTACGACGCCCCGCCCCCGGCGGGCGCGCCCCGCCTCGTCCTCACCGGCAGCGTCTTCTTCGGCGGCTTCGAGGTCCGGCATTGAACCACCCGGTCCTGGCCCGGCGCGGGAGGCTGATCCCCTACCTCCTGCTCTGGGCGCTCATGGGCGGCCTCATCGCCGCGCCCGCGCGCATGCAGGGCTGCACCTGGGCCGAATCGCTCGCCCTCGCCCTGCCCATGGTCGTCCTGGGCGCGGGCATCGGGCTCATGCCCTACTTCATCGCCAAGGTGATGCCCACGGGGAGGACGCCGCTGAGCCGCCTGTCCGTGGTGTGGGGCATCGCCGCCATCGTGGACGGCGCCTTCTGGGCCGCGGGCGGAAGCTGGATTTCGGCGCACCTGCTTTCGAAACTGCCCAGCCTTGGTCGCCTTCCCGCCATCACGGACAAGGCCCTGCCCTTCCTGTGGGCCTTCGGCGTGCTGCTCTACCTGGCCTACGCGGCGTTCTACTACCTGATCCTCGCGCAGGATCAGGCGGAGGAGGCCGAGCAGGCGCGGCTCCGCCTCCAGATGCTCGCCCAGGAAGCGGAATTGAAAGCGCTCCGCGCCCAGCTCAACCCGCACTTCCTCTTCAACGCGCTCAACTCCATCAGCGCGCTGACGAGCGTGGACGCGGGCCGCGCCCGGGACATGTGCGTGAAGCTCTCCGACTTCCTCCGCCGCTCGCTGGGTTTGGGCGAACGCGCCTCGGTGCCGCTCGCCGAAGAGTTGGAGCTTTCCAAGGGCTATCTCGCCATCGAACAGGTGCGCTTCGGCGCACGCCTGGCCTTGGATTGGCAGGTGGACCCGGCCGTGGAGGCCACGCTCCTGCCCCCGCTGCTCCTTCAACCGCTCGTGGAGAACGCCATCAAACACGGCATCTCGCCTTTGCCCGAAGGCGGCACTGTTCGGCTCGAAGCCAAGCTGGAAGACGGCTTCGTCCACATCCTGGTGGAGAACCCCGTGGACCCCGACGCGCCGCGGCCCCAAGGCCTCGGCATCGGGCTCAAGCAGGTGCACAGCCGCCTGCTCGGGCGCTTCCCGGAAGCCGCCAGCTTCGAGACGAGCATCGTGGATGGGCGCTTCCAGGCGCGCCTCCGATTCCCTTTCCAGAAGGAGCAGCCATGAGCCTGCGCGCCCTCATCGTGGATGACGAGGAGCTGGCCCGCCTCGTCGTGCGCGAGCATCTCGCCGCCCACGCCGACATCGAGATCCTCGGCGAAGCCGCCAACGGCTTCGAGGCGGTGAAGCTCGCGGCCGAGCTGAAGCCGGATCTCGTCTTCCTCGATGTGCAAATGCCCAAGCTCGACGGCTTCGAGGTGCTGGCGCTGCTGGAAGGCAGGCCTTCCGTGATCTTCGTGACCGCCTTCGATCAGCACGCGCTCAAGGCCTTCGATGCCCACGCCGTGGACTACCTCCTCAAGCCCTTTTCCAAGGACCGCTTCGACGCCGCGCTGGAGAAGGCGCGGAGGGCCGCGAAGCCCGCCGCCGATCTCGCACCCGTCCTTCAAAGCGCCGCGAGGGAGGGCAAGCCCCTCGATCGCATCGTCGTGAAGGACGGCCCGAAGGTGACCATCGTCCCCCTCGACAAGCTGGACTTCGTCCAGGCCCAGGACGACTATGTGCTGCTCAAGACCGAGGGCCGCGAGCTGCTCAAACAGCAGACGCTGTCCAGCCTCGAAGGCCAGCTCGATCTCAGCCGCTTCATTCGCATCCACAGAAGTTACATCTTGAATCTCGAACGCCTTGCACGCCTGGAGCAGGACAGCAAAGAGCACTGGGAAGCCGTCCTCCGCGATGGCGCCCGCCTGCCCGTCAGCAAGACCGGCTACCAGCGCCTGAAGCCGCTCTGGGACAAGGGCTGATGCAGAGAAGAAAAGCTGAACCACGGAGACTCGGAGAACAGCTTTTCACGGCAAAGACGCAAAGGTGCCTCGCTCTCTCCTTGTCTCCGTGGTGAACGCTTTTCTTGGCGTCCTTAGCGCCTTTGCGGTTCCATTCTTTTGAACCCAACTGGACATGAAATGACCACGACGACGCCTCACCCGCCCGCCTGGAACCCGCGCCCCTACGCCTGGGGCGCGGCGCTCCTCCTCATCACCGTCAAGCTGCTGCTGCACGGTCTCACGGCCCATCAGTACGGCTACTTCCGGGATGAGCTCTACTTCCTCGATTGCGCGCGGCACATGAGCTGGGGCTTCGTGGACGACGCGCCGCTCACCATCGGCCTCTTCAAGCTCGCGCTGTGGATGGGCGGCTCACTCTTCGTGATCCGCATGATTTCGGCCCTGTGCGGCGCGGCGATGATCCTCGCGAGCATGGCGGTGGCGCGGGAGCTGGGCGGCGGGCGCTTCGCCCAAGGGCTCGCCGGGCTGGGCGTGCTTTGCGCGCCGGTCCTGCTGGCGACCAACAGCATCCTCAGCGTCACCTGCCTGGAGTCGGTGCTGTGGACCTGGCTCGCCTTCCATCTCGCCCGCTTCCTCCGCACGGGCGACGCGAAACAGTGGGTGTGGGCCGGTCTCGCCGCCGGGCTCGCGCTGGAGAACAAGTACTCGATGCTCGTGGTGCTGCTGGCGCTGCTCATCGCGCTGCTGCTGACGGAGCATCGCCGGGAACTGATCCGGCCCTGGCTCTGGGCGGGCGCGGGCGCGGCGCTGCTCATCTTCCTGCCGACGCTGCTTTGGCAGATCCATCGCCACTTCCCCGTGATCGAGGACCAGGAGAACATCCGCCGCATCGGCAAGAATGTCGTGCTCGCGCCGTGGCCCTTCGTGAAGCGGCAGATCCTGTTCCTCAATCCGCTGCTGCTGCCGCTCTGGCTCGCGGGCCTCGTGTCCCTGCTGCGGCGCCCCGCCACGCGCCTGCTGGGCTGGCTCTATCTGGCGCTGCTCGGCCTGATGATCGCGCTGCACGCCAAGGACTACTATGTGGCCGCCATCTACCCGATGCTCTTCGCCGCGGGCGGCGTGGCTTTCGAGCGCTTCCTCGACGGCCCGCGGTGGAAGCTGGGGCGGCTCTGGCCTAAGGTCGCGGTCTGCGCGGCCATCGTCCTCCTCACCGCGCCGCTCGTGCCCGCGCTCCTGCCCTTCCTGCCGCCCGCCAAGCTCGCCGCCTATCAGGCCAAGCTCGGCCTCAAACCCAAGAAAACGGAAACCCATCACGAAAGCGTGCTGGACCAGCGCCTCGGCGACCAGATCGGCTGGCCCGAGATGGCCCAGGAAGTGGCCCATATCTACCAGTCGCTACCACCGGAAGAACGCGCCCGCACCGCCATCTACGCCGCCAACTACGGCGAGGCCGGCGCCATCAACCAGTTCGGCCCGGCCTACGGCCTGCCCGAAGCCCTCTGCGCCCACCAGGCCCACTCGCTCTGGGGCACGCCCACCTTCGACGGCGACACCGTCATCGCCCTCGGCTGCGGCCGCGAAGGCCTCGAAAAGGAATTCCGCTCCGTCGAGCTGGCCGCCGAACATCACAGCGATTGGGGCATGGATGAAGAGAACGGCCCCATCTACCTCTGCCGCGGCGTGAAGACCCCGTTGAAGGAGCTGTGGCCGAGCTTGAAGCATTGGGATTGAGCGGAGTACCTTAAGAGGATTAGGTGCCTTGCTCGTTCCGGTTCCAGTGTTCCGTTTCCTCATGCCTAGAATCTATTCGTGGATTCACTCTCATCTGATCATTTGAGGTCGCATGATTAGCATCAGCAATGTACTTTCCATTTCACTGGGTGGTGTGCTTGGCTATTTCGCTCGTGTCCTTGTGGAGCACTATCTGGCCAAAAGCCGCACACGAGAAGATCGAAAGGAGATTCAACACCAAAATGCTATAAACAGCTTTCGTCAATGTGTGATCACCGAGCTGTCCGGTTTGTACCCGGAATTCACAATCGCAGTGAATTCCGTTGGTCCGCATCTGCAGAATGCGATCCCGAAAATTCAGATCGCTGTTTCTATGCTCGCATTCGGTCTCGATGATCAAAAGGCGAAAGACCTGCAAGAGGCCTTCAATTTGCTTCGAATAGCTGCGTGGGACGAGATCCCGCGCTTATGCTCACCAGCGGAGATAATCTACGGCCAAAGAAGCGTCTCCCAGGCGATGGCCGTGCTTCGAGAGCGAGTGGATCAAATTCTTTCCTACGCAGTCTAACCTTCACTCCACATCCCAGTTCGGGCAAGGCTGAGAACTCCCATCCATTATCTTCGCAGTCCCCGCACATCCCCCGCACTAAGGCGTTGCACGCCCGCGTTGGTGGCGAGGCGGAGGCGGCCGTCGGGTTCCCATCCGAGGCAGACGCCCTGGCCTTGTTCCCAGCGCAGGGCGTCGCCTTCGGCGGGCCAGTGGAAGGGCGGCGCGGGCGCGTCGGCGAGGTGCTGCCAGCGGTCGAGGAGGTTCCTCGCGAGCGCGGCGGGCGCGGGCGGGTCGAGGCCCAGCGCCTTCAGGCTGGAGGCGGGGATGGCGCGGTCCGGCAGTTCCGGCGCTTCTGTGAGGTTGATGCCGATGCCGAGGACGAGGCGGCCCTGCGCCACTTCGCCGATGATGCCGCCCAGCTTCACGAGGCCCTGCTCCGTCTTCGCGACAAGGTCGTTGGGCCATTTGAGCCCCAACGGACCATCAACCATCGCAGAGCCCAGCGCCGCGAGGGCGTGGCGCATGGCGTGCTGGAGGACGAGGCCCGGCGGGAGTTCCGAAAGCGGCAGGGCCGCGCTCATCCAGAGCCCCGAGCCCAGCGCGCTCTGCCAGCGGTTCCCCTGCCGCCCGCGCCCTTCGGTCTGCGCGTCCGCCATCACGCCGCAGAAACCCAGTTCCGGATGCCGCTTCAAGAACGCCTGCGTCGAATCAATCGCACCAAGCCGGATCAACGGCAGGCCGTTCGATCCGCCTCCATCCGCCTCCAGCCTCCAGCCTCTGGTCTCCTGCCTCAAGCGCGTTTCCGCGCTTCCGCGTGGTTGCGGATCCAGAGCGAGCGCAGGCCTTCCAGCGTGAGGTCCGGCTCCACGCGGCGGATGTGGCGCGTGTGGGGCGCGAGGATGCGCGCGAGGCCGCCGGTGGCGACGATGGCCGCGCCGGGCTGC
>CAYYJN010000067.1:0-10806 GCA_964472275.1 uncultured Solibacteraceae bacterium
TCCAGGCCGAGACGGACCGCTACATCGCGTGGCCCGGCCAGGCCCTGTCCTACAAGGTCGGCCAGCTCACCATCCTGCGCCTTCGCGAAAAGGCCAAGGCCGAGCTGGGCGCCAAGTTCGACATCCGCGCCTTCCATGACCTCGTCCTCGGCGCGGGCGCCCTGCCCATGGCCATCCTCGAACGCCGCGTGGACGACTGGATCGTGGCGACGAAGAAGTAATCACCGCGGAGGCGCTGAGGACGCGGAGAAAGACTATTTTCTCTGCGTCCTCAGCGCCTCCGCGGTGAATGCCTTTACTCGTACTTCGCCACGACGCCATTCCACTTGCCCTGGGCTTTGAGGATGGCTTCGCCGGCGGCGCGGAGGACGCCGCGGCCTCCGGACACGGGGATGATCCAGTGGCAGGCGGCCTTCACTTCCTCCGCCGCGTCGTCGGGGCAGCAGGCCAGGCCCACGCGGCGGAGCAGGGGGATGTCGTGGAGATCGTCGCCGATGTGGGCGATCTGGCCGTAGTCGAGCCCGTGCTTGGCGGAGAGCTGATCCAGAATGGGCAGCTTCTCCAAGCGGCCCATGAAGCAGTCTTCGATGCCGAGATCCATCGCGCGCAACCGGGTCGCGGGGGTCGCGAGGCCGCTGATGAAAGCGACGGGCACGCCCGCGCCCTGAAGCCACTTCGTCGCGGCGCCGTCCCGCACATGGAAGGCCTTGGTGTGGCCCGATTCCAGCCCGTAGTGGAGCAAGCCTGTCGTGAGGACGCCGTCCACATCGGTGCAGAGGAGCTTCACGCGGGCGAGCCGTTCTTGGAGATCAGGAGCCATGGCCTGATTCTGCGCTGGATTTGCGACAATGGGAAAGGAGGCCCCGAGATGCCTGGATTCCTGCCCCTTGATGAAGCCGCCGCCCTCATGGACCAGGGCGCGCTCGTGGTGGATGTGCGCACGCCCGGCGAATGGGAGGAAGGCCACGCCGAGGCCTCGCTGCTGCTCCCCCTGAACGAGTTGCCCAACCGCTTCGAGGAATTGCCCAAGGACAAGGTCCTGCTCATGGTCTGCCGCAGCGGCGGCCGCAGCGAACAGGCGACGATGTTCCTGAAATCCATGGGCTACGCGGAAGTCCACAACCTCGGCCCCTGGCAGCGGAATCCGCGCCACGAGGACTGACTACCCCTGGACATCGCCTTCTTCGGGGCGCATCCTGCCTGCATCCCAACCAGGCACCCGTGCCACGACCCGAGCCGCGCCCCCCGGAGGGCTCCTCCCGCTCCGCCCTCGCCCTTTTTTCAGCCGGGGCGCGCTCGACGCGGGTCATGCTCGCGGCGGTCTTCGTGGCGCTCATCGCGGGCGCGTGGGGCCTGCATGTGATCGAGCGGCAGTTCCGGGTCGAGCTGGCCAACCGGCTGGACGCGGGCCTGAGCGCGGTGGCGTCGAGTCTGGAGGCCTGGCAATCGGACCGCCTGCGGGAAGTCCAGTCCTGGGCGGGGCGCGATTCGGTCGTCGAGGCCCTCCGATCGCCCCAGGACAAGTCCCGGCCCCGCGATTTGGAGGCGATCAAGCGGGAGTTGGATCAGGACTGCCGGGGCATGGGTTACCTCGGGTTCTGGCTCGTGGATGACGCGGGACACATCGTCCTGCCCGAGATCGCGCCTCAATTGGAAGCGTCCGAAGAGCGGGAGCTGGCGCGCCAAGCCTTGGCCGGACGCTCCTGGATGAGCCACCCGTTCATGGGCCGCCTCGCAACGCCTCAGGCCGCGCCCCGTCCCTTGCTCAGCGTGGCCGCGCCCGTGCGGGACGCGAGTGGCCGCATCCTCGGCGCGCTGCTCTTCCGCATGCCGGGTGACGCGCTGCAGCGCCAACTCCAAGCCGGCGAATCCGGGCGCACGGGCGAGACGCTCGCCTTCGACAAATCCGGGCTGCTGCTCTGCGACAGCCGTTTCGAAGATCAGCTCCGCGGCATCGGCCTCATCGGCGGCGATCCGAGCAAGGACCGGGCGCTGCTCCAGCTCGTGCTGCGCGATCCGGGCGGGAACCTGCTGAAGGGCTTCACGCCCGCCACGCCGCCGGGCTCCTGGCTGCTCACGCGGGATGTGACCGGCGCCCTCACGGGGCATCGCGGCGAGGACCTGAACGGCTTCCGCGACTATCGCGGCGTCGTCGTCGTCGGCGCGTGGCGTTGGGTGGACAGCCTGGATCTGGGCCTCGCCATCAACATGGACAAGTCCGAAGCGTTTGAGCCCTTCACCGCCGTGCGGCGCGTCCTCCTTTCCGGGCTGCTGCTGCTGCTCACGGCCGCGATCCTCAGCGTCTGGTTCTGGGCGCGGGAGACGGCCCAGGCCCGCCGCCGCGCGCGGGCGGAGGCGAAGTTGCGGCGCCTCAACCGCGAGCTGGAGATCCGCGTCGCCCAACGGACCTCGCAGATGGAAGCGGCGAACAAGGAGCTGGAGGCCTTCGCCTATTCCGTCTCCCACGATCTGCGCGCGCCGCTGCGCGGCATTGACGGGTTCAGCCAAGCGCTCCTGGAGGACTACGGCGATCAGCTCGACGAGGCGGGCCGCCACTACCTCGCGCGCGTGCGCGCGGGCACCCAGCGCATGGGCCTGCTCATAGACGATCTGCTGAGGCTGTCTCGGGTCAGCCGCGCCCAGCTCGAGCCCTCGCGCGTGGATCTCGCCGATCTCGCCCGGGCCGTGGTGGACGAGCTGCGGCAGCAGGAACCGACCCGGCGCGTGGAGGTGAAGATCCCCGAGCGCCTCCCCGCCTTCGGCGATCCGCACCTGCTCCGCATCGCCCTCGACAACCTGCTGGGCAACGCCTGGAAATACACCGGGCGGCTGGACAGGGCCACCATCGAGATGGGCACGATCGAGGAAGAGGGCGCGAAGGCCACTTTCATCAAGGATGACGGCGCCGGCTTCGACATGGCCTACGCCCACAAGCTCTTTGGCGTCTTCCAGCGCCTACACTCGGCGGAGGAATTTCCCGGCACGGGCGTGGGGCTCGCCACGGTGGCCCGCATCATCCATCGGCACGGCGGACGCATTTGGGCCGCGGGCGCGCCCGGAAAGGGCGCTACCTTTTTCTTCACCCTTCCCGAGGAGGGACCATGACGCCAGAGATTGATCCCAAGGGCACGGTGCTGCTCGTGGAGGACAACCCGGACGATGTGGCGCTGACGCTCCGCGCCTTCAAGAAGAACCACTTCATGAATCCCGTGGTGGTCGCCCAGGATGGCGCGGAAGCGCTGGACTACCTCTTCGGCGAAGGCGCGCACGGCGGCCGCGATCCCCACGACCTGCCCGCGCTCATGCTGCTGGACCTCAAGCTGCCGAAGGTGGACGGGCTTGAAGTGCTGCGCCGCGTGCGGAGCGACGAGCGCACCAAACTGCTGCGGGTGGTCATCCTCACCACTTCACGGGAGCAGCAGGATCTCGTCGCAAGCTACGAGCTCGGGGCGAACAGCTATGTGAGGAAACCGGTGGATTTCGATGAGTTCGTGGCGGCGGTGGGCCAGCTCGGCTTCTACTGGCTGATGCTCAACGAACCGCCCCATCCGCGGGGAGGACTTGGATGAGCGAGCGCTTGCGCCTCCTGCTGGTGGAGGATTCCGAGGATGACGCGCTGCTGCTCAAGCGCGAGCTGGAGAAGGGCGGCTTCGCGCCTGAGATCCGCCGCGTGGAGACGGCGGAGGCCTACCGCGCGGCCCTCGGCGATGGCGGGTGGGATCTGGTCATCGGCGACTATGTGCTCCCCTCCTTCGGCGGCCAGGACGCCCTCAAGATCCTTCGGGGCGAGGACTCGGACTTGCCCTTCATCATCGTCTCCGGCGTGGTGGGCGAGGATGTGGCCGTGGAGACCATGAAGGCCGGGGCCAACGACTATGTGCTCAAAGCGAATCTCACGCGCCTCGCGCCGGCGGTGCGCCGGGAATTGAAGGACCGGCTGGTCCGCCAGGAGCGGCGGCTCGCCGAGCAGGCGCTGAAGGAGAGCGAGGCGCGCTTCCGCGGCATCTTCGAGAATTCCGGCGACGCGGTGTTCCTCGTGGGCGTCCATGAGGATGGCTTCACCTACGACGATCTGAATCCCGAGGCTGAACGCTTCCTGCGGATGAAGAAGGCGGAAGTGCAGGGGCGCTATTTCCGCGACCTGCTGCCTGAGCCGCTCTATTCCTACTATGTGAGCCGGTGCAAGGAGACCATCGCCGCGGGCCGCGCGATCACCTACGACGAGGAAGTCCAGCTTCCCACGGGCCCATCCATGTTCAGCACCTCCCTCGTGCCCATCAAGGACGCGAGCGGCAAGGTGGCGCGCATCGCGGGCGTGTGCCGGGACATGACCGAATCCCGCCGCGCGGAGGAGCGCCTGCGCGAAGCCCAGAAACTGGAAAGCCTCGGCCTGCTGGCGGGCGGCATCGCCCACGACTTCAACAACCTGCTCACCGCCATCCTCGGCAACCTCGGCCTGGCGCAGGAGAATCCGGCGGCCTCCGCGCCCTACCTCGAACGCATGGAGACCACCGCGCTGCGCGCCTCGGACCTCACGCGGCAACTACTCGCCTATTCGGGCCGCGGGCGATTCGTCGTCATGCCCCACGATCTCAACCTCGTCGTCCAGGAGATCACCCAGCTCTTGAGCGTGACGATCCCCAAGAACACGCGGCTGGACTTCCGCCTGGGCGCCGACCTGCCCGCGGTGGAGGCGGACTCCGCCCAGCTCCAGCAGGTGCTCGTGAACCTGGTGGCCAACGCCGCCGACGCCATCGGCGACGCGGAAGGTCGCATCACCATCGCCACCCGCCGCCGTTTCGTGGACGACGCCGACATCGCCACTCGCTTCGCGGGCCAGACCCTCAGCCCCGGCGAGCATGTGGCGCTGGAGGTGTCCGACACCGGCTGCGGCATGACGCAGGAGGTGCGCGAGAAGATCTTCGAGCCCTTCTACACCACCAAGACCAAGGGCCGGGGACTCGGCCTCGCGGCCATGCAGGGCATTCTCCGTGGCCACAAGGCGGGGCTGCTGATCCAGTCGGAGGAAGGAAAGGGAGCCACCTTCCAGATCTTCTTCCCGGCCGCGAAGAGCGCCTTGGAGACGGCGGCCCACGCGCGGGAGGCGAAGGCGCTCAAGCCGGGCGGACGGGTGTTGCTGGCGGAGGATGAACCCGATGTGCGCGACAGCGCCACGGAGATCCTGCGCCTTCTCGGCTTCGAGGTGGCGGCCTCGCCGGATGGCCGGGACGCGCTGGCGTTGTTCGAGGCGGAGCCGCAGTCCTTCCGCATCGCGGTGCTCGACCTCACCATGCCGCGCGTGGGCGGACGCGAAGCCGCGGCCCGCCTGCATGCCTTGCGTCCGGACCTGCCGATCCTGCTCACCTCCGGCTTCTCGGAGTCCGAAGCCCTGCAGGGCGCCGATCACTTGAGCTTCCTCCGCAAGCCCTACCTGGTGGATGAGCTGAGGAACGCCCTCGCGGAGCTGCTGGCGGAGTGAATCAGCCGTGGGCCTCGTGATGGGCGACGATGGCCTCCACCACCTGCTCAAGACTGAGGCCGCTGGAATCCAGTTCCCAGGCGTCGTCAGCCTTCTTCAGCGGCGCGACGGCGCGGGTGCTGTCGTTGAGATCCCGCGCGGTCAGGTCCCGGGCCACTTCGGCCTCATCCACGGGCTGACCTTTGGCCTGGAGTTCGAGGAAGCGACGGCACGCGCGGGCCGCCACGCTGGCGGTGAGGAAGACTTTGCAGCAGGCCTCCGGGAACACGACGGTGCCGATGTCGCGGCCATCCACCACGAAGCGCCCGCGCCCGCCGATGCGCCGCTGCTGCGCCACCAGCGTCGCGCGCACCCGCGCGTCCGCGCTGAGCGGGCTGACGAGCGCGGTCACTTCCGGCGCGCGGATCGCTTCGCTCACATCCTCGCCGTTCAATTCGAAACGCCCGCCGCCTTGGGACAGTTCCAATCCGGGGAGCAGCGCCTCCAGCGCGGCCGGATCGGCGAAGGTGAGCTTCGCCCGCAGCGCGGCCAGCGCCACGGAGCGGTACATGGCGCCCGTGTCCAGGTAGTCCCAGCCCAGGCGCGCCGCCACCGCCTTGGCCGTGGTGGATTTGCCGACCCCGCTGGGTCCGTCGAGGGCGATGAGAGGGAGCCGGTCCATGTCCCCATTGTCGCTCAGAGCGCCGGAAGGTTCTCCATGGCGAAACGATGGAAGCGCGCGGGCGCGCCTTGGAGGCCGCCGCTGGGCCGCACCCAGGAAAAGGCGCGGGGGATGCGCAGGCCGGGCAGGTCGAGGACTTCCACCTCGCGCCGCCGCAGCTCGCCGCGGATGCTCCAGGGCGAGAGGAAGGCGATGCCGAGCCCTTCGAGCACGGCGGTCTTGATGGCCTCCGTGTGGCCCAGCACCGGGTCCGAATCCCGGGCCGCGAGGCCGGGGTCGGCCTTGCGCAGTGCCGCGTCCACCACCGCCCGCGTGCCGGAGCCGGATTCGCGCCGGAGGATGGGCACTTCGCGCAGATCCTGAAGCGTCCGCGCGCGGCGGATGGCGGGCGGCGCCTTCACGGCGCGCACCGGAAGCAGCTCGTCGGAGAAGAACAGCTCCAGGCGCAGGCCCGGCGCCCGGCGCAGGCCCTCCACGAGCCCCAAGGGGAAACGGCCCTCCCGTACCCAGGCCAGCACCTGCTCGGTGTTGCCGACTTCCAGCGCCACCGAGGCGGGCCGCTCCGCGCGCTGGAAGGCCGCGAGCAAGGAGGGCAGCACATAGGCGGCGAGGGTGGTGCTGGCGCAGAGCCGGAGCGGGCCCGAGGGACGGTCCGGCGCGGCGAGGCGCGCGCCCGCCTCCTCCAGCAGGCCGTGAATCCGGTTCGCCAGCGCCAGCACTTCCACGCCCGCCGGGGTGAGGCGGATGCCGTGGGCGTGGCGGGTGAGCAGAGGCCGACCGGCGGCCTCCTCCAGCTGCCGCATCTGAGCCGTCACCGCGGGCTGGGAGAGGTTCAGCCGCCGCGCGGCTTCGGAGATGCGCCCGGCCATGGCCACGGCGCGGAAGGTCGCCAGGCGACGGGAATCGAGCACTTCAGCCATCAAAATTTCAGATGCCATATTGAATTATACGATTATCTCGGCCGATGCCATGGCGGGATGCTGGAATTCATGAGCGACCGTTTCTCCTTTCGCATCGCCCAAGTGCTGGTTCCGCTTTGCGCGGTGCTGACCCTCTTTCCCTTCGTGTCGGCGGCCATGGCGTTGGTGGCGGGCATCCTGCTCGCGCTCGCGCTTGGCAACCCCTTCCAAGCCACCACGCGCAAGTGGACGCACACGCTGCTGGCGCTCTCCGTCGTGGGCCTTGGCGCGGGCATGGATCTGCGGGCCGTGGCGAAGGCCGGGCTCCAGGGTCTTGGCTACACGGTGGTGAGCATCAGTCTGTCCATCGCCCTCGGCCTCTGGCTTTCGCGGCGCTACCGCCTGAACCGGGACGCGGGCTTGTTGGTGACGGTGGGCACCGCCATCTGCGGCGGCAGCGCCATCGCCGCCGTCGCGCCCGTCATCCACGCGGAGGAGCACGACACCTCGGTGGCGCTGGCGACGGTCTTCCTGCTCAACGCCGTCGCGCTCATCCTCTTCCCGATCATCGGCCACAAGCTGGCCCTCAGCCAGCATCAGTTCGGGCTCTGGGCCGCGCTCGCCATCCACGACACCAGCTCCGTCGTGGGCGCGGGCCAGGCCTACGGCGCGCAGGCGCTCATGGAGGCGACGACGGTGAAGCTGGCGCGGGCGCTGTGGATCGTGCCCGTCGCCATCGCGGTGGGTTTCTTCTGGAATCGCGGCGCGAAGGAAGAGAAGGCCACGGATCAGCCCGCGAAGAAAGGGAAGAAGCCCTGGTTCATCCTCGGCTTCATCCTCGCCGCGGCCCTCGCCACCTATGTGCCCGCGCTCCACACGCCCGGCCACTTCGTCTACGCCGCCGCCCAGCGCGCGCTGGTGCTGACGCTCTTCTTCATCGGCGCCAACCTCACCCGTGAAGCGATCCGCAAAGTGGGCCTGCGTCCCTTCCTCATGGGCGTGACGCTCTGGATCCTCGTCGCCAGCCTGAGCCTCGCGGCGATCGTCAAACACTTGATTGGGTGAAGAGGGTTGTCCGCAGATTACGCCGATGACGCAGATTCATTTTGCTTTTGAATCTGCGTCATCGGCGTAATCTGCGGATATTGATTCAGCTTTTCAGCAGCGCCAGGAACGCCTCGCCGTACTGAACGAGTTTCTTGGGGCCGACGCCGCTGATGGCCATGAGTTCGCCTTCGGTGCCGGGCTTGAAGCGGACCATCTGTTGCAGCGTGGCGTCGCTGAAGACCACATAGGCCGGGATGTTCTTCGCGTCGGCGAGGCGCTTGCGCAGGGCCTTGAGAGCGAGGTAGAGGGCTTCGTCGCCTTCGGCGGCGGGCGCCTCGGGCAGAACGGCTGCCTTCGCCTTCGTCTTCTGAACCTTCGGCGTGAACGCGAGCAGGTCCACGCCCGTGCAGCGGTCGCAGGAGCTTCCGCAGGGCGCGATGCGCTCGCCCAGGTAAGCGGCGAGCGATTGGTGGCGGCAGGGCGCGTCCTCGGCGAAGCGGAACATCTCCCGCACCTGCCGGTTCAGCCCCGCGGCCAGGGCGGGCTCGAGCCCATCGCTGAAGCGTTCCAGCGACATCACATCGGCCCAGGAATAGAAGAGGATGCAGTCGCTGTCGGCGCCATCGCGGCCCGCACGGCCGATCTCCTGGTAGTAGCCTTCCAGCGACTTCGGCATGTCGCGGTGGATGACGAAGCGGATGTTGCTCTTGTCAATGCCCATGCCGAAGGCGATGGTGGCGGCGATGACTTCCACATCGTCGCGCTTGAAGGCTTCTTGGGCGCGATCGCGGGCCTCGGCGTCCATGCCCGCGTGGTAGGCGGCGGCGCGAATGCCCTTGGAGGATAGGAAGTTCGCCGTCGCCTCCGCCGATTTGCGGGAGAGGCAGTAGATGATGCCGCTCTGCCCTTGCCGGGCGCGCACGAGGCGCAGGATGAGGTCGCGGACACCGTCCCCGCCGCCCTTCTTGATGGCGTGCAGCTTGAGGTTCGGGCGGAAGAACGAACCCTGGAAACGAGCGGGAGCCTTCATGCCGAGCTGGACGATGATGTCATCCTGCACTTCGCGTGTCGCCGTCGCCGTCAAGGCCAGCACGGGCACGCCGCGGAAGCGGTCCTTGAGCCCCGCGAGGTTGCGGTAGGCGGGCCTGAAATCGTGGCCCCACTGGCTGATGCAGTGGGCCTCGTCCACGGCGATGAGGCGCAGGTCCACGCCTTCCAGCAGCGAGGCGATGTAGGCGTCCAGTCCTTCCGGCGCGGCGTAGACGAGCTCGTAGTCGCCGCGTTTGAGCGCGAGGATGCGCTCGCGGCGCGTGTCCGCGTCGAGGCTGGAATTGAGGAAGGTCGCGCGCACGCCCGCGTCGGTGAGCGCGTCCACCTGATCCTTCATGAGCGCGATGAGCGGCGAGATGACGAGCGTCGTGCCGCCCAGCAGCCGCGCGGGCAGTTGGTAGGTGAGGGACTTGCCCGCGCCGGTGGGCATCACGCCCAGGCAGTCCCGGCCCGCCAGCGCGGCGCGGATGATGTCCTCCTGGCCGGGGCGGAAGGCGTCGAAGCCGAAGGTGGCCTTGAGGCTTTCACGCAGATCGGGCGCGGCGAGGGCTTTCAATTCAGACAGGACCTCGGGCGTGAAGCGGCCGGGTTCGGCGCGGTAGAGCGCGCGCAGGGATTCCAGGCGCGGACCGCGCGCCGCGATGGGCAGCGCGCGCAGCTCCGCCAACGCCTCGTGGAGATCCATCAGCAACCGCACTCCAGCAAGGGGCCCGCGTCCCCCCAGAACACGATCCAATCCGAGGCTGATACCTGCAGCGTGAAAGGGCCGACCGCTTCCGTGGTCCACCCCTTCGCGGTGAGCGCCCGGGCGAGGGCGTCCGCCGGTTCGCGCACCTCCAGCGTGAGCACGCCGTCGGCCAAAGACACGAAGGCCACCCGGCGGCGGGCGGCCTCCACGCGGCAGAGGGCTTCGGCGGCGGTCACGCGGGTCGTTCGGTCATCACCTTGTCAATGAGACCGTAGGCCAGGGCCTCGTCCGCGCTCATGAAGTAGTCGCGGTCCACATCCTTGGCGACCTTGGCGAGCTTCTGGCCCGTGTGCTTGGCGAGGATCTCGTTGAGCATGTCCTTCATGCGCTGGATCTCCTTGTAGGCGATCTCGATCTCCGTCGCCTGGCCCCGCGCGCCGCCCGAAGGCTGGTGGATCATGATGCGGCTGTTGGGCAGGGAGAAGCGCTTGCCCTTGGTGCCGGCCGTGAGGAGCAGGGCGCCCATGCTCGCCGCCTGGCCGATGCAGTAGGTGACGATGTCGTTCTTCACGAACTGCATGGTGTCGTAGATGGCGAGGCCCGCCGTTACGCTGCCGCCGGGGCTGTTGATGTAGATCTGGATGTCCTTGTCCGGATCCTCGCTCTCCAGGAAGAGCATCTGCGCCACGACGGCGTTGGCCACGGAGTCGTCAATCTCCGTGCCGAGGAAGATGATGTTGTCCTTCAGCAGGCGCGAGTAGATGTCGTAGTTCCGCTCGCCCCGCGGCGTCTGCTCGATGACGATGGGCGGGTAGTAGCTGGATTCGCGGTCACGGGCCATGGGAACTCCTGGATGCCCAGCTTACCAAAAGGGAGGCGGGCCGATTTCCATCCCCTTCACCTCCTTCATCCCTGTTCAAAAAAGCCAGGGTCTTAGGAAGCAAACTCGGGAGTGAGACGATGAAAGCCGCGCCACTCCTAT
>CAYYJN010000068.1:0-10803 GCA_964472275.1 uncultured Solibacteraceae bacterium
CGCCATCGGCTTCGACATGGACTACACGCTGGCGCGCTATCGCAGCCCGGAGATTGACGAGTTGGCCTTCCGCAAGGCCATCCGCCTCCTCGTCCGCGAACGCGCCTACCCGCTCTGGCTGCTGGATGCGCCCTACGATCCGGACTTCGCGGCCCGCGGCCTCGTGCTCGATGGCTCCCGGGGCAACCTGCTGAAGGTGGATCGCGAACGCCAAGTGGTGAGGGCCACCCACGGCGCGCGGCCCATGGAAGCCGCGGAGCTGGCCGCGGCCTACGGGCGGCGGAGGCTGGACGCGGCCGCCAAGGGCTTCCGCAGCATTGACACGCTCTTCGAGATCCCTGAATGCGCGCTGTTCGCGCTGCTCGTGGAAGCCTCGGATGGCGGCCGCATCCAGGGCAAGAGCAGCATGGACATCTTCCAGGATGTGCGGTGGGCCATTGACACCACCCACCGCAACGGCGAGATGAAGGGCGAGATCCTCGCGCACCGGGACTTCTTCATCCCGAAGGATCCCCAGCTCGCGCCCGCCCTGGAGCGGCTCAAGCGCGGCGGCAAGCAGCTCTTCCTGCTCACCAACAGCGAGTGGAGCTTCAGCGACGGCGTGCTCTCCCACCTGCTGGATGGCCAGGACGATGCCTACCCGCGCTGGACGGACTACTTCGACCTCATCGTCGTCTCGGCCCGCAAGCCCCTGTTCTACCTGGAGGGCGCGCCGCTCCTTCCCGCCGCGGCCGACGCCCCGGCCCACGCCTTCAGCGGCGGCAACGCCGCATGGCTGGAGGAGCGCATCGGCGCCTCCGGCCAGTCGGTGCTCTATGTGGGCGACCACATCTACGGCGACATCATGCGATCCGCCAAGACCTCTTCCTGGCGCACGCTCATGCTCATCCCCGAACTGGAGCGGGAGTTGGGATTGATGGAATCCAAGGGCCCGCAGATGCGGCGTCTCATCCAGCTCGAAACCCTGCGCCGCCGAGCCCAGCGGAAGCTGTCCATCCTCGAAGACCAACTCCAGCGCACCCATCACCACCGGCAGATGCTCGCGCCGCGCCTCTCCCCCGACGCGCTGGACGCGCTGAACGCCGAAGCGGCCGAACTCGCTCGCCAGACCGCGGACCTGGAGCGGCGGGGCCTCGAGCAAGGCGAGGAGATGGCGGCGCTGCTGCGCGAGGTGGAAGCCGCCTACAACCCGCACTGGGGGCCGATGTTCCGGGAAGGGGACGCCCAGACCCGCTTCGCGGACCAGATCCAGCAGTACGCCTGGGCCTACACCGGCGCCATCAGCAACTTCTACGCCTACGACCCCAACGGCACCGTCTTCGCGCCCCTGCCCGCCCTTCCCCACGAGCAGGTCTGAGGTCCGCCGCCGGGGGTTGGGAAAGATTTTCCGAATTTTGCGGCTTTTTCCTTGCACGCGAGTAGCATGAGGGCAACTTTGCCGCGCTTCACAGGCCTTAACATTCCGTTTCACGGCCCTCCATGCTGAGTTTCTGGGAACAGGACGCCGCCTCCCTCCACGACGCGCTCATCGTCGGCGGGGGGATCGTGGGCCTGTCCACGGCCATCCAGCTGAAGCGCCGCAAGCCCCAGTGGCGGGTGGCCGTGCTGGAGCGGGGCCTCTTGCCCAGCGGCGCGTCCACCCGCAACGCGGGCTTCGCCTGCTTCGGCAGCCTCACCGAGATCCTCTCCGACATTGACCGCATGGGGCGCGACGCCGCGCTGGCCCTGGTGGAGAAGCGCTTCCGCGGCCTGCACAAGCTGCGCGAGACGCTGGGTGACGCGGCCATCGGCTACGAGCACCACGGCGGCTTCGAGCTGCTGATGGACGCCCAGATGGAATCGCTCCAGGGGCTGCCGAGTCTCAATGTGTGGCTCCGCCCCATCTTCAAGACCGATGTGTTCCAGGTGATGAAGGAGCGCAACGGCCAGAGCGCCGCGGCCTCGCTCGGCTTCAATGTGAAGAAGGTCCGCGCGGTGGTGCGCAATCCCTTCGAGGGCCAGCTCCACTCCGGCAAGCTCATGGCCGCGCTGGAGACCCGCGCCCGCGAAAGCGGCGTGGAGATCCGCACGGGCGCCGAGGTGATGGACTTCGATGAGAACGATTCGGTGGCGACGCTCTGGGCGAAGCAGCCGGGCTCGAAGGAACGCATCCCCTTCCGCGCCTCCCAGATCGTTTTCTGCGCCAACGGCTTCACGCATCGGCTCCTGCCGGGGCTCGGGATCGTGCCCGCCCGGGGGCAGATCCTCGTCACCGAACCCGTCCCCGATCTGCGGTGGAAGGGCTGCTACCACATGGACGAAGGCTTCGTGTACTTCCGCGACCTGTCCACGCCGGAGGGGCCGCGCGTCCTCCTCGGCGGCGCGCGCAACATCGCCTTCGAGGCCGAAGCCACCGACGAGATGGCCATCACCCAGACCATCCAGGAACGGCTCGAACAGATCCTGCGGGAGGTCCTCCTGCCGGGCAAGACTCCGCGCATCGCCCGGCGCTGGGCCGGCATCATGGGCTTCGGCCCCGAGAAGAAGCCCGTCGTGAAGCGCATCGGCCCCCGCACCGTCCTCGCCTTCGGCTGCAACGGCATGGGCGTCGCGCTGGGCAGCCTCGTCGCCGAAGAGGCCGCGGGCCTCACGCTGGAGTAGAGCCTCCCAACGCTTCGATGGCCGCGCGCCACGCGCCCAGGGCCGTGGCCCGCGCAGTTCCAAGCCGCGTGACACAGAGGCCGACGCGCTTGGAGGGCGTGCGCGGATCGAGAAAGGTCGCCCGCTCATCCGCATCTTCCAGATTGAACGCCCGGGATTCGAGGCGCGGCACCCGGCCTCCATCTCGCTTGGCGAGCGTGCCGTTCAGCTCCGCCATCAGCGCGGGCAGGAAGAGATCCGCGGCGCCGCTGAGGCCGCCGCCGAGCACGACGAGGCCATCCACCAGCGTGAGCGCATGGGCGATGGCATCGCCCGCCGACTCGCCAAACAGCCGGAAGGCTTCGCGCGCGGCCGCGTCGCCAGCGCGCGCGCGCGGTTCGCGAGATCCTTCGGGTCCGGCGCGTCCTCCAAGGCGAGGGACGCCGCTTCCGCGTAAGCGCGGCGCAAGCCGCGGATGCTCACCGCTTCTTCCACGAAACAATTCGGGTGATGCTTGGAGCGCAGCAACCAGATGCTTCCACCCGAATCGTTGTCGCCGCGAAGGACGCGGTCTTGAATAACGATGCCCGCGCCAAAGCCCGTGCCCAGCGTGAGGGCGAGCAGATTGCGGTGGCGGAAGGGATTCCCGGCCGCTTCCAGCTCCGCGTTCACCTCCGGCAAGCGGCCATGGAAGGCCTCGCCCAGCGCGAAGAGATCCGCGTCGTTGCCGATGAACACGGGCAGGCCGAAGTGCGCCTCCAGCATGGGCCCAAGCGGCACGCCGCCGCGGAAGCCCGGCAGGTTGCCGAGATCGCCGATGATGCCGCGCTGGTAGTCGGCGGGGCCGGGAAAGCCAAAAGAGATCGCTCGCGCCGCGCGCCCGGTCACCGCGTGGATCTCTTCGAAGCCGCGCCGGATCTGGGCGAGACAGGCCTCAAGGTCATGGCCCAGCGAGGGCAGGACGAGCGGCCCACCCGCTTCACGGCCTTCCCGGATGGCGGAGAAAGTGAACGAGGTTCCGCCCGCGTCCAGCGTGAGGACGAGCGGGGCGGAAGGCACCCTACACCGTGACCTTGCTCTTCGCGCGGGCGGTGACGAACACATCCTTCATCACGGCGACGACGAGATCCTGGTCTTCTTCCGCGAGCCCCGGCCAGAGCGGCAGGCTGCAGAGGCGGTCGCCGCTCCAGTCGGTGTGCGGCAGGCCGTCCTTGGGCAAAGCGTGGCCGCGCTTCTCGTAGAAGGCGCGGTAGAAGGAGTGCTGATGGCTGGGCTTGTAGTGGATGCCCGTGCCGATGTTGCGCTCCTTCAGCTCCGTCACGAAGGCGTCGCGATCAAGCCCCGCCTTCTCGGGCAGGATGCGCGCGACGAAGAGGTGGAAGCAGTGGCCGAGGTTCGCGTCGCCTTCCCAGGGCAGCATCACCTCGTCCATGTCCTTCATCAGCTCCAGGTAGCGGCGGAAGATCTGGCCGCGCTTGGCGTTGAAGCCATCCAGCTTCTTGATCTGGTGCAGGCCCATGGCGGCCTGGAGGTCCATGAAGTTCGCTTTGCGGCCGGGCTCCTCCACATCAATATGGACGCTGCCCTCCTTGCTCTGGCGCTTCCAGGCGTCGCGCTCGATGCCGTGGAAACGCAGGCGCTGGATGCGGCCGAGGCGGTGCGGATCGTGGAAGGCGATGGCGCCGCCTTCGCCCGTCGTCATGTTCTTGTTGGGGTGGAAGCTGTAGACCGTCATCGCCGAGCGCGCGTCGCTGCCGATCTTCTTGCCCTTGTAGGTCGCGCCTATGGCCTGGGCGGCGTCCTCGACGACCCAGAGGTGATGCTTCTTCGCGAGCGCCCAGATGGGCTCCATGTCCACGGGCAGGCCCGTGAGATGCACGGGGATGATGCCCTTGGTGCGCGGCGTGATGGCGGCTTCGAGCTTCGCGGCGTCCATGTTCAGCGTCTTCGGATCAATGTCCACGAGCACGGGCACGCCGCCCTGGAGGATGACCGTGCTCAGGGTGCTCACCCAGGTGAGCGAGGTCGTGATGACCTCGTCGCCGGGCTGGAGGCCCAGCACCTGCAGCGTGATCTCCTGCGCCGTCGTCGCGCTGTTCATGGCGAGCACATGGGGCGCGCCGTTGTAAGCCGCGAGAGCTTCTTCGAACTTGGCGGCCTTCGGCCCCGTGGTGATCCAGCCGCTGTGGATGGAATCCACCATCTCGGCGATCTCTTCGTCGCCCACCATGGGGCGCGTGAAGGGCAGGAAGGATTCGCGGCGGATCATCGGGACTCCTGAAGGAAGGGGGATTGTCTCACCTCGGGCGAGTTCAAGGCTGCGCGAGGCTCAAGTCCACACAGACCACGCTGCCCGTGCCTTCGGAATCCACGCGCAGATCGCCGCCCAGATCGCGGATCAATTGGCGGGAGACCACCAGCGCCAGCGCCGGGCCGCCCGTGCCGCCGGGATCGGGGCCTTCGGCGTGCAGGCCGTCCAACGCGCCGACCACGGGCGAGAGATCCAACTCCGGAAAGGGGAAACGCAGACGCAAGGCGCTGGCGCCGATCTCGATGCGCAGCGCCTCGTGGGGCGCGCGCGCGTGGAACGCCTGAAGGCCCAGCAGGGTCGAGAACACTTCCTGGAGGATGGCCGCGTCGCCCAGCACCTTGGGCAGCGGCACCCAGAGGTTGGGCCAGGTGAGCGTGCCCTCGCCCTGCCGTTCGTGCGCCTCCTTCGCCGCGCGCAGCACGGGGGAAGGGTCCATCGGCTGCAAGGTGACGGTCCGCTCGGCGGTCTCGGTGCAGCGCTCCACTTCCGCCAGGAGGGATCGCAGGTGGTGGGCGATGCGCGTGGCGGTGCGGAAGGCGGTGTCGCTCTCCTCTTCCGTGTACGCGCCATCCATGCCGAGCTTCAGCAGCACCAGCAGCTCGGAGAGTCCCTGGCTCAAGGACCGCGTCGCGAAGCGGAGGAATTCCGTGCGCACCCGGTCGCCCTGGGTGACGCCCCAACGGCTTTCTTCGAGAGCCTGAGCATAGCGGCGCTGTTCAGAGACTTCCTCCACCAGCGCCGTGCGCCGCGCGGAGAGGTCTTCCAGCTCCCACTGGTGGTGGAGGCCAAGGGCGCCCAGCGCCAACACGGGCTCCAGCTCGTCCAGCGCCGAGGCGTCGGGCGCCTGGCCTTCTGGCAGCGCGAGAATGGCGAAACCCATGAGCAGGAGCTGGCGTTCCAAAGGCAGGAAATAGAGCCGCTCTCCGGAGCCGCGCAGCATCAGGAGCTGGGGCGGCAGGCCTTCCTCGGGCAGCCAGCCCTTGGGCGGCGGCACCGCTTGGCCAAAGGGGTGGGGCGCGGGGAAGCGCAGTCGCGGCGGCGCGGGGCCTTGGGTCGCGGCGAGATCGAAGCTCTTCGGCCCCAGGCGCCACAGGCCCGCGCGGGACGCGCCCAGGCGGCGCGCCACCATCTCCAGCAGGGCGGGCGCGCCGGCCTCCGCGCCGGTGAGGGCCGCCACGCGCTGGCGCAATCCAGAGAGCGCGGCCTCGGCGCTCGACGCGCGCTGCTCCGCGCGGAGCGCCTCGCGAAAGGCCTCTTTCGCCGCCTCGTTGGAGCTACCGGCGGAGTGGGGATTGGGACCGGGCATCGGCATGGATCAGGCGATGGGGACGGAAATGGTCATCGTCGTGCCCTTGCCTTGGCCCTCGCTGTAAAGGCCGATGGCGCCGCCCATCATCTCGACGAGGTGCTTGCAGATCACGAGGCCGAGCCCCGTGCCGCCGTACTCGCGGGAGTGGCCGCCTTCCGCCTGGACGAATTTCTGGAAGAGGCGCTGTTGCGCCTCCGCGCTCACGCCGATGCCCGTGTCCACCACCCGCATCACCACCATGCCGATGCCGCGCTCCACCTGGAGCGAAACGGAACCTTCCTTCGTGAACTTGAGGGCGTTGCTGATGAGGTTGAGCAGCACCTGCTTGAGGCGGCCCGGATCCACGAGCACTTCGGGCATGTCGGCGAGGTTGTCGGGCCAGACCAGCGCCACGCCGGGGCGGCGCGGGTAGGCCTCGGCCACGGGCTTCACTTCCTCCACCACCACATGCAAGGGGCACGGCGTCGCCTGGACTTCCAGCCGCCCGCTTTCGATCTTGGCGAGGTCGAGGATGTCGTTGAGCAGGTTGAGCAGGTGCTGGCCGGACGCGTAGCTGTCCTGGAGCATCTGCTTCATGTCCTCTTCGCCATCGTAGAGGCCATCCAGCACGAGGCGCGTGAAGCCGAGGATGCCGGTTAGCGGCGTGCGCAGCTCGTGGCTCGTGAGGGCGAGGAACTCGCTCTTGAGGCGGTCCGATTCGCGGAGCGCGGAGTTCACGCGCTCCAATTCGCCGGCCTGGGACTGCAAGGTGTTCCGCTGATCCTGGAGATCCCGGAAGAGCCACGCGTTGTAGAGCGTGACGGCGGTCTGCCGCTGGAGGATGGCGATGGAATCCAGATCCTCGGATTCCAGGTTGCGGTCCTTCGGAACCTCGATGATCGCGAAGCCGAGCAGCAGGAGCTGGTATTCGAAAGGCACGAAGTAGAGGCCCGAATCCGGCAGCGTCGGCAGGCCCACGAGCCCGGGCGGAAGATGGGCGCGGTCGAGCCACTGGCCTTGGAAGAGCAGGAGCGGCTGATCCTGGAAGGGGTTGGGCGCGGGCAGCCGCATGGGCGACCACGCGGAGCGCTCGATGCCGTGGCCTTCGCGGGGGCTGAACTCCGCGCCGCCATCCTCCAGCGTCCACGCCACGCCGCGCGGGCATCCGTATTCCTGGGCCAGCACATCGAGGATGACGCTCGCCACCTGGCCGCCCTTGGAAGTCGCGGCGAGGATCTCGCTGACCCGCTGCAGCAACTGCATCTGATGGGTGCGCCGCGCCATGCGATCGCGCAGATCGCGGATCTCCTGCGTCACCTGGCCGAGCTGCCGCTGGGTCTTCAGGAGATCCGCCAGCGCCTCCGCCCCCGGCATCCGGTGGGCGCCGGTCGGGCCGAGCGGGTCCCGTCCGCTTGGGTTGGGGGGCTGGGTCATGGTGCAAGGATGCCCTCGGACGGCGCTTTGCGCCACACTGGACGCCGTCCATGGCTGCCCCTTCCCGGCTTCCCCGCACCTCCGGCCAACGCCTCATCTATCTGGCGGTGGCGGCGCTGCTCTTCATCCAGGTGGGCTGGTGGCTGTCCATCCAGATCCGGGAGTCCAAGCGCCTGGAAGAGGCCCAGATCGAGACGCTCAAGGCCGCCCGCGCCGAGGCCTGGCAGATGGACTCCTTCCTCGTGCTGCCCTTCTACTACCAGCAGGATGTGGCGCCCCGGCCTGGCGGCCGCGGCATCGTCGTCCAAGGCACCTTGCCCACCAAGCTGCCCAGCCTCGCGGAGCGCAAGGCCGCCATCGAGGCGCGCTTCCCCCAGGTGGCGGTGGTGCCCGCGCCCGTCGCGCCCGATGACCCGCACCTGGTGGATCACCTGGACGCCTACCTCACCCTGCGCACCGAACCGCTCCAGCGCATGGAGCGGGAACGGCGCCTCGCGCTCTGGCGCGCGGCCGCCGAGGCCATCATCCTCGCCGCGGCGCTGCTGGGCGGCTTCACGCTCATCTACCGCAAGCTCACCGAGGAGATGGACCTCAAGCTCCGGCAACGCAACTTCACCGCTTCCGTCACCCACGAGCTGAAGACGCCCATCGCCTCCTTGCGCGTGTGGATGGAGACGCTCTTCGACCGCGAGCTGAGCAGCGACCAGCGCGGGAAGATCCGGACCCGCATGGACCAGGACCTGGAGCGGCTCGCCGAGCTGGTGAACAACCTGCTGGATGTGGCGCGGTCCGAATCCGGCAGCATGGAGATCCGCCCCGAGCCGCTGGAACTGGGCTCCTGGCTGCGCGGCGTGGCGGAGGCGATGGATCAGAAGTTGGGGCCGGGTTCGCTGGGCCTGCGCCTGGAGCTCGCGCCCGGCGTGTGGACCTTCGCGGACGCGAAGGCGCTGGGCATGGTGGTGGAGAACCTGCTCTCCAACGCCTACAAGTACGCCGACGCCCCCCGCTCCACCACCCTCACGCTGGAAGGCAGCCGGGACGAAGCCATCCTCGTCGTCACGGATCGGGGCGCGGGCATCCCGGCCAAGGAGCTGCCACGCCTCTTCCAGCGCTTCTACCGCGTGGGGGATGAGATGACCCGCGCCGTGCCGGGCACAGGCCTGGGCCTCTTCCTCGCGCGGGAGATCATCCAGCGCCATGGGGGCGAGATCCGCGCCGCCTCCAAGGGCCGGGGCCTCGGCTCCGCCTTCACCGTCCGCCTCGGGCGGATCACCGCGCCCACCCCTTCGGGCGGCCATGAGGCTCTGCGTGCCTGAGCGCCCGGAATCCGACCTGGTGGCGGCCGCCCGGCAGGGCGACACGCACGCCTTCGACGCGCTCGCGCGGCCCCACCTGAGCCTCTTCCTGCGCGTGATCGTCCGCATCCTCGGCAACGAGGCCGAGGCCCAGGACGCCTTGCAGGACGCGCTTCTGGCCATGTACCGGGAGCTGGGCAGCTTCGCCGGGAGCAGCCGCTTCAGCACTTGGGGCTACCGGGTCTGCGCCAACCAGGCGCTCATGCATCGCCGTAAGAGGGTCCGCCGTCGGGAAGACGCCATCGAAGATCTGATGCCACGCTACGCCGACGACGGGCATCACATGGAAGACGGCTCCCTGGAGTGGAGCCAGGAGGCCGAAGCCTTGGACCACGCCGCCCGAAACGAGCTGAAGGCCCGGATCACCGCCGGGCTGGAGCGGCTGTCCGATGACCAGCGGGCGGTCTTCGTCCTCCGCGATCTGGAGGGCTGGGACACGGACGAGATCGCGGCCCGCCTGGGCATCACCCGGGATCTCGTGCGCCAGCGCCTCCACCGCGCCCGCCTGGCCCTGCGCGCGCTCCTGGCGGATTTCGCGGGCGGCCTGCCCGAAGCGGGGCGGCCATGATCCTCCTGAGTTGCGAACACGCCACCGAGCGGATGACGGATCTCGTGGAAGGCGCCCTGCCCTGGCCCAAGCGGCTCGCCCTGCGCGCGCATCTCGTGCTCTGCGCGGGCTGCCGGGCCTTCTTGAAGGGCCTGCGGGCCGTGCCCGGCTTGGCGCGGGAGGCTTTCCGCGAACCGGAGGCGGAGCCCGCGATCGGCTGCGCCTCCCTGGACGCGGTGTTGGCGAAGCTGCGGACCCGTGAGACGCGCGGCCCTCAAACGCATCCGACCTCGACCGATTGGGCGGCGCTGGAAGCGGGCCGCGCCGACCTCGCCCTGCGCCTGGTCCTGGAACTCCATCTCGGCGCCTGCCCCGCCTGCCGGGCCGCGCACCCGGATCTCCCCGCGCAGGCGCCGGTCGAGCTCGAAGCGTTCGCGCAGCCGCTCCCGCCCGGAATCCTGAAGCGGCTCCCGCCGCCCTCGACCTGGGCCTGGCGGCGTCGCCTCCTGAACGGATCGCGCGCCGCGCGGGTGTGGGAAGAAGGCGCCGCGAGCCTCTGGCTCACCTTCGTCGCGCCGGGAAGCACCTTCCCCAGCCATCAACACCTCGGCGCCGAAACCTCCGTCCTCCTCACCGGATGGGTGCAGGAAGGCTTGGAATGCGCAGGCCCCGGCGACTTCATCCACCGCGAGCCCGGCTCCGAACACGCCCCGGAGGCGAAGGGCGACGACGGCTGCTGGGTCCTCTCCCGCGTGGGCGAAGGCGGCATCCGCTTCCAAGGCTGGCGGCGGATGCTCGGCTGAGCGGCGAAGAAAAGCTTTTACCGCCGCGATCTCAGAGCGCGTAATCGAACGCCGCGCAAATCGCCGCGACCTGCGCTTCGTCGCACTGCTCCGGCGTGGCGCGGGGGCTGTCGGGGTAGACCTCGGTGGTGGTGCGGTAGGGCGCGTTGGTGATGCCCGCGCAGAGGCCCAGCTCGCGGCAGGGGTATTCGATCACGCCGTGCGCGACGACCGGCGAGCCGATGATCGTGCCATCCGGATCGGCGGGCGCGATGTGCGTCACCTTCGCCACGGCCTCGATCACCGCTTGCTGGAAGGCGGGCTCGGGGCGCGCGCGGTCCGCGCAGAGGTAGAAGCCATCGGGGATGGTGCCCGGCTCGATGGCCTTGCCATCCCGTGCGGCGAGGGCGGGGCGGAATTCGCTCTCATCCGAATCGGTGGTTTCGTGCAGGTCCATGTGCATCGCG
>CAYYJN010000069.1:0-10755 GCA_964472275.1 uncultured Solibacteraceae bacterium
TTTCAGCTTCCCAGATCAGCTCGGATGAACAACCTGATTGGCAGTTACACCTAGATGTCGCTGCCAACGAGGTCTGGAGTTTGGACAGTAGGACCCGAGAGAGGCCCCGAATTCACGGGGCCTTCTTGCTGTTCTGATTCAAAAACAGCCAGGTCGTGACCCCGGCCGCGACAACCGTTTTTCGAGTCGGAGAGTTGCTGGAGGGGTGAACTCCCTCCGAAAGCTACCTGTGGTCCGGCATCGGGCATCCATCCATGGATACGCCGAGTCGGAATGCCATGTCCTTCCGCCGAGCCCAGACGCTCCCGTAGCCCCTCACGGGGCGGTGGTGAATTTTGGTTGTGACGCTGCGCCTATGCCGCGTGGTAGGTCTCGCGGGAACTCAATGCCCACCCCTTGGGCAGCTTGGGCTTGGTGCCGTCCGGTGGCGTGAGCTTGCCGAACCGCAGCAAATCATTCCGCAGGATGGTGATGAGGTCGTGTTGGCTTGGCCTGCTGGGCGGCCGCCCTTTGCGCCAGCGCGGCAGCTCGGGGAAATCTCCCGTCCTCCGGCCATCAAAGGCCCGGATGGATGCGAGACACAGCATGGAATAGGTCGCCGCCTGCGCACCATGGACCTTTTCGTTGGCTTCCTCATTCCAGACCTGGACCTGGCCGACCCCGATGCCGTTCTTCAGGTCGCGGTGGAGGACTTCGATCTGCCAGCGGTCGAGGTAGGCCTGTACCAATTCCCCTGCGGGAGAGGTGAGGTCCGTCGTGAGGAGGTACGCCTCCTGGTTGTAGCCGCGCTTGGATTTGCCAGGCACCCGGTAAGGGATCGGAAGCACGATCAGCATTCGCATCAAGCGCCCCTTGGTGCCCTGCTTCCAATACACACCGGGCACATCCTTGAAGCGGATCGGACGGAGCCTGCCGCCGTAGTGAAGGTAGGCCTCCTGCTCCGGGATGTCGGGATCGGAGCGGTACTGGAACGGTGTGGGGATCTCATCTCCGTAGATCCGCTTCCCGTCCTTCTTCCTCAACGGGGCATACAACTTCGCGTCCTTGCGGAAACGACCGATCAGGTCCGTATCGTGCGGCAGGTGCCCCACCACCGAGCCGTTGGTGAAACTGCCATCGGCCACGATGAGCAGCTTGCATCGAGGCTCCCCGGCTTCGTCGAGCGTCCTCCGTACCCAGGCGATCATCGCGACGGCCTTGGTGGTTAGGCTCAACTCCTTCTTCCGGGCCTGGAACGCCGCCCATTCGCCCTCGCTCACCACCTCTCCCTTCGCTGCCTTCGGCTTCTTGGCGGCGGGCACAGGCTCGAACCCCACGCTGATGGCCAGCGGGCGGTGCCCCACATAGTTGGGTACGATGAGTGCCGCGTGGAGCATCCGGATGCCCCACATGATGGGCTTCTCCAGGAACTTCGGCGCCAGCGCGTTATGGCAGTACCGGGCCTGGGGGATCTCAGTGCCAGTCTTAGGGAGGCTGGTGTCGTCCATGGCGATCACCACCCGAGAACCGGGTGCCTGTTCCTTTCGGCCCTCCAGCAGGACGGAGCGGAACAGATCCGCCACCTTCCAGGCGGACCTGCTGAACAGCTTGTAATCCGCGCTCCACTCCTGCTGCCCCTTCCCGCGGAAGAGGATCGAGTTGGTGAGGGTGCTGCGGCCCGGGCAGGCCACCAGGCCCACCAAGACCTGCGTGGCGCGCTCCCAGGTCCGGTGCTGACTGAAAGCATCAACCCAGCCGCCCAGGAGGTGATTGAAATGTCCCCAGAGCCCTTGGGGCTTGGGCACAGCTTGTCCACGCGCCCGGCGGGCGCTATCTTGACGAGTCGTTCTCACACGACACACTCCTTGCCGTTACAGCGGCATCGAGGGGGCGGGCGGCTCAAGCCCGCCCTTTAGGTTTTTGGGGTTGTGTTGGGGCGCATCGTCATTGAGCGGTAGGGAAAACTGCTCAAACACGATTCGCTAAGCTGCCTCCATGGAACGCTTGCGATTGAAGATAATCTTGTGGAATTGAGAAATGCGCGTGGTTGGGCTACATTGACCACTGACTAGGATTGCATTCGCTTCAAATAATGATAAGCAATTGCTAATCATTCCGTCCAAATCTGGAGCCCCTACGCCCATGCGTCAAGAGGAAAATCTCCTGCCCTCCCCATCCGATGGCGCTGGAGAGCGCATCCGCATGGTCCGCCTGGAGAAACACTGGACTCAGGCTGAGCTTGGGAAGCGGTCAACCATCTCGAAGGTCATGATCGCCCAATGGGAAACGGGTGCCCGGAAGCCCGGCGTGGATTCCCTCCACAAGCTGGCCAGGACGCTCGATGTCTCCTTCTCGTGGTTGGCAGTCGGAGAGGGCAACCAAGCCTTTGGGGACCCCTTGGCCGAAGGGGAATCGAGTCGGGCGGGGCTCCACAACGCCGAGCTGAACAAAGCCTGTGTCGAGATCGTGCAAGGATTCCTGCACGATCACAACCTGGTGAACGAAGTCAGCAACACGCCAGAATTGGTCGAGGATTTATACGGCCGGGCGGTCAAAGAAGGGCTCGACAGAGCCGTTCGGACCAAGGACGCCTTCAAGCTGGCGCTGAAGGAACTGGTGAGCATCTCCCTTCGCCTCGCCTAGGATCCAGCCGCTAGTGCGGCCACTCCGTCAGTCCCCAGATTCCGATATCCACCTTCCGGAAGACCTCCGGCTTCACCGCCAAGGCCTGGTGGAGATTCGCGTCGAACTTCTTCGCTGTGGTCCCGAGGCCACCTTGCACGAGGGCCTCTGCGATCACGCGTGTGTTCAGCGGCTTCTTGGTCATCTGGAGGTACTTCAGGGCTGCCTTCCACACCTGCATGCCCGTGAACATTCCCGGCTTGATCTTGGGCTCCACCTGATCTCCTGAGGGCTTGCCCGACCGGAACTCGATGACGACTTCCTTCTTCTGGGGTGCAGGCCCACCAGCCGGAATCCCCTGGCCTGTCACCTTGCGGATCGTCCGGATGGCCGCGTCCAATTCGTCGCGCTGAGCTTCTAAGTGGTGCAACAAGGTGGTGTAGTCGGTGGTGGCTTGCATGAAATAAGCTCCCGCTTGGTGAAGGCTTCGTCTTTTGGTAAGATGATGGGTAGCAGAGGTCCCCGTAGGCGCAAGCCCACAGAGGCCCTTGTTGAGGGTGGTGTTTCTAAATCTTGTGAGACAACCTCCTTTCTTGTTGACGGCTGCTCCCGGTTGGTGCCATCCAAAGACCCGGGAGTAGCCGCTTCGCGTGTCCCGAATAGGCTACTCCTTTAATCTATCGGTTATCAAGTGATATTCCGATTCGACTTGCCACCTCTCGGCCCCTCTCTCGCCCAGGACCCGATTCACCCGAATGCCCATTGGGGCTTTCAAGCTTCTTAGCCTTGTTGCTGGCGCTCAGCCAAAAAACCAGGTCCCTGGCATCGAGCGTTTCGCGTGCCTGAGGGATTTCTCGCAGAGGACGAGAAGTTGGTCGAGGGTGGCCTCATCACTGCGAGACTTCACTCGGATCGAGATCCCTCATCTTGACGAGATCGATCTCATCGAAAAATCCCCCGTGGCAGGACTCGACGGAATGCGGTGCGGGTTCGCGGGGGCCTGCGTAGTAATAGATCCTGTGCTCTTCTCGATAGCGCAGGTAGATCAAGGACCCCGCGGGGAGAACGCCAAGTCCATCTCCCCAACCGGCGGAGAAGATGTAGCTTGGAATGTCCTCCTGCACCTGTACCGGCCGGTCCAGCTGGATGCGATGCAATCCTCCAGGCATCACGCCTCCCGTGTTTCTCTATGAGCTCCTGAAACCACCACGGAAGAAGCCTCCTCCGTTGGCGGATTCATATCAAGCGGCCCATCGAAGGTCTACAACGGCTTCGAGCAGGGATGGTCCCTGGCCTACCAGTACCGGACCCAAGGGCACCGCTTCACGATCATCGCCACCACCATTCCTGGAACGACGGCTCATCAGGTGCTGGGCGGAGATTACGAGGGCTACGGACCGCGTTCGTCCAACTACTGGTCTCTGGGTTTCAACCTGATCCGGATCTTCTAGACGGGCACCCGCATTCCCCGGGCCTTCACCATACGCATTCCCACGGGGATTGAGCAGCTGAGACCTCCGAGGAAAGCCCGGGTCTTGACTCTGTACCAAGGTATAGACTCTACCCTGGAGACGAGGAGTGCCTATGGTCGATCAAGGCCTCATGAAAATGGCCGACCTCACGAGAGCCTGTGAGGTCAGCGATCAGGCCGTCCGGCTCTACGAACGCGAGGGCTTGTTGAAGCCCGTCTCGCGGACGCCCAAGGGCTACCGCCTTTTTGATCCCCAAGCTATCGCAGCCCTTCATTTCATCAAACATGCCCAGCGCTGCGGGTTCACGCTGGCGGAGATCCGCGGCCTGCTCACGGCGAATGCCGCGAACCCCAAAGCCTGTGATGTCACGAAGGCGCTGCTCGACCAAAAACTCCAGCATGTCGAAGATCAACTGGCCGATCTTCGATCCATGAAAGAGGTCCTCGCGAGCTTGAGAACCGCCTGCGAGGGTGCGCCCGGCCCGGCCTGTCCGGCCTTTATCCGCCTATGCGCCGCCGAAGTGCCCGCGTCCCGGTCCAAACGAAAGTCGAGGTGAGTTCTTCATGAAGATCGAGCTGATGGTCTTTGAAGGTTGCCCCAACGCCGAGCCTGCCCGGCTCTTGTTGAGGGACTGCATGGCATCCCTGGGCATCTCCGGGAGCATCACCGAAGTGCAGGTGGATACCCCCGAGCTTGCGAAGCTCCTGGCCTTTCCAGGATCCCCTACCCTCCGCGTGAATGACGCCGATGTGGCCCCTCTGGATGTGCCCATGGAAGGAAGCCTGGCCTGCCGGACCTACTGGGTGAACGGCCTTCTCCAAGGACTTCCAGATCGAGCATGGGTGCTGAGAGCGCTTCGCGATGCTCAGGAGGCCGAGTCCCATTCCTGCTGCACACCCATCACTGCCTCCAAGAGTGAGGTGCTCTGCCCTTACAGCGGCACCCGAGGCAAGCCCGTGAAGCCGGTCACGCTCCGGGCTTTGCTAAAACCCCACCTCCAGGAACAGGTTCGAGATCAGGTGTACCGCTTCTGTGGGGATCCGACCTGCGAGGTGGTCTATTTCAGCGAAGACAGGACCCAATCCTTCCTCAGAGGCGACCTCACGGTCCGGGTCGGCATCAAGGAATCCGAAGCTCCACGGCCGCTCTGCTACTGCTTCAGTCATAGCGTCGAGAGCATCCGGGGCGAGTACGCGGCCACTGGGGAGTCCACGGTGGTCCAGGCCATCAGGGCCGAAGTGAAGGCGGGCACCTGTCGCTGCGAGATCACCAACCCCGGCGGCTCCTGCTGTCTCGGTGATGTCACCAAGGCCGTGAAGGAAATCCAAGACGGGAATCCTCGCGGAACAACCCCCGCGCTGAAAGAGGCAATGACCCACGACTGTTGTGCGGTTCCGGAGCCACCCAAGATTGGGCCTTCAGCCTCTACCCCGGTTGCAGAGGGTTCCACAGCACGCCGGACGGTGTGGGCCGCAGCCGGGCTTGGTCTGCTGGCCTCGGCATGTTGCTGGATTCCCTTGGCCCTTGCAGGGGCCGGTGCGGCTGGAGGAGCCGCCGGAGCCCGCGTGGCCTGGCTGCGCCCCTGGGCGCTCTGGGGCCTGGCGTTGCTCATGGTGGGAACCCTCGGATGGTGGATCTACCGGCACTCGATTAGGGGAAGGCCTCAGGAGGATTGTTGCGCTCCTGCACCCCGGTTCCCGGCCTTGCCAATGTTGGTCTTGGTGCTGTCGTTCATCGGGGCGTGGTCCGCTCCCCGGCTTCTCTTTCTCTACGCGCACGAGAGCGCATCCAAGAGCGCGGAGTCGGCTGCTGTGACTGATGGCGGCACCCTCCTGGTGCTGAGCACACCCCAGTTCGACTGTCCCCCGTGCGCAGGGGCCCTGCCCGAGACCATGGCCAAGACACCTGGAGTGGCTTCTGTCCATATGGACTTCGATAAGAGAGAGACGAGGATCCAATTTCGCGAAGGGGCGAATGTGCCAGGCATCCTTGCCCATTGGGATCATGACCTCGGGTTCTCCGGGAAAGTGATCCTGCGTCAGCCATAGCCGTTGAGGCCGATCGGTCGAGATTCCTCGCCTCATACAAGGAGACCCACCAAGTCGCACAATCCAGAAGGCGCGCCGAGTTGTTCCGCTTCCTTGGGGACTCTCGCACTCATTGCAAAGGGAAGTGGAAACCTTGTCCAGCCGCCAGGGATAAAGCCCTGGCGGCTGGCTGTGTGGGCTCATGGATGGGCGGCCTTGTTCATCGGCCGGAGCACCTGCTGGACCAGGGCGAGGGCATCGGACTCACTCAAGGCACCTCGGAAGGCGGGCATGTGGCCTTTGCCGTCCAGGATCACCTTCACGATCTGAGCATCCGTGCGGCTGGCCTGCCATTTGGGGTCGGTGAAGTCCTGGCCGTGCATCTTGTGGCCGGAAGCCGTGCGGGCGGAGCCATCTTGCCCGTGACAGGAGGCACACATCTCCAGATAGACGCCGTGGAAATCCGGTGGAGGCGGCGCGGGCGGTTTCATCTCCGCCTGCATCTCCTGATGGGCGGCCTGCATGTCCGCCGGGTGCGCGGTGTCAGGGAACACCATGCGGCCGCCCCAGTGCCCGGCGGCGCCCCAGGCGCCTGCCCAGACGAGGCTGAGCAGGAGCGCGGTGGATAGGCCGCGTTCGGCCTTGCGGTGCAGCACGGCGAGGGTCAGGAGACCCAGCACGAATCCGCCCAGCGCGAGGAACTGGTGGGTCCGGAGTAAGCCTTGAAGATGTCCGTCCTGCGTGTTCGCGATCCATCCGCCGGGCGCGATAAGGTCCATCTGGCGGGCCCAGAGCAGCCCGCTGAGCAACGCGGCGCAGGAACCGATCAGCCCAGCCCAGGCCAGGAACTGCGCAGTGAGCCGCCAGCCCTCCCCCTGCCGCCAATGCGATAGGAGGAGGGCCACGGGCACAAGCAGGGCCGCGGCGATGGGGAGGTGGACCATGGCGGGGTGCTCGTGGGCGAACCACGCGATGGGGTCGAAGAACAGAATCGCGGTCATGGCTTCTTCCCGTGGTCCATGTCCTTCATTTCCATCCCTTTCATGTCCATGCCCTTCATGTCTTTCATATCCTTCATCTCCATGGGCTTCGCGGGAGGCTTGGAGGCAGGCACGGCCGCGCCTTCCGGCAGGTCCACGAAGACTTCCTTCGACAGATCCACGGGATGCGCGAGGGTTCCCGGTGGGTCCTGGTACCAGCCCGGATCCTCTTGGCCGTGGATGCGGTCACGGACCTTCACCACGGTGAACATGCCGCCCATCTCGATGGGGCCTTTGGGACCGTCGCCCGTCATCATCGGCAGCGTGTTCGGCGGCCCGCCCATGTCCATGCCCGCCATGTCGGACATGCCGTTCTCGCCCATGGGCATGTAGCCGGGGAGCTGGGCCTGGATCTTTTCGGCAAGGCCGTCCTGGTTCACATTCGTGAGGTTCGGAACGGCGTGATTCATCTGGTTCATGGCGTGGTGGGCCTTGTGGCAGTGGAGCACCCAGTCGCCGTCATGCACGGCCGTGAACTCGATGTCGCGTGTCGTCCCCGGCGGCACATTCACCGTCGTCTCGGGCACCCATGCGGCGGGCTGGATGGGCCCCCCGTCCGTGCCGGTGGTGACGAAGTCGTACCCGTGGATGTGGATGGGGTGCGAGTCCATGGTCAGGTTGGCGTAGCGAATGCGAACACGATCACCGCGCTGCACCACCAGTGGCACCGTGCCTGGATAGGCGC
The DNA here is from genome assembly GCA_964472275.1 of uncultured Solibacteraceae bacterium. Lineage (GTDB taxonomy): Bacteria > Acidobacteriota > Holophagae > Holophagales > Holophagaceae > JAFDVN01. The sequence continues at coordinate 7,826 of CAYYJN010000069.1, forward strand.
GGCCGTTGAAGGTGAACATGTTGAAGTCCGTCATCGTCGCGGGGTTCGGCGCGTAGCTGCCGGGCGGGATATCCCACTCCTGGAGGAAGATGGCGAAGTCCTTATCGATGCGCCGGGGCTCCTTCTTCGGGTGGATGATGAAGAAGCCCATCTGGCCGAGCGCCATCTGCGTCGTCTCGTCCGCGTGGGGGTGGTACATCTGCGTGCCGTGCTGCTTCAGCGTGAATTCGTAGGCGTAGGTCTCGCCGGGCTGGATGTGGTGCTGGCTGACGCCACCCACCCCGTCCATGCCGCTGGGCAGGATGACGCCGTGCCAGTGGATGGATGTCTGCTCCGGAAGCTTGTTGGTGACGAGGATGCGGACCCGGTCGCCCTCCACCGCCTCGATGGTGGGGCCGGGGATGGAGCCGTTGTAGCCCCAGCCCTGGATCACCATGCCTGGCGCGATCTCGTGGCGCACGGGCTCGGCGATGAGGTGGAAGACCTTCACGCCGTGGTCCATGACGAAGGGCAGCTTGGGAACGCCGGGCGTGATGGTTTCGGTGTAGTTGGCGCCCGGCGCCACGAAGGACTGCGTCTTCTGAGCCGCGGCCAGTCTGGACGGGAGGGCGAGCAGCACCATCGCCGGGATGAGCATTCTCAGGATCGGTTTCATGGCTTCACCTCTTGGGTCTGCGTGTCGCTGGGCAGGGCGCCGCCGAGGGCGCGGACGAGTTCCGCGCGGGCGGTCCAGTAGCCCCGCATGGCGTCCAGGTAGTCGCGGTAGGCCGCCGTTTGGGCCTGTTTGGCAAGGATGAGGTCGTAGACCCCGAGCAGCATGCCGTTGTAGGAGTCCTGGGCGAGCTTCATGACGCGCTCGCGGCGGGGCAGGATGGCGTCCCGGTACTGCTCGGCCATGGCTCGCGCCGCGCGCAGCCGCTCTCGCGCCTGGCGGACTTCGGAGCGGATGTCCACGGCGCGCGCCGTCACACGGTCCTGGGCCTGGCGGGCCAAGGCTTCCAGCCGCGCCACGCGGCCCTGCCCGTGATCGAAGAGCGGCAGTTCCACGCCTAAGGTCGGCCCGAGCGTGCGGCCGCCCTCCGCATCCTTATCCGCCCGGATGCCGAGATCCACATTCGGGGTGAACCGGGTGTGGCGGGCGAGGGTCGCGGCGTCCATCAAGGCCTTGGCCTGGGACTGCGCCGCGCGCAGATCGAGGCGCTGGCCCACGGCGAGGGATTCCAGTTTGTCGACCGCGATCTCCTCGTGGGGCAGTTCCGGCAGGCCGTCCTGGACCTTCCAGCCCGTGTCCGCGCCCCACAAGCCGAGGAGCCGGTTCAAGGATTCGTGGCTTTCGATGAGCTTCGTTTCCGCGCGGGCGAGATCCAGCCGGGCCTGCTCGGAGAACGAAGCCTGGGTCTGGTAGGTCAGCTCGCTGATGTTCCCGGCTTCGTATTGCCGCCGCGCCAACTCGGTCGAAGCCTCCGCCGATTCCAGCAGGGTGGCGTCGAGGTCTCTCATGCCCTGGTCCGCCTGGACCGTGCGGTAGACGGATTCCACGGAGGCGAGGAGATCCAGCGCGGACGAGGCCACTTCGGCCTGGTCCGCCTCCAGCTGGAGCGAGGCCACCTGCTTGCGCCTTCCCCGCGTGAAGAGCGTCACCAGTTCCTGCACGAGGCTGAACTCCGTGCTGGAGCCGCGGCCATTGCGTGAGAATCCGATGCCCACCCCGAGCACCGGGTTCGTGAGCAGCCCCGCCTGCACGAGGTCGGCTTGCGCGACGCCCAGGCCATCCATGCGCGCCTGGAGGTCTGGATTGTTCAGCAGCGCGACGGCGCGGGCGCGGTCCAGAGTGAGGCCCTGGCGGAGCAAGGCGTTGACCTTGTCCCGCACCTGATCCTGGGCCGCGCCGGGGGACCAGGGCTCGGGCTGCTGGGCGAGGGCGTTCACCTGCTTCGCCACCTGCGCTTCCGGGCTCTGCGCCGCGACGGGCAGCGCTGCCACGGCCCACACGAAGATCGAGACGCGGACGCTCATGGCTGGCCTCCTGTTTTCGTTTCCGGCACCAGCGTCATACCGCATTTCGGACACTTCCCTGGATGGTCCGCGTGGATCTCCGGGTGCATGGGGCAGGTGTAGGTGGTGCCCGCCTCTTCGGAGGCTGGCTCGGGTGCCGGGGGAGGCGCGGGAGCCTGCGCCGGGATTGGGCGCGTGAGCGGCTGGATGGGCGCAGGCTGCAAGGCAGCCGGGAGCGGTGGAACGGGGCTCTCCGCCGCGGAAGCGGAAGCTGGATCAGGGTTGGGGCGGGGCGGCACAGCCGCGGGTTGTCCGCAGGCCAGGAGCAGCCCCCCCAGGCCCAGGGCCAAGAGGATTCGCATGATGGGTTCTCCAGGGTTGGTTCAAGGATCGAGACAGCCGGGGCAAGAGCCCCCGTCTCAGATCCGCCAGATCCCTAATCGCGCCAGATGCCGCCCAAGGTCTGCGTCCCGGCTTCCTGGCAAGGACACGCCTTCGATGGCAGGCGACGGATTCGCGAGCAAGAAGGGATCAAAGGTCCGTGCCTGCTTCCGAGCTTGATTCACCTCCGATGCCTGGGTCGCCTGGATGACCGCCGTAGACGGCGGAGCAGTCGAAGGGGCTCGGCATGGCGCATTAGGCGCTTGAGGTGGCGGGCACGGGCAGCCAGGGTCTGTCCCCATGGCGCAGCAAGCCATGACGGGTTTTGGCACCACCGTCACGCCAGCCCCGAGCCCTCCGATAAGGAGGGCCAACGCCAACAGGGGCTGAAGCCATCGCCTCATAGGAAAGGAGTGTATTCCCTAAGATCTAAATTGAAAAGAAAGCCCTATCGTTGCTGGGCTTTGAAAGCTCTCATGGTCGAAATGTCCAAACTCCAGACGAGGTTGTTCAGCCTGGTGATGGGGGGCTGACCACCTAAGGCCGAATGGGGC
>CAYYJN010000070.1:0-9533 GCA_964472275.1 uncultured Solibacteraceae bacterium
AGCGAGACGACTTCCGCATCCACTTCCTGGCCCTGCACGAGGAAGCGGGCCCGCAAGCGTCGCGGGGGCGCGAAGCGGTGGCTGCGCCGCTGGTCCAGGGTGGGCATGGGCATCCCGAGGAAGGCTGCTCGAAGCCTAACGCTCCGGGTAGCTCGGGTCATCCGAAAAGACGAACCACGGAGACCCAGAGGCACGGAGAAACGAATGCCACGAATTCCTTTCTCTGTGTCTCTGAGTCTCCGTGGTTCCAATCTCTATCGCCGCGGCTCGACGATGATCGCGGCCTCCGGCGCGGGGCAGCCGAAGGTGCAGAGGCCACATCCGGTGCATCGGTCGGCGATCACTTCCGGATGGTCGGGGCCGCTTTCGGCCTTCACCATGCGGATCGCCTCGCCAGGATAGGGGCAGCGGTCCACGCAGACCGTGCAGGGCGTGGCTTCGCGATCATCGGCGGAGAAAGTCAGGCAGAGCTTCTCCTTCACCTTCGCGGTGCCGATCTTCACGGCGGGCGGACCTTCCAGCTCGGTGCCGTCTTCCAGTTTGCGCTTCGGCCAAATCAAAGCCCCTTCGGGGCAGGCGGTGACGCAGGGCAGGTCCGTGCAGAGGAAGCAGGCCATGCGGCGCGGCTCCAGCACGGGCGCGTGGAGGCCGAGGCCCGCGGAGGGCCCCGCTTTCACAAGGGAATCCTGGGGACAGACCTCGATGCACTTGTCGCAGCGGGTGCAGGCGGTGAGGAAGGCGAACTCGTCCAGCGCGCCCGGTGGCCGCAATCGTTTGGGGCTCACCTTGGTGACGGCGTCCTCGATCTTGTCCGCGACGAAGCCGCCGAACAGCGTGCCCAGGGACTTGAAGAAGTCCCCGCGCCCTTGGGGTTCTTCGAACTTCTTGGCCATCACGCCATCAGGTCGAAGGCCTTCAAGGTCGGCCGCAGCACACCCCAGAGGATGGGATCGAAGCCCAGCGTGAGCACGGCGCCCTTCCCATCCGAATCCATGTGCAGGTTTGCGAGGAGGTCGGCGCTGACGGCCACTTCGCGGCTGGAAGGCGGCGCGTTCACCCACTTCACGCCGTTCGGCGCGTCGAGCGCCTTGAGGCCTTCGCCCGCGAGGTGCAGCACGAGGAGGTCGCCGTGGAAGACGGGCACGCGCACCTCGATGAGCGCGCCGCGCGGCGTTTGGGGCGCCATCTCGAAGGCCGCGCGATAGCCGAGCGCCTCCGTATCCGGCTCCTCGCCGAGCAGGATCGCCTTCGTCTGTTCGTGAAGGCCCATCACGCCCGCGTCACCCAGGTGCGCGACGGCGCGGAGGTGGGTGCCGCGCACGGAGGTGACGCCCGCGACGAGCTTGGGCAGCAGCGCGAGCACCTGCTCCACGGCGGGGCGCAGCTTCATGCGCTTTTCGTTAGCGGGCCAGGCTCCAAACGGCAGCGCCTCGCCTTCAGCGTCGTGGGTGCGCGCGTCGAGGATACGGCCGTGGAAATCTTCCAGAAGGCCGACCGGCGGCGTCTCCGTGAGGATGACGGCGTCCAGGCCTTCGAGCAGCGCCTTGTCCGGGGCGAAGAGGACGAGGTCGCCCTCTTCCTCATCCTTCGTGAGCGCGGCTGTGGCGAGGGGCAGCACGGAGGCGTGCGCCTCCAGGGCGCTGCTCAGTTCGCGCCCCAGGAGGGCCTGGGCGCCGATGACGGCGAGTTTCAGCATGAGGAGACCTCTTGGGCGTAAGGGATCAGGGCTTGGAGATCTGGATCTCGACCCGGGCTCCATTTGGCACATCGCGGATCTGACGGAAGAGATCAGCTTGGTAGGCCATGAGCTCCTGGAGTGAGACAAGTTTATAACTCCGGCCTTGTCCGTGATCGTCAAAAATCCACGGGGGATAGACGGACAACCGCTGCCCCCAGGCCTCCTCGACCCCGTGCTCGCGGGCCAGACCAGCACCAAGGAACTGGCCGCCCGCCTCGCGGTGCCGGGCGATCCAGGTATCTATCGCGCCTTCCGCGGACCAGGCCCCATGTAAGAGATCCAGGGATTCCACCTGCCCATCCCGCTCCCGCAAGAACACGCCAAAGAGATCGCAACCGAAGATCCCGTCTCCGCCCTCGACCCCGTACTGCGCCCAGCCCGGCCAGGCCTTCAGATTGGAAATCGCGGTCCACCCCTTTCCTGTTAGGGGGAAAAGCCACAGGGCTCCTTGAAATGCCACCGCGCCCTCCACTCCCCAATCCCGGAGCTCAAGGTCAGAGAGGCCAAGAAGGGCCTGCGCGGCCAGCCCGGGCAGGCCCATCTCAGACGCGCACCGCGGCTTCATCCGCGGGCTGATGGCCCTTGAGCGCGGCCTTCACGGGACCGGCGAGGAATTCGGCCACCTGATCCGCGGCGCGGCCGGTGAAGCGCTTCATGTCGAGCAGGGCCGTGAGCTCGGCTTCGTTCATGGCCCAGGCGGGATCGGCGGCGAGCAGCGCGAGCAGTTCGTTGCCCTTGCCCTCCTGCTTGATGCGGCGGCCGGCTTCGAGCGCGGCGACGCGGAACTTCTCGTGCAGGTCCTGGCGGTCACCGCCGCGCTTCACGGCCTCCATGAGCAGCACCTCGGCGGCCATGAAGGGCAGCTCACCCATGAGGCGCGCCTCGATCATCTTCTCGTTCACGACGAGGCCCGTCGCCACATTGCGGAAGAGGACGAGGATGGCGTCCACCGCGAGCAGGCCCTGGCTGATGGTGAGGCGACGGTGCGCGCTGTCGTCCAGCGTGCGCTCCATCCATTGCGTCGCGCTGGTCTGGTAGCTGGACGGCATGAGGCCCAGCACGAAGCGCGCGAGGGAGTTGATGCGTTCTGAGCGCATCGGGTTGCGCTTGTAGGGCATGGCGCTGGAGCCGATCTGCTTGGTCTCGAAGGGCTCTTCGACTTCCTTGAGGTGTTGCAAGAGGCGCAAGTCGCAGGCGAACTTGCTCGCGCTGGCGGCGAGGCCGCACAGCACCTGGCCGATGCGATCCTCCAACTTGCGCGTCGCCGTCTGGCCGCTGACGGGGATGGCGTCGAAGCCGACCTTTTTGCAGAAGCGCGATTCCAACGCGACGACCTTCGCGCCGTCGCCGTTGAAGAGTTCCAGGAAGCTCGCCTGAGTCCCCGTCGTGCCCTTGAGGCCGCGCACGGGCGTCGTCGCGATCACATGGTCGAGGTCGTCGAGATCCAGCAGCAGATCCTGGATCCACAGCGTCGCCCGCTTGCCCACGGTGGTGGGCTGGGCGGGCTGGAAGTGCGTGAAGCCGAGCGTGGGCTGGTCCTTCCACTCATTAGCGAAGGTCGCCAGCGCCGCGATCACATCCTGCAGGCGGCGGCGAAGGAGCTGCAGCGCCTCCTGGCAGATGAGCAGGTCGCCGTTGTCGGTGACGAAGCAGCTCGTCGCGCCCAGGTGGATGATGGGCCGCGCGTTCGGCGCCTGATCGCCCCACGCGTGGATGGCGGCCATCACATCGTGGCGCAGGGCGGCCTCGTGCGTGGCGATGGCGTCCAGGTCCACGGCGTCCTGCGTCGCCCGCAGTTCGGCGATCTGGGCCTCGGTGACCGGCAGGCCCAAGTCCTTCTCGCTCTCGGCGAGGGCGATCCAGAGCCGCCGCCACACCCGCTGGCGGTAGAGCGGCGACAGCAGGCGCACCATGGCCTTGGACGCGTAGCGGCTGGCAAGCGGATGCTCGAAGCGCTCCAGTTCGGGACTGTCGTGGGGGGGCAGGAAATCAACCATCCCCCCAGTTTGACAGGCTCCTAGGCGCTGGGCTTCTGCGCGGTCGGTTCGGAGCCCTCCACTTTCGGAGTGCGGGCGAACCCTTCAGCCGGAATGGGCGGCCAGCCGTGGCTCCGCCCGGGCATCCGCTCCAGCCCGGCGGCCACCTGGTCCACCCACGCTTCCAAATCCTTCGGGCGCTGGTTGGGGTCGAGGGCCAAGGCGGATTCGATGGCCTGCTCCAAGGGCTCGGGCATCAACAGAAGGTCGCCGAGGCGCGTGTGCTGCCCCCGGGTGATGGCGGCGAACACCTCCATGGAGAACTCGGTGCGGATGAGGCGGCGGCCCGTGAGGGCCTCGTAGAGGGTGGCCGCGAAGGAATAGAGGTCGCTCCGAGCATCCAGCGCCCGCCCCTTCACCTGCTCGGGGCTCATGAACTGAGGCGTGCCCACGACCATGCCCGTGCGGGTGAGGCCACCCGCGGCGTCCAACGGCTTGGCGAGGCCGAAATCCAGGAGCTTCACCCGGAAACCCTCGCCCGCCTGGGTGAGGAAGAAGTTGTCGGGCTTGATGTCCCGGTGAAGGATGCCCGCGCGGTGCGCGGCGGCGAGGGCCGCTCCGGCCTGGCGCAACAAGGAAGCCACTTGAGCCGGTGCGCCCGCGCCCTTCTGTTCGATCAGCGCGCCGAGGGGCGTGCCATGAAGGCGCTCCATCACGAGGAAGGCGTGCCCATCCTCCAATTCGCCGGAATCGAAGATGGCGATGATGCCGGGATGAGCCAAGGCCGCGAGGCTGCGCGCTTCCTGTTGGAAGCGGGCTTGCACGGCGGAGGCCGCGTAGAGCTCGGGTTTCAGCAGCTTGAGGGCGACTTCGCGGCCGAGGCGCTCATCCGTGGCGCCGAAGACGAGGCCCATGCCGCCTTCGCCCAGCAGGCGCTCCAGGCGATAGCGGCCTTCGATGAGACGCGGCAGCAAGCGCGGCATCTCCAGCGCGGCGCCGTCCTCCGGGCAGTGGGTGACGGCATCGGGATAGCAGCGGCGGCACACGGGACAAAGGTGCATGAGTTCGATGCCCTTGGCCTGGAGGCTCGCCTTGGCTTCCGCCTGACGGGCGCGCGCCGCCTGGAGATTCTTGCGCGTCCGATGCAGCTCCAGCACCGCGCCCATCTGCGCCGCGAAGGCCGAGACCATCTGGTGCTCGAGCGGCCCCATGGGCGGCGCGCCTTTGACGACGACGCCCCCGAGCAACTCCCCGCCGCTGCCGCGCACCGGCACGACCTGGCCCTGGCGGCGCTCTTCCGCCACGGGCTCTTCGCGCCCCCGCCGCTCCTGACCGAACGCGGGCACCGCCTGGAGCATCTCCAGCGTCGGCGCGTGGACGCCGCTTTCACCCAAGGCGCGCAGGCCTTCCTCCTGCACCATGAAGAGGCCGACCTCCTCGGCGCTGAGCGCATCCGCCACTTCCCGACCGATCTCCTTGGCCCACGCGAAGAGATCCTGCTGCGCGAGGCCCGCGCGCGCGACCAACCCCGCGATGCGCCGGTTTTGTTCTTCGATGTGGGCCTTCTGGGCTTCCACTTCCGAAGTCCTCGCCGCCACGACGGCTTCCAGCGCATCGGCGCGGCGGCGCAGGGTGGCGAGGCGCACGCGGACCAGGAGCAGGATCGCGAGGAGGACCACCACCGCGTAGAGCGCGTAGGCCCACGGCGAAGCCCAGGGTGGAGAAGGCAGCGTGAAGGCGAAGTCCAACGGCGGTGTCGTCCGACCATCGGGCGCGCGCGCGACCAGACGCAGGGTGTAGGCGCCCGGGGCCAGCCCGGGGAACTCCCGGAACGGCTCCGCCGTCCATGTCGAAGGGTGGTCTTCGAGCCCGAGAAGCTGCGTCTGGTAGCGGACCTGATCCGCCTTGAACAGCACCGGGAGACGGAATCCAAAGCGCAGCGCCCGATCCCGCCAATCCAGACGAACTCCGCTCGACATGGCTCGCGGGACACCATTCACGAAGACCGCATCCAGGTTCACCTCGGGCAACGCAACGGAAGGCAACTCCTGCCCGGGGTCGAAGACGACCGCGCCCGCCGCGGTCCCGCCCCAGATGCGCCCTTCCGAGTCCACGGCGGAGGCACCGCCGTTGAACTCGGGGCTGGGCAACCCATCCTCGGAACCGAAGGTCTCCACGCGGAGGCTGGCCCCTTCGAAGCTGAGCCGCGCGACGCCTTGGTTGGTGAACGCGTAAAGGCGGCCCGCGCGATCCGCGCGAAGCTGATAGATGGTGTCATTGGGAAGGGCGGGGGAGGTGGTGGAGGACAACTCCTGCCACTTCGGGTCGGCCGTGAGCGGCGCCATGAGCAAGCCGCCCCCTTCGGTCCCGGCGAAGAGCCAAGGCTCGCCGTTCCTTCGGAGCTCACGGAGACACATCACCGTCAAATTGGGCAGGCCTTCCTTCAACCCGAAGACCTGCACCCGACCCTTCTCCACGCGAAGGAGACCCGCGCGCTCAGTGCCCACCCATAGCGCCCCATCGGAGGTACGCACCGCGCAGTGCAAGCGGTCGGTGGGAAGGCCTTCGATCTTGGTCCAGCGATCCGCGTCTTCCCGCCACAGGCCCGAAACTCCCGACACGGCCCAAAGATGGTCCACGCCAGCCTCGTCGGTCATGGGCTGAAGCCGACGAAGGTTGCCGATCGGCAAGGGCGGCCTCACTTCCGTGAAGCGCTCGCCGTCGCGGGTGGCGTAGAGCGGGCCATCGAAGGGCTTCAGGTAGATCGCATCGCGCCACTCCGTGAGAGCGAAGGCCCCATCGCCTTTGGGCAGGCGCACTGGCTGAGCCTCGCCATTCTCGAAGCGGTAGACCCGTGTTCGCGTCCCGAACCAGGCGGTTCCCGCGAGGCGCGGCGCGGTCGGGATGAGCATCGTGTAGACCGAAGGGTCCTGAAGCCCTGAATCCACCCCCGCCTGCCGCCACCCGCCGAAGCCCATGCGAACGAGACCGGCGTCAGTTCCAATCCACAGGGCGCGGGAGGGCTTGCCTTCGGGAAGGAGGCTCCAGACGGTGTCACTGGGTAGGCCGTGGCCCAAACGAAACAAGGTCCAAGACTGGCCATCCCACCCCGCCAGGCCTTTGGCGCCACTGCCGACCCAGAGCGTCGCCTGACCGGACGCGGCGACCGTTCGAGCCAATGCGTTGATCCCGACGCCCGCGATCGCCGACAGCGCGGGAAGGGCGATCCACCCGCCTGCCTCCCGGCGCCATACCTTCCCCTCCCGCGTGCCCGCCGTCAGGCCCTCTGGCGTGGCGAGCAAGGCTGTGACGCCCTGCCCTCGCAGCTCGACGCCGGTGACGCGGCCTTGTTCAACGCGCGCCAGCCCCGCGCGGGTCGCGACCCATAGCGCGCCCTCGGCGAACGCGAGCGCCCGGGTCTGATCCGAGGGAAGCCCTTGGGCCGACCGGATCCAGGTCCACCGACCACCCTGGAACCGGCCCACGCCTCCCTGATCGGTCGCGATCCATAGCGCGCCCTCGCTCCAGAGGAGAGCATCCACCATCTGCGCGGCGGCGGGCATCTGATCCGCGAAACTGGTCCAGACCCCATTCTGCCAACGGGCCAAGCCCCCATCTTGTCGGCCGAACCAGAGCGCGCCGTCCGGCGCGGCGACCACGCAGCGCAGGAAATTCGAGCGTGCGCGATCCGGAAGGTTTTCCGTCCGCCACCCGCGGCCGTCGTACGCGGCGGCGCCATCCTGGGTCGCCACCCACAGCCGTCCCTGATCCAAGGCCAGGCCCATGGCGGCGTTCTCGGGCAGCCCATCCTTGCCGGTGAAGACCCGGAGCGGAGGCAGCATGTCGCGGACCGGGTCGCTCGGAGATGGGTGTTGGGACGCGCGCCGAGGCGCGCCCGCCGCCAATGCGGCGAGGCTCATCAGCGTGAGTAGGCAACGGCGGAGCATGTGAAGGGTTCATGATCGCACCCTGCCGTCATGCGAGAATGGCCGTTTCGAGGTCGCCATGTACGAACGCTTGCGCAGCGCAGATCCCGAAGTGATGCACGCCCTGGACGCCGAGATCGGCCGCCAGAAGCACCACTTGGAGCTCATCGCCTCGGAGAACTACGCCTCCGCCGCCGTCATGGAGGCCATGGGCTCGCACTTCACGAACAAGTACGCGGAAGGCTACCCCGGCCGCCGCTACTACGGCGGTTGCGTGAATGTGGATGTGGTCGAGAATCTCGCCCGCGACCGCGCGAAGCAGCTCTTCGGCGCCGAGCACGCCAATGTGCAGCCTCACTCGGGCGCGCAGGCGAACATGTCGGTCTATCTCGCCGCGCTGAAGCCCGGCGACACCGTGCTGGGCCTGGACCTGGCCCACGGCGGCCACCTCACCCACGGCCACCCGCTGAACAGCTCGGGCATCCTCTACCACTTCGTCGGCTACCATGTGCGGAAAGCGGATGAGCGCGTGGACATGGACGAGGTGCGCGCCCTCGCTCGCGAACACAAGCCCAAGATGATCGTCGCGGGCGCCTCGGCCTACCCGCGCACCTTCGACTTCGCCGCCTTCCGCGCCATCTGCGACGAGGTGGGCGCGATGCTCATGGTGGACATGGCCCACTTCGCGGGCCTCGTCGCCACGGGCCACCACCCCAGCCCCGTGCCCCACGCGGACTTCGTGACGACGACGACGCACAAGACGCTGCGCGGGCCCCGCGGCGGACTCATCCTTTGCCGCGAGAAGTACGCGAAGGATCTGGATCGCGCCGTCTTCCCCGGCGTGCAGGGCGGGCCGCTCATGCATGTGATCGCGGCGAAGGCCGTCGCCTTCGGCGAGAACCTCAAGCCGGAGTTCAAGGCCTACAGCGCCCAGGTCGTCGCCAACGCGAGCGCCCTCGCCAAGGCCCTCTCCGACAAGGGCTGGCGCATCGTCTCCGGCGGCACGGACAACCACCTCATGCTCGTGGATGTGTTCCAGAAGGGCATCCTCGGCAGCGAGGCGGAGAAAGCCCTCGACCTCGCGGGCCTCACCGTCAACAAGAATGGCATCCCCTTCGACCCCAACCCGCCCCTCAAACCTTCCGGCATCCGCCTCGGCACGCCCGCGCTCACGACGCGCGGCATGAAGGAAGCTGAGATGGTCCAGATCGCCGGTTGGATTGACCGCGCCCTCAAAGCCAAGGACGACGCCGCCGAGCTGGCGAAGATCCAGGGCGAAGTCTTCGCGCTGAGCGCGAAGTTCGGGATTCCGGAATAACAAGACTCGCCACGAACGCTCGAATATCACGAAGGCCACGAAATGAAATTCGTGGCCTTCGCGGCTTTTGTGCCTTCGTGGTGATTTACTTCAGGCATGGATGCCGACGGCCTCTTCCTCTACGGCCCGCTGCGCGAAGGCGGCGCGCAGCACGCGTGGGTGAAGCGGACCAACTTCGAGGGGCTCTGCGCCGCGTGGACGGCGGGGCGGCTCTTCCACCTCGCCGATGAGAACTCGCCTGCCTTGGTGCCGGGCCCTATTCCCGAGGCGCTGCCGCCGGGGCCGGGCTGGGTCTTCGGCGAGTTCGTCGGCTACGGCGACGAGACGGAGCTGGAGGCCGCCGTGGAGAACCTCGACGCGCTGGAAGGCGTGGCCGAGGAGCGCACCGAGCGTCGCCTTCTGCCCGTGTTGCTGGGAGGCGGCCAAGTCTACAAGGCCTGGGCCTGGATCCACCCCGAAGACCGCCTGCCCCGCCTGGAGCGGGAAGCGCTTGAGATCAAGAGTGGCGACTGGAAGGACTACTTAGTCGGCCCTGAGAAACCACCAGCCTCAGCACTGGCGCGGTCTTGATGAAA
>CAYYJN010000071.1:0-9008 GCA_964472275.1 uncultured Solibacteraceae bacterium
GCGCGGTGCTGGCGCTCTACTTCGGCGGCATCGTGTGGCTCTTCGCCGAAGGCGTCTCCGCGGTCTCGACGCTCTGGATGGGCGTGCTCGTGGGTTGCCTCGCCCTGCCCTTGAGCGCCCTGCGCGTCCGGGCCGTGCGCAAGATCCGCAAACTCTTCCACCGGGACGCGGAGACCGCCCGCGAATCGCTGCTGGGCGCGCTGCGCGACACGCGCAAGCGGCTCAGCGAGGAAGGCGTCTATCAGGCGCTGTCCGAAGGCATCCAGGCGGCCATGCACCCTTCCGGCATCTGGGTGCTGCCCTTCAAGGACGACGCGCTCACGCTTCCCGCCTGCGAAGGCTTCGCCGCCGGAACGCTCCGCCTGCCGGGGACGCTGGCCCGCCACGCCCGGGACAACCGCGAGCTGGTGCTGGGGCTCGGCAGCGAGGAAGCGGACTGGATCCGCGAACAGGGCGAAGGCGTTCGCGCCCATGTGAACGCGCTGGAGGCCCAAGTCCTCCTGCTCCTGATGGTCGCGGAGAAGCCCCACGCCGCGATCCTGCTCGGCAGCAAGTACGCGGAGCTGGCCTACGGCCGCAAGGATCGCGACCTGCTGCGCGAAGCGGCCATCAACGGCGGCGTCATCCTGGAGACCGCCGTCATGCACCGGCGTCTCGTGGAGCAGGAGCGCGCCACCCAGGAACTCGACACCGCCCGCAAGATCCAGGAAGGCCTCACCACCCGCGTGGCGCCCGCCGTGCCCGGCTTCCAACTGGCGCTGCGCCTGGAGCCCGCCATGGAGACGGGCGGCGACCTGCTCTTCGTGAAGAAGCGCCCCAGCGGCAAGTGGCTCGCGGCCGTGGGCGATGTGAGCGGCAAGGGCCTCGCCGCCGCGCTCTACATGGCCCAAGCCACGGCGCTCCTGGAGCAGGCCGCCCAGTTGGAGGACCGCCCCCTCGAAGACATCCTCCACGGCCTGGATGAGACGCTCCGCCACCTGCTGGGCAACAACGGCTTCCTCACGCTCATCCTCGTGGAATGGGATGAGCGCGGCGCCTACCGGCTGGCGCGCGCGGGCCATCCCGGCGCGCTGGTGCTGGAGGAAACCGGCGAGGCCCGGGAACTGGTGCCCAAGGGCCGGGGCCTGGGTCTGCGCCCGGCCGGTCCCCGGGACTGGGAGATCCAGGAAGGGACGCTGCCGCCCAAATCCTGGCTCGTGCTCTACAGCGACGGGCTTTCCGAGGCCATGGACAAGCGGGGCGAGCTTTACGGCCTGGACCGCATGCGCGCCCAGCTCCGCAAGCTCTGGTCCACGGGAAGCGTCCGCGCGGCCTGCGAAGCCCTGTTCCGAGATGTGGCCTCTTTCGATGCGCAGAACCGGGATGACCGGACCCTGTTTATCCTGGGACGGGAGGCAGCCTCATGAACGCTCGCCGACAGTCCCCCATCGCGCTCCTTCTTGGCGGCCTCTTGGCGGCCAACCTCGGCCTGCTCTGGGTGCAAGGCGCCCAGCTCAACCGCCAGCACGACACCCTGCGCCAGCTCCACTCGGACATCGCCGATCTCACCGACGCGCTGGACGCCTACACGAACGGCGGCGATGACGGCTCGGGCGATCCGCAGGACAACGGCGGCGCCGTGTGGGCGCCCGCCGCGCGCCATTCGAGGCATCCCCGCGCGAAGCTGATCCGCGCGCGCTACCAGGACCCCCAATCCAGTTCCGCCCAGCCCGCCAATCCGCCCGCCGAGCAGGACCAGATGGACCAGGGCCGCAAGGACATGGAGGACGCCAACAAGTCCGCCCGGGACGCCGTCGCCAAGGCCCGCGAGGATCAGCAGAAGCTCTCCATCGAGGAGAACTATCGCAAGGGCCAGGAAGAGCGGAAGGTGCAGGAGGCCCAGTACGCCTGGACCCGCTGGGTCTGGGCCGCGCTCGCCTTCCTCATCGTCGCCTTCGCCGTCCGCGCCTGGATCATCAAGCGGAACGGATGAGTCTGCACGACTACCTCCGCGAGGATCCAGCCTGCCGCCGGCTCGCGGAAGGCGCCGTGCACTGCGTCGCCCCGCTGCTGGAAGACCCCGATCCCGAACTGGTGCTGGACCAGTTGGAGGAATGGTCCTCCGAACTCGCGGCGCGCATGCCCCTGCCCTGGGACATGGATGAGGCCATTGAGCGGCTGAACCTCTTCCTCTTCCACGAGATCGGCCTCGAAGGCGACCGCGCTACCTATGACGATCCGCGGAACGCCGTGCTGCCCGAAGTCATGCGCCGCCGCCGCGGCATGCCCATCGCCCTCTCGATCCTTTGGATAGATCAGGCGAGGCGCCTTGGCTTCGAGGCCGCGGGCGTGGGCCTGCCCGGCCACTTCATCACCGCGCTCCAGCTTCCCGGCGGCCTGCGCTTCTTCGATCCCTTCCACGGCGGATCGGAAGTGGACCAGCCCCAGGCCGAAGCCCTCGTGCGCGGCGCCACGCGCGGCCGCGTGCCCTTCCATCCCGAACTGCTCGCGCCCACATCCGACCGCGCCGTGCTCGCGCGCCTCGTGCGCAACCTGCACTTGCGCTTCTTCCGTGGCGGCGAATGGGACGAGGCCCTCTGGACCGCCACCCACCTGCTCCTGCTGGAGCCCGGCGATCCCCAGACCTTGAAGGAACGCGCCGTCGTCCACCTCAAGCGCGGCGAAGCCGACCGCGCCCTCCAGGACCTCGAAGCCGCCCTCCACCTCAGCGGCGGCGCCGATGAGGAACTGGAGCAGTGGATGGACCAGTTGAGGCGGGGATGAGATTGAATCCTCCCATGCCTCAAACGAGCCTGGTCTTCCGGTCTCTCAACCGCTCCGAAGTTGAATTAAGCGCTCTGAATGCCCCATCCATCCTGTCGCATAATTCAAGGTAAGACGCCATGTTCATCATTCAGCAGCAGCAGTCCGTGATCGAGTGGCGAATTGTCATCTCAGTTGGAATTCCAGCCGTTATCGCGATCCTTGGGTGGTTCCTCGGACATTGGCTGAACTCGCGGAGAGAGCTCAGCAACAAGCGCCGAGAGATTCGCCTTGCAGGCCTTGAAACCGCGTACAAAAGAATTTCTCATGCTTCGTTGAGAGATCTAACTCCCGAGGATGAGACGGAATTAGAAAGATTCGTGTCCGAAATTCAAATGTATGGCACACCGCACCAGATCGATCTCATGACAGACATGGTAAAAGCGTTCAACGATAAAAAGCCCGAGGTCTCCTTTGACGCTCTTCTGGTAGACCTACGCGACACACTTCGCAAAGAACTAAAGCTTGAGCCTGTGAGCGGACCAGTCTGGTGGCTCCGATACAAGCTCCCAACATGGAAGGCCAAGTGATAGCCCCAAACCTCTTGTTCAATCCGAACCTGACCGTGGCCCGCTGCCAGCAAATCCGAGACAATTAGGTCACCATTACGCTGGCGAGCTTCCATTGTTAGATGTTCAGAATTGAAATATCCCATGCCCATTTTTGAAACCACCCGCCTCCACCTTCGCCACTTCACACCCGACGATGCGCCCTTCATCCTGCGGCTGCTCAACGAGCCGTCCTTCCTTCAACACATCGGCGACAAGGGCGTGCGGGATCTGGAGGGCGCGAAGGGTTATCTCGCGAACGGGCCGATGGCGAGCTACGCGCGGCACGGCCATGGGCTGATGGCGGTGGCGCTGAAGCCGACGGGCGAGGCGATCGGCATGTGCGGGTTGCTGAAACGGGACAACCTGGACCACCCGGACCTTGGCTACGCCTTTTTGCCGGGGTTCTGGTCCAAGGGCTACGCGCTGGAAGCGGCGCGGGCGGTGCTGGAGGACGCGAAGCGCGAACGCGTGCTGGCCATCGTGTCGCCCTCCAACGCGGCGTCCATCAAGCTGCTGGAGAAGCTGGGATTCGGGTTTGAAAAGTGCGCCGCCTTGCATCCGGATGAACCGGAAGTGGCGGTGTACGCGTGGAAAGCGAAGAAGGAACTGTGATGAACGCTGATGCACGCAGATCAGCGTTCATCTGCGTTCATCACAGTTGATAGCCTCTTCAGCCATGAGTCGCCTCCTCGATTCGAGCGGCGTAGGCGTCCAGCGTCCGGGCGGAGTAGATGACGGCCGCGCCGGCGTTGACGGAGATGGCGACGCCGAGGGCCTCCATGATCTCTTCTTTCGTGGCCCCGGCCCTCACCGCCGCGTCGGTGTGGGAGGTGATGCACCCATCGCAGCGCAGCGAAACGGCCACGGCGAGCGCGATGAGCTCCCGCGTCTTCGCGCCCAGACGCGTGGTCTTCAGCCCAGCCTCACCCAAAGTCCGATAGCCCCTCACCGTATCGAGGCTCAGCTTCGCCATTTCCCGGACGGTCTCACCGATCTGCTTTCGATATCCATTCCAATCGAGCATCATGGCGCCTCCTCGCGTCCCCATGGACAGCGGTAGGCTAGGCCCGAATCGAGGGGAGTGCTATAGTCCCGCTGCCCCACCAAGGAGACCCCATGCGCCTCGCGATCCTGCTCTTGGCTTCGCTCCTGGTCCCCTCCGCCGCGCGCGCGGGCGATGACGGCATCGCCGTGGACCGCGCGAAGTACAAGGACCGCCTGCTGCTCGCGGATTTCACGGCCGGGCCTATCGCCGGCATTGACCACTCGCTGGTGCAGATCAGAGGCAACCTCTACCGGCACACGGCCGGCAACGGCCTCGCCGTCCACAGCGGCCTCGTCCTCATCACGCCCGAAGGCGCGCTGGTCATTGACCCGGCCATGACCGCCACCGCGCCCTGGCTTCGCGATGAGATCAAGAAACGCTTCGGCGTGAAGGTGAAATATGTGGTCTACACCCACGCCCACGCGGACCACATCAGCGGCGGCCAGGTCTTCCAGGCGGACGGCGCCATCGTCGTCGCGAACCAGCGCGCGCTGGAGCCCATCGTCGGCGAGAAGATCCCTACCGCCATTCCTGATCGCGTCTTCGATAAGGACATGACCATCACGCTGGGGGGCGAGACCGTGCTGCTCCACCGCGTGGCGCCCAGCCATTCGGACAGCATGACCATGGTGCTCTTCCCCAAATACAAAGCGCTCCAGTGCACGGATGTGGGCGAGAACCATTCCATGCCCTACAACGACTTCCTGGACTTCTACTACGACGGCTGGATCGAAACCCTGGACTGGGCGCTGGCCCAGGATGTGGATGTGATAGACATCGGCCACTACACGCCCGCGGACAAGGCCGCGCTGCGCGCCGAGCGCGCCTACATGGTGGACCTGCACCAGCAGGTGCTGGACCTCGTCCGCTCCGGCCAATCCTGGGACCAGCTCTACCGCCAGGTGAAATTCAGCGACGAGGTGAGGCATTGGATCGCCTTCGATTCCATGCACACCCTCAATGTCCTCGGCATGTATCGCTGGGTGTCCAACCACCGCCGCGGCGAGTGGTAGGAGCCACCTTCAGGCCTCGGCACACTTCCGCACGGTGTCCCAGGTGCGTGTGGTCTGGTCCTTCCCGAAGGCCTTTTCGATCATGGCCATGAAGACGGGGCCATCCGGCCCGGGCTGGTAGACAGTGAAGGCTTCACGGCCCCGAAGCGCGAAGATGGACACGCCACCGCCTTCGATGGGCAGCTTCGGCTTGATCTCGCGCGGTTCGCGCAGGAAGGTGACGACGCGCTTGGCGCCTTCGGGCGCCTCGAAAGCGGCGAAGGGATCGGCTTCCAGCAACGCGTGCAATTCGGGCTGGGCGCGGAGAAAGACTGGAAAGCCGCGGCCGAGCCGGGGTGCCATCGCCGCCTCGGCCGCAGCCACGACCGTCGCCTCCGAGCGCGATCGCGCGTCGAACACGACATTGCCGCTGGAGAGCAGCGTCTTCACCGCCGTGAAACCGGCGTCCTCGAAGGCGCGCCTCAGCTCGGGCATCTTCGCGTTCATGGGGCTGACGCCCCGGAGGAAAGCGACGAACCGAGGCATGGCGCTCAGCCCTGCTGCGCTTCGACGACCGTCAGCGCGGTGAGATGGATGATGTCGTTGAGGTCCGAGTGGCGCTGGAGCACATGGACGGGCTTCTTCATGCCGCAGGTGATCGGCCCGATGACTTCGGCTTCCGCGAGCCGCTGCACGAGTTTGTAGCCGATGTTGCCGCTGGCGAGGTCGGGGAAGATGAGCACATTCGCGCCGCCCTGAAGGTCGGCCCAAGGGTAGTTCTCTGCCAGGATCTCGGCGGAGAGCGCGGCGTCGGCCTGGATCTCGCCGTCGCAGTGGAGGCCCGGGCGCTGGGCCTTCACCAGCTCCACGGCGCGCTTCACCTTGCGGCACTCGGCGTTGTCAATGCTGCCGAAGGTGCTGTAGGAGAGCATGGCGACCTCGGGCTCGATGCCGAAGCGATCCTTGGCGAGATCCGCGGTGAGCAGCGCGATCTCGGCCAGCTCCTCGCTGCTCGGATCCATCACCATGGTCGTGTCCGCGAAGAAGACGACGCGGTTCTTGAGCACCATCACATACACGCCGCAGGCGCGTTTCACGCCCTCGCGGGTGCCGATGATCTCCAGGCAGGGGCGGATGGTCTCCGGGTAGTAGCTGGTGAGGCCGCTGACGAGGCCATCCGCGTGGCCCAGTTTGCACATCATCGCGCCGAAGTAGATGCGGCTGCGCATCCGGCGCAGGGCCTCGTCCCTGCTGACGCCGCGTCGCTTGCGGGCTTCGTGGTAGGCGTTGATGGCCTCGTCCTTGAACGGCGCGGTCTCCGGGTCCACGACCTCCACCGAACCGAGATCCAGCCCCATCTCCGCGATGCGCGCGGCGACGCGGTCGGCGCGGCCGAGGAGGATCGGCCTGCAGGTTCCTTCGTCCACCATGGTCTGCACGGCGCGGAGGATGAGCGGGTGGTCGCCTTCGGGGAAGACGACGCGCTTGGGATCGGCCTTGGCGCGGTGGATGACGGTGCGGATCACATCCTTGCTGCGGCCCTGGAGCGCTTCGAGCTGTTCGCGGTAGCGGGCGAAATCCTGGATGGGCGCCTTGGCGACGCCCGAATCCATGGCCGCCTTCGCGATGGCGGGCGCGACCCAGAGCAGCACGCGCGAGTCGAAGGGCTTGGGGATGATGTAGTCGGGGCCGAAGGAGAACTTCTGGCCGCCGTAGGCCTTGGCGACGCTTTCGGGCACATCCTCCTTCGCCAGCGCGGCCAGGGCCTTGGCGGCGGCGAGCTTCATGGCCTCGTTGATCTCGGTCGCGCGCACATCCAGCGCGCCTCGGAAGATGAAGGGGAAGCCGAGCACATTGTTCACCTGGTTCGGGTAATCGCTGCGGCCCGTGGCGAGGATGATGTCGGGCCGCGCGGCCTTGGCCGTCGGGTAGTCAATCTCGGGATCGGGGTTCGCCAGCGCGAATACGATGGGCTTCGCCGCCATGCTCCGCACCATGTCCGGCGTGAGCAGGCCCTTGGCGCTGCATCCCACGAACACATCCGCGCCCGCGATGACTTCTTCCAGCGTGCGGAGATCGGACTTCTTGCTGAACTTCGCCTTGTAGGCGTTGATGCCTTCCGTGCGGCCGTCATGGACGAGGCCCTTGGTGTCGCAGAGCCAGAGGTTTTCCAGCTTCACGCCCGCGACGAGGAACATGTTGGCGCAGGCGATGGCGCTGGCGCCCGCGCCGCTGAAGACCACCTTCACCTTGGACGCGTCCTTGCCAGCGATCTCCAGCGCGTTGAAGAGCCCCGCCGTGGAAATGATCGCGGTGCCGTGCTGGTCGTCGTGGAAGACGGGGATCTTCATCTCCGCCTTGAGGCGCTTCTCGATCTCGAAGCACTCGGGGGCCTTGATGTCTTCCAGGTTAATGCCGCCGAAGGTGGGCTCCAGCGCACGCACGACCTGGCAGAACTTATCAATGTCCGTCTCGTCCACTTCGATGTCGAACACATCAATGTCCGCGAAGCGCTTGAAGAGGACACCCTTGCCCTCCATCACCGGCTTGCCCGCGAGCGCGCCGATGTTGCCGAGCCCCAGCACGGCCGTGCCGTTGCTGATGACGGCGACGAGGTTGCCCTTGGCCGTGTACTGGTAGGCGTCCTCGGGGTTCTTCTCGATTTCCAGACAGGGTTCGGCGACGCCCGGGGAGTAGGCCAGCGACAGATCGCGCGCGGTGCTGGTGGCCTTGGTCGGGATGACTTCGATCTTCCCTTTGCGGCCGTGCGAATGGTAGTCGAGGGCGTCCTGCTTGCGGATCATCGAAACTCCAGATCGCCCAGTTTACACCTTCGCTAGCTGCGCTCTGCGAGCTGGCTCTCCATCTGGCGCTGGGCGCGCTGGGTGGACCAGAAGCCCCAGAGCGCGCCGAGCGCGCCGGTGGCCGCGCCCACGGAGACGAGGAGCGCGAGGCTCTTGGGCGAGAAGAAGCCGAGGCGCGCCAGTTCCACCAGCAGCGGCGGCAGGCCGAGCACGCCGCGGGAAAGCGGGAGCCACAGCGCGTAGAGCGCCGCCACGGCGAGCAGGCTGCCGAGCAGGCCCAGCAACGCGCCGACCATGAGGAGCGGCGTGCGGATGAAGGCTTCGCTCGCGCCCACGAGGCGCATGATGCCGATCTCCTCCTCCCGCGCGAGGATGCTCATGCGGATCACATTGCCCGTGGAGAATCCAGCGGCCAGCAGCAAGAGGAGGCCCAGCGCGCCCAGCGCCTGACGCAGCAGATGCCCCACGCGCAGCAGGCCCGCGAGGCGTTCCTGATCCACCAGCACATCCACGACCCCGGGCAGCGTCTTGAGGCTCGCGCCCACGGCCATGGCCTTCTCCGGCGAGCGAAGGTCGGGGCGGAGGCTCAGCTCGAGGCTTTCCGGCAACGCGTCCTGACCGACGCTTTCCAGCAACAGGCCCGCTTCCTGGGTCGTTTCCTTGAAGCGGTTGGCGTTCTCCTGGGCGCTGACGCGCTCCACGGCGACGAAACGCGGGTCCTGCTTCAACTGCGCTTCGGCCTGGGCGAGGCTGCCGCCAGGCGCGGCCCACACGGTCACCTTGGCGAGCCCTTCCAGTTGGCCCGCGAGACGAT